>NZ_JMIO01000072.1 GCF_000691865.1 Methanoculleus sp. MH98A | reverse complement strand
TTCCTGAGAAGTTACCTTCTTACTATATACGATTTCTGTCACGATCCTCTACACGTCGGGGTGAGTCAACCCATTCTGCTCATGGGGCGGGCTGCAAACGGCCGGGACATACGGTCCCGCGGATCCCGTCATGCAGGGCGATACCCCTCCCTCAGAACATGCAGGTATTATCGCCGGAAAAACGGTTTCGCCGGTTCATTGAGGATAAGGTGCAGGTTAAGCGTGTTTTTTGATCGAAGAAGCCCTGTCGACGAATAACAAATTATTTTAAGTTTAAACAAATGTACCTTATCTGGACTAATTACAATCTAACACGGTGTATTTGCATGAACCACGATGGAAAAGTTCTCAAAGCATGTGCCGCGGCACTGTTTCTGTTTGCACTCGTCTGCATGCCGGCATCGGCAAGCCAGGAGACAATCGAGGCCGAGGTCGCCGGGATCATCGAGCTTGCAGACGCTCTGTACGATGATGCGACGACCATTCTCGAAGAGACCAAGGTCATCAACAGGGATGCAAACGTCTCCGATGAGATAAAACTGGTATCGAAGCCGATCCATATGGCTTCGCACGAACTCGAGCACATTGCGGAGCACATCCAGGACGATGCCCTCGAACTCCAGACCCTGGTCGCCGATCCGGTGACCAACCGGGCTGCAATTGATGGAGTTGTCGCCGATATCGGCGTGAATGCCGGGAATTACACGGCACTTCTGACAGCCCAGCACGAGAATGTCCACGAACTGGAAGAGATTGTACCCGCATCTCACAAAACGAACGCGGAGAGCGTCCACGACACCACTCATCAGGCGGAGCGTGACGCAAAGAATCTGGTCAGGAGCACGGAAGCGCTCGTTGCAGCCCTTGACGCAGGGACCGCCGCACCGGCACCCTCTTCACCCGCGAAGAGCCCCGGATTTGGCGCGGTTGCAGCCCTCGGCGGACTTGCTGCGGTTGCATATGCCGCACGCAGGAGGTAAGGGCATGCAGGGGGGAATTCTCCCTTTGGTCCCTTTATTCTCAGCGATAGCCGTTCTCTGGAATTCAAACCAGTATCAGGAGAGTAGCATCCATGCACATATCAGACGGCGTTCTGCCCATGCCGGTGATCGTCGCCGGGTGGGTGATCACCATCATCCTGCTGGCCGGAACACTCCGGTGGGCGGCCAAAAACGGCGATATCGCCAGAGAGATCCCGAAACTCTCGGTGATGGCGGGAGCATTCTTCGTCGCTTCGCTCATCCACATCGATATCCCGCCCTCAAGCGCCCACCTGATCTTGAACGGGCTCGTCGGCGTCGTGCTCGGGCCGCTCAGTTACCTCGCCCTCTTCATCGGGCTCACACTGCAGGCGCTGCTCTTCCAGCACGGCGGCATCACGGTCATCGGGATCAACACCGTGAACGTAGGCATACCCGCCCTCATCTGCTACCTGGCCTTCCTGGCCGGCTCAAAGCGAGGAATCCCGCTCCCCGCGATCGGCGGGGTCTGCGGAGGGCTCGGCGTCCTTCTCACGGTAGTCCTGCTGGTGCTGGTCCTCGTCGTCTCGGGAGACCAGTTCTTTGCGGTAGCCGGGCTTCTCGCCGGTGCCCATCTCCCGATCGCCGTTGCCGAAGCAATCGTGACGGGGGCGGTGGTCGGGTACCTCGTACGGGTAAAACCCGAATTACTTCCTATTCCACTCAAAGGAGAGAAAAAATGAAGAGAAACATACTGCTGCTCGGTCTGCTCGTCATCCTCCTCTCTACCGCATGCATCGCCCCCGTATCGGCGCACAGGGCCTTTGCCGGTGCGTTCATGACGGGCGATGTAGAGGACGAGGTCATGATCCGGGCATGGTACGAAGGGGGAGCCCCCATGGCCGATGCCGATATTACCATCTATGCCGTCCGGGACGGTGAAGAAGAGGTCTACATCGAGGACGTAACCGACGAACTGGGCTTCTATTCGTTCGAACCCGAATGGAGGGTGACGGAGTACCGTATCCTCGTCGAGCAGACGGGACACCGGGCAGAGATCGACCTCGACCTTGAATCCGGGACCTCGACGGGATCGGAGAGTGCGGAACTCCCGCTTATAGCGCGGATCATCGCCGGGTTCGGCTACCTGCTCGGGCTTGCCGGCATCGCGATGATCTACTCGGCAAAGATGCAGAACAGGGGCCCGGAGTGACCCGCTCCGGATGAGTACGGTGACTCATGCGCTACCCGGACATCGATAAGTACGCATGGCTGGACTCTCCGATCCACAGGCTTGAGCCGCGGATCAAGATCCTGTCGTTCACCGTCCTCATCTTTTCTGCGGTCTTCGTCGGAAATATTCCCGCCGCGCTCCTGGCGCTTGCGGTAGCCCTGCTGATCCTGATCCTCTCGCGTCTGCCGGTGCGGTTCGTCCTGCAGCGCTCGACGCCAATCCTGGTCTTCGTCCTCCCGATCCTTCTTCTGATGCCGCTTACCGTCCCCGGAACCCCTATCTGGTCGGCAGGTCCGGTTGCTTTTACGGAGGAGGGTCTGTCGTATGCGGTTCTCATAACGATCAGGGCCGTCGCGGCGATCGTGCTCGTCCTCACGCTCCTTGGAACGCAGCGCATTGAGGCGACGCTTCGGGCGCTCTCGCTGTTGCGGGTTCCGGGGGTCATCGTCCAGATGCTGTTCTTTACCTATCGCTACATATATGTCATGATGGACGAATTTCTCAGCATCTGGAGCGCGATGCGGGCGAAAGGCTACACGTTGCGGCCGAACAGGTACGGGCTCTCCATCATCGGGAACCTTGTCGGTATGCTGCTGGTGAAGAGTTACGAGAGGGCTGAGAGGGTCTATCGCGGCATGGTGGCGAGAGGGTATTGCGGAAAGCCGATCACCGTCGCCCCCTTCTCGATCACCGCAGCCGACTGTTTCGCCTGCCTCCTCCTCATCGGCATCGCCGGGGGACTGCAGGTCTATCCGCTGGTGGCGCTATGAACGAAGCCGTGACGATTCGACACCTCACCCATCAGTACCCGGACGGCACCGTATCGCTCGAGGATGTCTCCCTTACGGTGCATGAGGGCGAGCGGCTCGCGATCGTCGGGCAGAACGGGGCCGGGAAGACGACGCTCTTCCTCCACCTGAACGGCTCCATCAAGAGCCCCCTGGACAACGTGCTCGTCTTCGGCGAGAGCGTCCGGTCCATGCCGATCGAGGAGCGCATACAGAAGGTCGGCGTCGTCTTCCAGGACCCCGACGACCAGCTCTTCATGCCCACCCTCTATGACGATGTGGCGTTCGGCCCGATCAACATGGGGCTTTCGCGGGACGAGGTCGACCGGCGCGTCAGGGAGGCCCTTAAAACCGTCGGACTCTCCGGATTTGAGGACCGCGTTCCCCACCACATGAGTTACGGCGAGAAGAAGCGCGCCGCGCTGGCGGCGGTTCTCTCCATGGAGCCCAGGATTCTCGTCCTCGACGAACCGACCGCAAACCTCGATCCGAAGAACCGGGCCCTCCTCATCGACCTGATCAACCGGCTGAACCGGGAGAAGGGGATCACCACCATCGTCGCCATGCACGACGTCAACGCCGTCTCTTACCTGGCGGACCGGGTCGTCGTGCTCAACACCACCATTGTTGCGGACGGGGACGCCCACAGCATCTTCTCGGACAGCAAACTGCTGAAGGAGAACAACCTCGAAGCGCCGGACGCCTACAAACTCTTCCGTATCATGGGCTGTTATGGCTATGCCTGCTGCAATGCTCTTCCTCTCTCGGTCGCGGACGCTCCCGCTGCTCTCGATGCGTCGCTCGAGGAGAACGGGGGCGCGATCAGCCTGAGGCGGGACGTCCGGACTGCGGAAGAACTCCGTGAGGTGTTCGAGCGGTTCGAGTACTGAGCCGCTCGAAGAGCCCTTTTCTCCGGGTAAACGACCGTATCCCCGTTCCGGCCGGTGCGGAACCGTTAGAGGGCCAGCCAGGGGCCGACGATCCACCGATGGAGGTAGAACGCGAGCACCACGCCCGTCGCAAGAGCGACGAAGACGGCCCGGTCCTTGACTTCTCGTGGAATATCCACACGCCGAAGTAGGTCGAGAGGCAGAACCAGGCGAGGAGGAGCAGGCCGGCAAACGGGACTTCCAGGAGGACCGCCCAGGAGAAGAGGATGAGCGGCGAGAGAGCATAAACCACCGATTTCATCGTCTTCTCGAACTCGCGGTGGACGTCGACGAAGAGCAGAAAGAAGTGCTCGACGAGGCTGACGGCGAGGAGGGCGACGGCCCCGGTTATCAGGCCCTGTGTCAGGGTGACAGGGATGTCTGCCCCAATAAACCAGAACCGGTGTATTCCGTCAATCTTCAGCTCCTCTCCCGTAAGGAGGGGTAGCATCATGAATAGGACTGATGCGACTGCGACGATCGCGAAATAGAATACGAGATCGTCGCGTAACGACTTTTCATTGAGGCGCTGAAAGACCCGGCGGGGGCCGGTGAAGGTGGTTTCTGAGGGCGTCTCTGTCGACATGTTCTCTTCTCCCGGACGACGGTACTCACCCGCCCCGCCGTTTGCCGGGCCTGGGTTCCGGTATTAATCGATGAGTGGTCAACGTCACCCTATAAATGTTCTCTGTCATGATTGTCTACACGTCGGGTCTCAGTCGGTTGAAGAGGAGCAGCCAGTGCCCGTTATCGCTCTGACACTATGTGGGGGCCGGGACACATAGTCCCACGGCCATCCGATTCGTCCCGACGGGCAAAGTTCGCTGTTTATCAATGGGTGGCCTGGAAGTCGCGGGTATCAGCGGCCGAAGACCGCCGGGAGGTTCAGCTGCCTCTCGCGGATGGTCGTTGTGACCTCGAACCGCCCCTCTCCGGGTTCAAACGGAGTGCAATCTACGCTCAGCGTTTCGGAGCAGATCCCCCGGAATTCCCGGGTGGTGCTGTGGGGCACCCCTGCAGGGTTCCAGACCGTCAGGGTGAAGACGGCCGTCCGGGTCCTGCTGAGTTCATTTCCTCGGGCGTTGTCGCATGTGACAAGAAAGACGCTTCTTCCCGTCCCCGTCTCGATCGAAGGGGTCACGTTTGAGAACGTTGCGTTGCTTCCGAAATCAGCCCAGGCCCTGCCGAGGAGATAGACGCCGTGGGAGTCGTTATCCTGAAAGAGGATCTTGCCGCCGGAGGTGGTGGCGTTCACGACGATGTCCTCCGCGGCATACGATACGAGCCCGTACCCGAGGAGGATGGCAAGGCCCAGCGTCAGGATGATGCTGCACATTACTTTTTCGCTCAATCGGATCACCGTTTCAAAAAATAGGTGCATTCCTAGGGGATGCACCCCCTTCAGACATAGTCGAGGTCCCCGGTGCCTATGTCCGTTGCTTTCGTTGTGTCGAGCCAATCGTGCGTCTCGCACCAGAGTTCGTAGTAGGCATCACCAGTGCCCCGCGAATCAAAACTCACTTCGATTGTCCCGCTGGTCGCCCAGTCCACCTTTATTTGTTTAGTGTGCGCCATACCCTGAGCATCGTAGACCGTCAGACGGTAGAGTGCTCCCTGCCCGTCGTTGTCTTCGTCATTGGAGTTGTAGTACTTCGCTTTGAAGGTGTTGTACCCGGGCGGAACGGTTATGGGTCCGTACGTCGTCACGCTTGCCGTATCGGCGTCGCCGTCTGTATACATGACTCCCAGTTCTTCTACGGCCAGAATTCCGATGTCGCCGGTATCCTCGGTTCCGACTTCAATGCTCTCCTGACTTTGAGCCTGGGCTGCGGAAACCGCACCGACGGAAGCCAGTACAACCAGTGCCAGTACCGCCCAGGCCGTGATAGATCCGTTTCTTGTTTTCATCTTCTGCTTCCTCCTTGTTACGGTGCCGGAGGGGGAAAGGACGTACCTATAAGTAGAGGTAATAATAACCTTCTTTTCGCCTCCGGGCATGCGGGGCCCATCATCCTGTCGTGAACCGCGGATGTGTGGCCCCGCGACTTATGCGAATGCCTGATGCCGGCATCCGCACTGCTACCTCTACGTTGGAATATTTACCTTTTCTCTCACTTCTCTCTACATGTTCGCTGTCTTCTTCGGAAAGCGGAAGGCTGGATACATCCTGCACGGCCCACGGAACCGGAGAGGGTCCCGGCTGGCACCGGGAGTGCCGGGGCTCCATACTCGGTCCCGCTCCCTCCCGGGCGTGGTCACCGGATGTCCATCCGCATGAACCGCGTGTACGCGACGGCGAAGAAGACGGTGGGGTAGAGGATCAGCGCCACCACGCTCGACCATATCTCGCCGAGCGTATCCTCAAGGGTCGCCCCCGATGTCGGGGCGTTGGCGATCCCCTGGATGAGGGCGTTGGTCGCCATCTGCGGTGATGCGAGGTTTCCGATGCTCTGGATAAGGTCAAACTGACCGTAATACGCCGTGATCGCTGCCTGGAATTCTTCCGAAGAGATATCCCCGCCGTATGCCGCCGGATCGGGCTCCTCCATCATGAAGGCCATCCCGATATGCGTGGTGGCGTAGGGGGCCAGGAAGACGAGGAGGATGAAGACGACCACGGAGAGGAGCAGGGCGCTGCCGCTCTCCCGGCAGAGGGTGGAGAGGGCGAGCGCGATGGAGAAGAACGTGACGAGGAAGAGGAGGATGACGCCGGCATAGGTCAGGATCATCCAGAGATCGCCGGGGGAGGGCACGATCGAGAAGACGAGGAGGAGCGCGGTGGATATAGCGAGCACGCTCCCGACGACGAGGGCGAGCAGCGCGACGCCCCCGAGCGCCTTGCCGTTGATGATCTCGTCGCGGTAGACCGGGTGGGAGAGAAGACTCTTGAGCGACCGGGACTCCTTCTCCCCGGAGACCAGGCCGGACCCGACGGCGATGGCAAGGAGGCCCCCGTAGGAGACCAGCGTCCGGAACATCGAGGAGTAAACGCCCTCAACCGGGGGTTTTGCGGGCATCATCCCGGCCGGTCCGTCATTCTGGTTATCCATCGCGGCCAGTTGCTCCGAGTACCTATCCAGTTCTCTCTCGTAGCTCACGACCCCGCTGTACGTCCCCACCATGGCGATGGTGAGGAAGAGGGCAAGGATCACCAGGAACCGCCAGCCCGTGATCTGGTCGGTGAACTCTTTTTGGGCCACGGTGAAGACCCGTTCCGCTGTCATCTGCTCTCACCGGTCAGTCCACGTAGTTCTATCTCCATGCTCATTCTCCGTCCGTGGTCGCAAGAGTACCGCAGGTCCGCGACAATACGCGGTATCGC
>NZ_JMIO01000071.1 GCF_000691865.1 Methanoculleus sp. MH98A | reverse complement strand
TTTGTGGCAAATTGATGACACTCACTACTGGATTATCGAATGCAAAAATGGAGTTACCGCACAGAGGGGCATTTCAAAATCAGAAGCGGGTCAAATGAATACCAGTATTGGATGGTTTGAAGGGAAATACGAAAATTTCGAGAATATTCCCATTATAATTCATCCATCAAATAAATTCAAGGAGGATGCATTTTCTACCAAACAACTTTACTCCCTCCAACCAGAAAAACTTGAACTGTTAAAAAATAACATCAGGGATTTCTATAAGTCCATTTCAGGTGTTCCATTCACTACCATATCCCCAGAGGGGATACAATCCATGATTAAAGAATACTCACTCGATTCAGAGAGTATGAAAAAAACCCTCCTTTCGAGGGTGTCAAAGTAATACCTTATCGAAACGGGTCCCAAGCAGCAAGATCTCATTTTTTTGGTTCGATCTTGATACTGATAATAGCGCCCTATAGTCTTTGAAAAGATGGCAAATAAAGTCTCACAGCGCACCTAATAATAAAAACCAGATCCCGCGGGACATGCCCACTGGAAGTCTTCAGCACCGGTAGACGTGAGAAATGAAGTGCGAGGGGTGGGATTCGAACCCACGGACCCCTTCGGGACCGGATCTTAAGTCCGGCGCCGTTGGCCGGGCTTGGCTACCCTCGCTCGAAGAGAACCAGTACCTATTGTCGACCGCAGGTATTAAGTCCGACGCCCGGGGGAGCCTTCGAAAAAAACCGAGTCCGGCAACCCCTCCCCGCCGCAACCCCCGGATGTTCGGCCGCCTACCCCACACGCGTCCTGATAAGCCCGATCCCGAGTACCAGGAGCCCCACGGCGAGGAGCACCGCTCCGGCATACACGAGTAGATCAGCGCATTCGGCTCCGTCGCCCCCGGATCGAGGACGGAGAGGAAGAAGCCGAGCGGCAGCAGGATCGCGGAGAACGGGATCGCCTCCCGTGCGACCCGTTTCCACCCGTCCGAAAGGTTCGCCTCGTCAACGTACCGGAGCGCCACGAGCGCGAGCACGAGGACGACGCCCGCGTGCCCGTGCCCGGCCCGCCAGAGGGCCTCCCGCAAGGGGTTCTCCATATAGGCGGGATCGCTCGTCAGCAGCGAGAGGATGCTGACGCCGCCGTATATGACGGCCGGCAGGACGACCAGGAGTATGCCGGCCGTTCGACGTGACTCAGGTTCCATGGCAACCCTTCACGAACGCGGCACTATTTCAAAGCAGCTGCCGGAACTCCCCGGCCAGCGCCTGTCCTGCATCCGGCCGCCCGGGTTTGCACGCAGGTGCCAAAAGATATTTGAGGGCGGCCCCGAATCTGAGCACGATATCGTTATGCGTTCAGAGAGATCCCGAAATAACAGAGGGCAGAATGGAAGCAGATCGTAAATCGCAGAATAGCGGCCCGGACAGTCCCGAAGTGCCCTACTGGCACGTCCGGACCGACAAAAACGGCGTGAGCCGCCAGGACTGCTGCCGGATGAGCGACTTCGCGTTCGCGAGCATATCGAGCGGTGCCGCGCCGTCGTGGATCGACAGGCTCACCGATCCGGCTCGCCGCGTCGTCGTCCTCGTCCTCCCCGCGGGCTGGGTCGGCGAGTGGCGCGAGTTCCCGGAGCCGCAGTGGATCGTGCCGCTCTCGGGGCGCTGGTTCGTCGAGACCATGGACGGCACCCGCGTGGAGATGGGGCCGGGGGAACTCTCGTTCGGGAACGACCAGAACACCCGGCCTGACCATCGGGGGCGCAGGGGCCACCGTTCGGGAACGGTGGGCGACGAGCCCGCGGTGCTGATGCTCGTGCAGGTGGAGCGGGGTCCCGACTCAGGCCGACCCTGCCTGCCCGGATAATTGACCGTCCGATACAGACCCGGAGGCAAACCGATGACCAGAACACTCCTTGCGGCGCTCTCGCTCGCGGTTGCAGGCGTCTGCTTCTTCGCGTACCCAGCGATCCGGCCGTACACCGACGAAGCGTCCCTTGCCGGCGCCGGGGCATTCGCCTCTCCCGCATGGCTCATCTCGCACACGCTCGCCATGGTCGGGTTCATCCTGCTCGTGCTGGGGCTGCTCGGCCTCTACGGCATCCTGCGCGAGACAAGGGCCGAACCCCGGGCTCTCGCGGCGCTCGTCCTGACCTGGGCCGGCGTCGGGCTGACCCTCCCCTACTACGGGGCCGAGACGTTTGCGCTCGCCGCCGTGGGCCGGGAAACACTCCAGCAGAACAGCGTCGATCTTCTGGTAACGCTCACGGACGCGATCCGGTTCGGGGAAGGCGTCTGGCTCTTCGCGGCCGGACTTCTCGCTCTTGCGGCAGGCAGCATCCTCTTCGCAGCCGCGATCCGGCGCTCGGGCATCTTCGCCCAGTGGAGCGGCATTCCTCTCGCGCTCGGCTTCGCGCTCTTCCTCCCGCAGTTCTTCACGCCTCCGGCGGTCCGGATCGCCCACGGGCTGCTCGTCATGATCGGGTGCTGGCTCGTGGCGTGGAGCATGACGAATCGCCGGTAGCCGCCCTCACGCCAGCCGCCGCACCACTCTCGCCAGCCGGTGCATCCCCTCCGCGATCTCCTCCTCGCCCGCCGCCGAGAAGTTCAGCCGGATCGTATCCTCCCCGCCGCCGTCGACGTAGAACGGCACCCCGGGAAGGACCGCGACGCCCTCGTGCACGCCCTCGCGGAAGACCTCCATCGACGAGACGCCGTCCGGCAGGGCCGCCGTCATGAACATCCCGCCCTCGGGGCTGGTGTGGGTCGTGCCCGGCGGCATCAGGTCGTCGAGGAGGTCGCACATCAGCCGGCAATGCTCGCCGTAGACCGCAGAGACCCGGGCGACGTGGGCGTCGAGATCGTGGGTCGCGAGGTAGCGGTGCAGGATCACCTGGCAGAGGAAGTTCGAGTGGAGGTCGGCCGCCTGCTTCGCGACGTTGAACTGCCGGAGGACCGGCGCCGGCGCGTATATCCAGCCGATCCGCATCCCGGGTGCGACGATCTTCGAAAACGACCCCGACATCAGCGTCTGCTCCGGGAGGTGGCGCTTCACCGGCAGCCGTGGCTTCCCGTCGAAGAAGAGCTCCCCGAAAGCGTCGTCCTCGTAAAAGATCGTATCCGTCCCCTCGAGGATCTCCGCGACGGCCCGCCGCTTCCCTTCCGAGTAGGTTCTCCCCGAGGGGTTCTGCGAGTTCGGGATGCCGTAAAAGAACTTCGGCGCACGATCCCGGATGAGCGACTCGAACGCCACGAGATCCGGCCCGTCCTCCTCCAGGGGAACCGAATAAAAATCCGGCTCGTAGAGGGAGAAGGCCTCGATCGCCCCGAGGTAGCCCGGTCGCTCCATCCCGACGGCGTCGCCGGGATCGAGGAAGATCTTCGCGACCAGATCCAGGCACTGCTGGGAACCGTTCACGATCTGGATCTCCTCGGGAGTCGCCGGGAGACCGAGTCTTCGCCGGTAACGATCGGCGATGAACTCCCGGAGCGGCAGGTAGCCGTCCGTCGTCGTGTACTGCAGCGCCGTCCGCCCCTCTTCGGAAAAGACCTCGCGGGCCGCCTCCCGGATCCCCGTAACATCGATGTATGCCGAGCCCGGCAGGCCGCCGGCAAACGATATCACCCCGGGGGCGCCCGAGACCCGGAAGAGTTCCTTGAGGAACGACTCCGGAACCCGCCCCATCCGGGAAGAAAACCGGTACTCCATATAACCAGTATTGAGCGCCTCAAAAGAAAAGATGCCGGGTATCCTACTGCAGCATGATGTAAGCAAAGACCGAGAGCAGGAACGCGAGCACGAGAATCATGAAACTCAGCGGGGCGATGAACGCAAGCATCGCGTTCACGGTGCTCGCGAGCTGCGAGACCCGCTGCGACCCGAAGACCGTGATCCCCTCGCACGAGGCCGTCGCCGCCCCCACGCGGGCCCCCGAGAGGTCGGCGAACGCCTCCCTGACCGCCTGCTCGATGTAGGGGACGATCTCCTCCGGCGGCACCGCGTAGCCGACCGGGTTCTTTCCGCTGATCGTGTTCACCGTGTGCGTGTCGGTCGTCATGATCTCCCCCTCGTCCGCATGGTCGAGCACCACCGCCCGCAGCTGCTCCCGGACACCCCGGGCCACGTTGTTCCCGTCGATCAGGACGTAGGCCGCCCGCTTCCCCTCGACCTCCGTCACCAGCGCCTGCACCCCGAGCGACCCGAACCCCTGCTCGCGGGTGAACGGAACCCGGACGTGGGAGACCCCGATCGCGAGGGGCTCAAGAGGCAGGTCCCGCGCGACCCGGAACCCTTCGCGTGCGGCGGCGATGTACTCCGTTGCGATCCGCGTCGCCGGGAGGACCGGGGAGCCCACGCTGGTCATGCAGTTGTGAGCGTCCACGAACGCGACCTGCGAGAAAGCACACCTGCCCTCGGCCATGATCGCCATCCCGACCGAGTAGTCGAGATCCTCCGTCCGCTCCGGCGACCGGGTGCTCACCATCAGGAGGGCGTCCCCGAACCGCTGGCAGAGGATCGAGACCGAGCCCGATTCGACCCGGACAGGACGGCTCGCGACTGCGGAGAAGGCGAGCCCCTCCCGGGACGCCTCCACGGCGCGGGCGATCTTTTCAATCTCGCTCTCCGAGACCAGGTTGAAATCGTGGGTGGCGCAGCCGTGGGCGACCAGCGTCTCCTCGGGAAACGCATCGTGGAGTATCCGGGGGAGGTTTCCGCCGCCCACGTCGCCCATCGGGCCGGGGTGGACGTTCGGGACGGTGAAGATGGCGTCTTCTCCGGAGTCCCGGGAGAAGAAGAGCGAAACCTCGGGGACATAGACCTCCTCGCCGATCTCTCGGAAGAAGTCCTCCATGTTCTTCGAGCCGTCGGTCAGGTGGGCGATGAAGGTATTGAGGAAGTTGAGCCCGCTGATCTGGAACGCCCGCTTCAGCGGCCGCTCGATCAGCCAGATCAGGAAGACGAAGACCAGCCCGAAGACCGCCTGGAGGAGAAGGGCGTAGGGAACGAATCCGGGGGTGAAGAACCAGGCTCCGACCGCTATGGCAGCCGCGCTCTGGGTAAACGCGGGAAGAGCCATCCGGCTGATCCGGTAGTCGGCCACGGCTACGAGGACCAGCAGCCGGAGGCCGAAGATCAGGCCGAGCGCGATCGCATAGAGCGTCGGAAAGAGCCCACGGCCAAAGAGGAGAACCGGCGAAAGGCTCAGGATCACCGTAAGAACCGTGCAAGCCAGAGCGAGCAGAGCCGACCGGTTCCAGGTGATGTGCCGGCCGAAGACACCCACCAGCGGCACGGTCAGCAGGAAGGCGAGCAGTGCCGGAACCGAAAACCCGAGGGTGCCGACCAGGAAAAACTCGGTCCCGGGCCGGTAGGTGGCTATGTCGATGGCGAGCCCGAGCACCACGATGATCCCAAGCGACCGCGGCCAGGACGGGGCGGAGAAGATGTACCGGGTGAGCCGCTCGACGCGCACGTCGGGGCCGGACTCCATCAGGCCCCTCCGGGTGCTCTCGGGCCGGACACGGCAGCCGGCATAACAATGCCGGCCATCAGCGCTGTATTTCCCATAATTCAGACAATAATTTCGCCGGGCTCGTCAAAGACCTTCCGATACCGCGCAAGCATCCGCTCCCAGTCGGGGAGGTTCGTCTGGGTGCCCGGCCGCTCGACGACGAAGGACGAGACCACCGCGCCGACGCGGCAACAATCGAGCGGGGCGTAGCCCCTCCAAAACGCCGTGAGGAACCCGGCACGGTAGCCGTCGCCGGCACCGGTGGGGTCGACGGCCTCGACCGCGACGGCCGGAACGTGGTACTCCTCGCCGTCCACGCAGAGGATGCTCCCCTCCGCCCCCCGGGTCGTGACCGTCATCGGGATCGACGCGACGAGTGCGGAGCGCTCCAACCCCAGCATATCGCACATCCGGTCCATCTCGTGGTTGTTCGAGAAGAGGATATCGACGTTCGCGAGGATGATCTCGAGTTGATCCCGCGTGTAGCGGAGGAGATCCTGTCCCGGGTCGAAAGAGGCGAATTTGCTCTTCTGGGCCACCCGGACGTTGAAGTCGGGGTCGGCCGTCGCCATGTGGACGAAATCGAGAGCGGGAGCCTCTGAGCGGGAGAACGCGGTCGACGCGCCCCACTCGAAGAAGGTCTCCTGGTCGCCGTCGTCGTCGGTGAAGACGTACGCGGTCGCGGTCCGGGCATCCTTCACCTGGGTGAAGTCCTGCACGATCTCGAGGCTGTGCAGCCACCGATCGTAGTCGCTGCCCGGGAAGTCGCCGCCGACCAGAGAGACCAGCCGGCACCGCTCGCCGAGCATCGCAATCCCGGCCGCGATGTTCGCCGCCCCGCCGCCGAAGTAGACCTCGTGATCGGTGATGTAGGTCGAGTTGTGCCGCCCGGGGAGTTTCGGCACCCGGAAGAGATGGTCGACGGCGGTATGCCCGACGACTGAGATCATAACTCCTGCACTTCCTGGACTTTCAGCGGCACGTCGTGAAGCGCTTTCCCGACGACCGACTTCGCTATCCTGGCCGCGTGCTCTTCGGACTCCGCACGGAAGACCTTCATCTGCAGCACGAGCCCGACGAGGGCGGTGGCGGCGACCACGAGAGCGGTGTTCAACTCCCCCTCGCAGAAGGGACAGGCGATCATCCCCGCCTCGATCTCCACGAACTTCGCCGAGGGGTTGAGCCTTTTGCCGGCCTCGCTGATCGCGATGCTCACGGCGTCGTCCATAGACTTGACGTCTTTAATTATCCACGCTGATTCAAGCGTAACCAAATAATCCGGCATATTCTCTCCGAAAATGTTAATCCTACCAAATCTCGCGGTGCACGTGCTCCTTGATGGGCATCCGCTCCATGGGCTCGAGCAGCGGCGTCCCCTTCCCGACCGCGAGAAGCGCGACGGGACGGAGGTGCTGCGGGAGGCCAAGAACCTCGCGAACCTCATCTTCCTCGAACGCCCCCGTCCAGCACGAGTGGAGGCCGCGGGCGTGGGCGGCAAGCATCATGTAGGTGCAGGCGATCGTGGCGTCCTCGAGCGCGTAGAGGATCCCCCGCTCCCCGTAGTGCGACATCGACCGGACGTAGTTCGCGCAGACCACGAAGACCGTCGGGGCCTCCCGGATGTGCACCTGCTCGAGGGCCGCCGACGCGAGTTCCAGCCTGATATCGTCGTCGGTGACGACGACGACGTCCCAGGCTTCGCGGTTACCGGCGCTCGGCGCCGTACTCGCGCAGGCGAGGATGTAGTCGATATCCTCTTCTTCAAGCGGCTCCCCGGAGTATTCCCGTACCGACGACCGTGCTCTCAGGAAACGGAGGAAATCAGAGGAGTTCATGCTCTTTGAGCGTATCCCATGCGGCCTGGGCTGCGGTCGTGGAGGCGCTGACGGCCCTGCTCATCCGCTCCGACGCGGCACCCAGTTCCATGCTCTCTGTCAGGCTGATCGCCTCGTTGAGGTGATCGATGGCCTTCTTAAACTCGGAAAGTTCCGTATCGCCATACGCGAACTCGAGTTCCGAGCGGATCGACTCGAGCACCATCACAAGCATCCGTTTCCCGCCGGGCTTCTCCTGGAGCGGAAACTGGATCAGGGCTGTCGTCAGCTGCGACCCCACAATCAGCTCGGATTTCGCCCGTTCGGCAAACTGATAGGTCCTGATGGCGGTTTTGAGATCCATACCACATACTGGAACTCTCAAGTATAAAAAGTATTGAAGGAGAAGAGGGGGACGGCTTATCTCGATTTCTGCTTGGTCCCGAGAGCCGAAACCTTCGCGCGGCGTATGCCCCGGCGTACCCGCACGTCCATGGTCGAGCCGCCTGCTCCCCTGCCCCGGCCGCCGCGTCCGCCGCGACGGGCGGGGCCGCGGCGCTGGTCCTGTCCTTCCCTGCTCGCCCGCTTCTGGATGGCCGCTGCAGGCTTGAACCGCTGGTTTGGGCCGGGTTTCTTCACTTCGCCTTCACGTGCAGGGACGAGCCGAATCTGCCCCTTGACGCCCTTGACCTGGGCCCACTGAACACTGCCTGTCTTTCCCATGATAAAACTCCTTTATATTTATGCACCGATCCGGTGATAAAAGTAACCCGGCCGGGACGGTCCCGGGCCGGGGGTCAGGAGAGTAACCGCTGGAGCTCGCGCCGGAGGGTCTCGCTGATGACCTTCCCGTCGACGCTCCCGCGGAGTTCCTGCATGACGACGCCCATCAGGGGGCCGAGCGCGCCCATACCCTTCTCCCGGGCGAACGCCTCGCGCTCGGCAACGATACGGCGCACGATCTCCTCCACGTCCGCCTGCGAGACGGCGGGCCCCATCGTCTCGATGGCCGCGTCCACCCGTTCTCCGGGAGTCCCTGCGCCTCCGGCGGTCCGCGCGAGTTCGGCCAGAAGGTCGGGGATCGCTTCCTTTGCCGCCCGCCCGGCCTCGACGGCCGAGAGGAGGGCGAGGATCTCCTCCTCGCTCACCCGGGCGACGTCGACACCGTCGCGGGCGAGCTCCCGGCAGGTGCCGAGCAGCGTCCGCGCAGCAAGAGTGGGGCGGACTCCGGCGGAGACCGCCTTCTCGAAGAGCGCCAATCGCTCGGAGAACGCCACCTGCCGCGCCAGCCCTTCGTCGAGCCCGAACTCCCGGACAAACCGTTCCGCCCGGCCGGTGAGGAGTTCGGGAACCGCGATGCTCTCCCAGAGGGCGTCACCGATCGCGACCTCGAAGACGTCGGTCTCGGGGTACATCCGGGCGGCTCCCGGGAGCGGACGCATGTAGGCCGTGCTCCCTTCCTCGAGCATCTTCCGGGTTTCCTCGGGAACGCCGGAGATGGCCATCTCGGCGCGGATCATCACCTGCTCGGCGGCACACCCGGCGCGCTGCCGGGTTGCTGCCACGATGGCGACGCAGTCTTCCTCCGCGGCGCCGACGAACTCACGCAGGCGCGCCACCTCTTCTGCCGTGACACCGTAGGCAGGGAGCTCGTCGGTATGGAAGATCCCGCCGACGCCGCATTTCTTCGCGTAGTCCGACATCTCGCTCCCGAGCCGCCTTCCGGGCTGGATCACCCTCCCGACGAGGCCCGCGAACCCGCAGAGCCGGACCGCGAGGATGGCCTTTGCCTTCTTCAGGATAGAGGACGCAGTCCCGGCAAAGAGGGCGGTGACGTCGACGACGGTGTGATCGACCCGGGCGCCCCTCTCACGGAGTTCGTCCCGGATGGCGAGAAGATTCGTCTGCCGCTCGGCCTCGCGGCGCACCACCTCGGCGATGAGATCGAGGTCCTGAACACCCTTGATCTCCACCCGGGCGCCGTCGGCGATGGAGACGTTGATGTCCTGGCGGATCGTCCCGAGCCCGCGCTTCACCCGGCCGGTGGAGCGGAGCACCATCCCGATATGCCCCGCGACCTCCTGGACGGCTTCGGGGGTGTGCATGCAGGGGGCGGTGGTGATCTCGATGAGCGGGATCCCCAGGCGGTCGAGGGAGAAGGTCTCGTCCTCCACCCGCTGCGCCGCCTCCTCCTCCAGGCAGATCGTCTCGACCCGGCAGCCGCCGGGAAGGGCGCCGGAGAGCGCGACGAGCGCCGTCCGCTGGAACCCGCTGGTGTTCGAGCCGTCGATGACGAGCTTACGCATCGTGTGCACCTGCTCGACCGGGGTCATCTCAAGCATCTTTGCTATCGTGAGGCAGATCTCGAGCGCCTCGGGGTTCATCGGGGCCGGGGGCTCCTCGTCGTGCTCCACCAGGCAGACCGTGTCGTAGGTATAGTAGCGGAACTTCCGGACGAGTTTCATCTCCTCGCGCGCCGCCCGGTCGATCTCCCCGAGCTCGCTCTCCGTCGCCCGGAGGTAGCGGTGAAACTCACCGGTTCGCTCGGAGGCATCCCTGAGGGTGGTCGGGCACCGGCAGAAGAGCTTCTCGGCGGTGTCGAGCTGCTGGTGAATCTCAATACCGGCCTTGAGGCCGAGTTTCTCGTAATCCATCATATCGACCTCCGCCGGATCTCGCCAGCAAGATCGGTCTGCATCAGCACCCTTGCCCGTTCGGGGTCCGGCTCGTTCCCGAGCACCCACATCAATTTGACGAGCGCCGCCTCGGGAAGCATATCCTCGCCCTCGATGACGCCGGCGGATAGCAGGTCCCTTCCCGTGTTGTAGACCCGGTCGCAGACCCGGCCGTGCAGGCACTGCGATGTCATGACGACGGCCGTCCCGTCCTCGATCATCTCCCGGAGCCGCGGGATCCAATCGGTCGCCACGTGCCCGAGCCCCGTCCCCGATATGACCAGGCCGGCATAGCCCTCGAAGGCGTCGAGGACCGCGGGAGGCATCCCGGGGTAGAAGTGGACGAGGGCGCAGCGCTCCTCGAGGTTATCGCGGAGTTCGGGCTCTTCGGTTCCCCGCCGGACCGCCTCGTCCGAAAGGGTGACGGAGAGCGAGGGATAGTCGACGTAGCCGAGCGGCTCCATGCCTGTGCTCTGGAAGGCGTCACGCCGGGAGGTGTGCATTTTGCGGACTCTCGTCGCCCGGTGGACGGCGCAACGGTCGTCGTTCGTCGTCGCGTGCATCACCACCACCACCTCGCCGAGATCGCCGGCGGCGACGGCGGCGCTGCAGAGGGCGTTCATGGCGTTGTCGGAACTCGGGCGGTCGGCGGACCGCTGCGACCCGACGAAGACGACCGGCACCGGGGTTTTAAGCATGAACCTGACCGCCGCGGCCGAGTAGGCCATCGTGTCGGTGCCGTGGGTGACGATCACCCCGGCAACGCCGGCCCGGATCTCGTCGTAAATCGCCCGGGCGAGTTCCCGCCAGAGCGCCGGCTGCATGTTCTCGGAGAGAATGCTTGCGATCTGGCGGTCGCGGTAGCGGGCGATATCCCCGAGTTCCGGGATCGCCCGCAGGATATCGCTTGCCGAGAACTGGCTCATCACCGCACCGGTCCGGTAGTCCACCCTGCTCGCGATCGTCCCGCCGGTGGAGATGATGGCGAGTTCCGGGAGGTCGGGGTCCTGGACGACGACACCCGCGCCTGCCGCCGGCTGCCGGGCCGGGCGCTCGACGAACTCGATCTTCTCAAGCGACGTCCCGATGTTGTAGCCGCTCTCCAGTTTGACGACGGCCATACCGTCCCGTTCGGCAATGTAGGTGCCGGTGAGCGCGGTTCCGCCGTTTACGTACCGCACCAGGTCACCGGTCTCGAGTCTCTCCATTATGCTGCAAACCTCCGTGCTTCAAGGATAAGGTCTTCGAATGCGCTCGATAGTGCTGAATCCGTCTCCTCGGCCCAGGCCGCGTCGCGGGCAAGGAGTTCTTTCTGCTCGTCGATCTGAATGGCAACCGCCACGGGCGCCGGACCGCCGACGATGCTCCTGACCGAAACCGCGTGCCGGGGGTCGAGGACGGCGTCGATCTTCTCCCGGGTCAGCCCCAGTTCCATGACCGAGAGGTCGGCCGCTTCGCGGGCGGCGGCATCGAGTGTTGCGAGGTCGAGCGACCCGTGCCTGACCGCCCGCCCGACGATCCGGTGGGCGGTGCGGAAGGGGAGCCCGTAATCCCGGACGAGGACGTCGGCGAGTTCCGTCGCGGTGGAGAACCCTCTCCCCGCCTCGGCGGCCATCCGTTCCGTATCGAACGTAGCAGACCCGAACATCCCGGAAAGAAGCGGGATGCTCTGTCTCGCGGCCTCCACGCCGCGCCAGAGGTGCACCGTCAGTTCCTGGAGGTCGCGGTTGTAACTCATGGGAAGGCCCTTCGTGATCGTGATCGCCGCGGTAAGCGAGCCTGCGACCGATCCGGCCTTCGCCCGCATGATCTCCGCTACGTCCGGGTTCTTCTTCTGGGGCATGATCGAGGAGGAGGAGCAGTAGGCGTCGTCGAGCCGGACGAACCCGACGAACGCCGTGCTCCAGAGGACGAGCTCCTCGCAGAGCCGGCTCGCCGTCGCCATGCAGATGGAGGCGTCAGAGAGCACCTCGATGGCGAAGTCCCGTGCTGCGACCGCGTCCATGCTATTTCCCGCCGGTCGGGAGAAGCCGAGGAGGGTCGCGGTGTAGGCGCGGTCGAGGGGAAAGCCGGTCGAGGCGAACGCCGCCGAACCGAGCGGCGAGGCGTCCACCCGGGCATACGCCTCCCGCAGCCGGGCCGTATCGCGGGAGAAGGCCTGCTCGTAGGCGAGGAGGTAGTGGGCCAGCGTCGTGGGCTGGGCGTGCTGGAGGTGGGTGAAGCCCGGCATCACCGTCTCCGTATGGCCGGCGGCGACGTCGAGCAGGGTCGCCCGGAGATCGGCGAGCGACCGAACGAGCGCGAGGATCTCCTCTTTTAACCGAATCCTGATGCAGGTCGCGACTTCATCGTTGCGGGACCGGCCCATGTGGAGGCGGCCGCCGAAGTCCTCGCCCACCCGGTCGATGAGGTAGGCCTCCTTGCCCGCGTGGACGTCCTCGAACCGCTCGTCGAACGCCTCCTCCGGGAGTCCGTGGTCGTAGAGATCGAGGAGCGCCGCCATCAGCGCACGTGCCGGGGCCTCGTCGATGATCCCCTGCCGCGAGAGCCCGAGGAGGTGCGCCATATCCACGAGGAGGTCCGCCCTTGCAATCCAGCGGTCGGCGTCCATCGATGCAAGAAAGTGCTCGAGATCGCCCGACCGCTCGCCGGCAAGACGGCCCTGCCGAATCTGATCCGAACGCATTATATCAACAGTCCTGTCTGTACCGTTTGACCGGGGGAGAGATTAAAACCACGCTCCCCCTGCCCGCACGTTACGAGGACGGGGATGTGAGAGTGGCGTGCGTCTGTCAACGCAATGCCAGTTCGCTTTACAGGGGCATACCGCACTTCGAACAGTTAATCGACATTGACCCTTCCTTCGACCACACATCCCCGTTCACGGCTTTCCACCGAATATCGCCGTAGAGGGGTGGGGCTGACGGGGAGGGGGAGCATCCCCCTCCCCTGTCTCTATCGCGTAAGGCTCTATCGATAGCCCACCCCGCGCCTTCGGCCTCCTCCCCCGCCCCAAGGGGCGGGGGCAGTGCGTGAGGATATCCACAGAAAGCCGTGTACGGTTCTTCCCCAGGTTCTCCCCGTGCAGTGGACCGTGATGGACATCGCCATTGGGGAGTGCGACTGGTCGAAGGGTGCGACGGACAACGTCCGGAGCTTAAGAAGACGCGGAAGCGTCTTCGAGCAGGAGCATGAGAAGAACGAAGTTCTTCGAGAGGCCGAC
>NZ_JMIO01000070.1 GCF_000691865.1 Methanoculleus sp. MH98A | reverse complement strand
GGCATCGGGAGTCCCGAACAGTGATTTTTGAGATAACATATCTCGCCCGGTGCCGTGGGGGAGAGACAGCAAACCCTAAACCCTGCCGGTCGCCATCATCAACCGTTTCACAAAGGAGCGGTATGCCCACTCGGAAAACGCGCCGAAGGTGTCTTTCTTCTCGATCTCAAAGTACATCGCAAGATCGGGGTTGAACTTCGATTTGAAGAAGGCCAGATCGGGGTTGTTCGCACCCATGTTCTCGAACGTCCGGTAGCCTTCGGCATGTGCATGCCGGATCAGGAGCCACTGGAGATACTCGTTCCCCGCGTGAGCGCTCTCGATCTTCGGCGTTCCCATCCAGAGCAGGAACCGCTTGTACTCCTGGGCGGCCACCACGGCCGCGACCTCGTCCTCTGCATCGTAGAGTGTGTAGACCCCTATCCGGTCCGGGTAGGCACGCACGAGATCCTCGAGGTAGTCGCGCCTGATCGGCGGGATGTCGAGCGACGGGTCGCGGTAACGATCGGAGATGAGCGCATGGAGCGTGGAGACATCGCTGGATCTCTCCAGCCGGAGACCTGTTTTCGCTTCCTTCTTCAGCTTGCTGCGGAGTTTGTAGTGGAGGTTGTTCCAGATATCCTCGAGCGGCCGTTCCAGATCGATGGTGTAGGTATACCGGACCCGTGCATCGCACCGATCCCAGAGGTAGTGGCGTATATCGTGAAAGCCCGGGACGAAGGCTATCGAGAGGTAGTTCGGCGAGAGATCGAGGAGCTCCGCGCGAATCTCCTCCGCGATCTGCCCGAGAAGGGATTCTTTCTTGCTCCGCTTGAGCGACCCGAACTTCCCGCTCGTCACGCACCCGAGGTGGGGAATCACCGTGAGAGGCGGTGGTGAAAAAACAGCGTTGATGCCGTGCACCCGCTTCCAGAAGAGCGGGAATACACAGAGTGGTTCGTCTCCCTTATAGATCGCGTAGGCAAGGAGCGTGCTCTTCGTGTGTTTTGCCGTCAGGTGCAGGTAGTCCCACTTATGAAAGAGGAGGCCCGAAGGGCTCTCGTCGATGAAGGCATCCCAGGTATCCCGGTCCCCGACTCTGATCGCTGTCATCCCTTCCGTCACTCCGGTGCTGTCATGCAGTCTGCGGCTCGGCGACCTCTAATCATCCCCCGGATTCATATATACCTTTCCGAGGTTTCGCCGGAACGCGCAGCCGGTCGCCACGGGGCCGGGCGCAGCCACCCCACCCGGGCGGCGAGCCCGGCCTCGCTGACAGGAAATCTTTATATACCGGAGCACGTGAGGTAGGGGCATGGTCGCACTCCGCCTCCTCGCCATGGACGACGTTTCGTTCCGCTCATGGGAGGGCAACGGTTCGGGTGCATATGCCGACATCTGGGTGATCATCCCGGAAAAAAATCTCTTTCCTGAGTTCCTGAAACACTTTTGCCGTGCATCCGACCGGGATCTGATCGCGATCCCGTACTCCGAGAACTTCTTCTGAACCTGCCGGGTGTCCGGGGAAGCCGGTCGTCTTCATGGTGCTGCCGGTGCCGTCCAGCCCTACTGTGAGCAAAACGTTTAATGCAAAGTATGGGTATGAGCACTCCGATGGGTGTGCGGATGAATCATCGGGGATTGCGGGCTTTCCGGCTTGAGAATTCTGTGACCGCGAGGGCGCTGTGCATCCTCCCCGCATACTCTGCATACATTAAGACCTACACCCTCCTCCGGGAATCCCGGCAATGGAACCGGGAAGAACTCGCGGCCTACCAGGCGCAGGCGCTCGCGCGCCTGCTCGACCACGCCTACGAGAATGTCCCTTACTACCGCCGGGTCTTTCAGGAGCGCGGTCTCGTCCCGGAGGACATCCGGGGCCCGGAGGAACTCGAACTCCTCCCGTTCCTGACCCGGGAGGACCTCCAGAACAACCTCCCCGACCTGAAAGCCCGGAACTACCCGGAGTCTGCCTTCGAGTACGTCACCACCGGCGGCTCCACCGGGATCCCGGTCGGCTTCTACTACGAGAAAGGGGTCTCCCGTGCCCGGGAATGGGCGTTCATGAAGACCCAGTGGGACCGCGTCGGCTACCGGTTCGCCGACCGCTGCGTCGTCCTCCGGGGCTACATCGTCGGGTCTGCTAAAGACGGCGTCTTCTGGAAGAAGACCCTCTTTGGCCGGTGGCTGCTGATGTCCTCCCATCACATGACCGAGGAGACGCTTCCCGCCTACATCGACCGGATCAAGAGGTTCAAGCCACGGTTCATCCAGGCGTATCCCTCGGTGGCGACGATCCTAGCACGATACATGCAGGAGCACGGGATCGAGCCGTTCCCGACCGTCAGGGCCATCCTCTGCGGGTCGGAGAACCTCTACCCCTGGCAGCGCGACCTGCTCGAGGAGGTCTTCGGCTGCCGCGTCTTCTCCTGGTACGGCAACTCCGAGCAGACGGTGCTTGCCGGGGAGTGCGAGGAGAGCACCCACTATCACATCTTCCCCGAATACGGGATCGTCGAACTGATCGGGAGGGACGGCCGGCCGGTTAAGGGCCCGGGGGCCATGGGCGAGGTGGTCACGACCGGCCTCATAAACCCCATCTGCCCTCTCATCCGGTACCGCACCATGGACGTCGCGGTTCTCGGGGCGGACTCCTGCACCTGCGGCCGTGCCTACCCGATGCTCGAGCGGGTCGAGGGGAGGCTCCAGGAATTCATCGTGACGAAGAACCGCCGGTTCATATCGATGACCGCGGTAAACATGCACTCCGACATCTTCGACAACGTCGCACAGTTCCAGTTTCACCAGGAGAAGGAGGGAGAGGCTCTGCTACGAATCGTGAGAAAACCCGGGTACAGCGACCGTGACACGGAACGCATCCTCCGGGAACTCGACAGAAAATTCGACGGCGACGTGGACGTCACTATCTGCTTCGTCGATGAGATTCCCCGCACCCGGCGCGGTAAGTACCAGTTCCTGATACAGGAACTCCCGCTGGGTCACGCGGGCATTTCGGTGTGAGAAACATGCAAAAACTCAGGTTAATTGCAGTAGGAGACATATGGGTTCGGACGGCGAACTATCAATACCCGTTCGGGAGAGTCCGTCACCTTCTTGAAGGGAAGGACGTCCTCTTCGGGAACCTGGAGACCACCCTCTCGGATACGGGAGAACCCGCAGAAAAGCACCACGTGATCTTCACATGCCCGGATGCGGCCCGGCACCTGAAGGAGGCCGGGTTCGACGTCATGAGCGTCGCAAACAACCACTCCGGCGACCTCGGTGCCGAGGGATTCAGGAACACCCTGAAGGCACTCGAGAGACGGGGCGTCGTCGCCATTGGCGGCTCGGCGACCGAAGACCGGCAGGAACCGGTCATCCTCGAGAAGAACGGCGTCTCGATCGGGTTTGCAGGTTATACGATCGGCAAACTCGCCATATCGCGCGAGGTCTCGGTCAACCGGCTGATCGAGGAGGACATCCTCAAGGATATCGCATCGCTCAAAGGCCGGTGCGACCACATTGCCGTCTCGCTGCACTGGGGGACGGAGATGGCCTACTACCCTTCTCCCGAGCAGATCGACCTTGCCCACCGGCTCATCGATGCAGGGGCCACCCTGATCCTCGGGCATCACTCCCATACCATGCAGGCGATCGAACGCTACCACGGGGGCCTCATTGCCTATTCGCTCGGCATGTTCCAGTTCGAACCGCGCTGGCCCCATAACATCTCGCGGGAGGCGATCATGCTCTCGGTCGACCTGCAGAAGAACGGCGTCGTCGGGACGCATGAGACGGCGCCGCTCATCATCGATGACGACTTCATACCCCGTCCCGCCGAGGGGCTGATGGGTGAGGAGATCCTGAACTTCCTTTCCGAGATCTCGCGGCCGGTCGCCGAAGGCAGGCTCACCAGAAGCAGGTGGTTTGAGGAGATCGCGCCGGTCTACATGAAGATGAACCTCGAGAGTTACCGTTACCGGATACGCCGCAAAGGTCTCTTCCCCCTCATGGAGATGGGAGCCTGGTTCTTCACGCCGTTCTGCCTGAAATGCTGCGCAGGCCTGATCCGGCGGCTGTTTCGCCCGGAAATGGCGCGCAGGAGGCGCGCCCCGGGACAGAACGCCGGGGACTGAACGAAAGTGAGTGCCGGGGCACGCAGGTGTCCGGTTCAACCGGACGCCGCCCCGGGCCTGTTCTTCGACGCATTCTTCATTCCGGCCGGGCATTCCCCGGGAAGGCCACCGGGTCCCCGGGAACGGATCGCAAAAACCCTCATTACAATCTATGACAAATATAAACGCGAGGAGTGTAACCAATTTGTCAGCGATTCCAAAGGAGGAGTATCTCTATAAGTGCACGTCCGCCTGCGCGGGGTGCAGCTCTTCCCTGTGTCTGCGTTACGTGCTCAAAGCCGCCGGACCCGACTCCGTCCTGGTCGTACCCGCCTGCTGCACCAGCGTCATCCAGGGGATTTACCCCGCCACGGCGATGAACGTGCCCGTCTACAACGTGGCGTTCGCCGCATCCGCGGCCTGCGCCTCCGGCATGAGCGAGGCGTTTGCGGCCGCAGGAAAGGAGACCAACGTCATCGTCTATGCGGGCGACGGCGGAACGGTCGACATCGGAATTCAGGCGCTCTCCGGTGCCTTCGAGCGCGGCACCAATTTCCTGTACATCTGCTACGACAACGAGGCATACGGCAACACAGGCATGCAGCGGTCGGGTGCAACACCGCTCGGGGCGCGCACCACCACGACCCCCGGCGGCAAGCCCACGACCAAGAAAGACCTCGACCGGATCATCGAGGCGCACAACCCGCCCTACATGGCGACCGCCTGTAGCGCCTACCCCCTCGACCTCTACAAGAAGGTCAAGAAGGCGCTCTCGATCGAGGGGCCCAAGTTCATCCACATCCTCGCACCGTGCCCGCCGGGGTGGCGTTACCCCACGGAGAAGACGGTCGAGATGGGGAAACTCGCCGTGAAGACGGGGACGTGGATTCTCTACGAGCGCGAGTTCGGGAAACTCTCGATCAGCGGCCCGTCGAAGGCGGCGATGAAGCGGCCCGCGCCGCTCGAGGACTATATCAGGGGCCAGGGCCGGTTCAAGAACCTGAGTCCCGAGACCCTCGACCTGATGCGCCAGCAGGTGCAGCAGAACATCCAGCGGCTCTCCCGTGAGGAGGCAGGCGTATGCTGACGATAGCGACCGGCAACAGAGCGGTGGCCGACGCGGTGAAGGCCGCGAAACCGGGCGTCATCGCCGCATACCCGATCACCCCCCAGACCGAGATCGTCGAGCAGATCGCCGAATACGTCACCGGCGGCAACCTTGAAAGCCGCTATATCCCGGTGGAGAGCGAGCACTCGGCGATGGCGGCCTGCATCGGGGCGAGCGTCGGGGGCGTCCGGACGTTCACGGCGACGAGTTCCCACGGCCTCCTCTACATGCACGAGATGGTTCACTGGGCCGCGGGCGCGCGTCTCCCCATCGTCATGGCGAACGTCAACCGCGCCCTCGGGCCCGGGTGGAACACCTGGGCGGAGCATACCGACGCCTTCTCCCAGCGCGACACGGGCTGGCTGCAGGTCTTCGTGGGCACCGTCCAGGAGGCCTACGACGCCACCCTGATGGCGTTCAAGATCGCCGAGGACGAGAGGGTTCTCCTCCCGGTGATGGTCAACCTGGACGGGTTCACGCTCAGTCACATCACGCAGTCGCTCGATACGATGGAGATCGGCGACTTCCTGCCGCCCTTCCACCTCCCGCACGCCATCGACACGGAAAACCCCCTCGGCTACGGGCCCATGACCGGGCCGGCAGACTACTTCCGGTTCCGGTGGGACATCGAGCGGTCGATGCGCGACTCCCGGGGCGTGATCACGGAAGTCGAGCGTGAGTTTGCGGAGCGGTTCGGCCGCTCCTACGGCCCCACCGAGGACTACCGGTGCGAGGATGCCGACGTCGTCGTCGTCGCGATGGGGACGCTCGGCAAAGAGGCGGAGGTGGCGATCGACCGTCTCCGCGACGAGGGGATCAGGGCCGGATCCATGCGCCTGCGCTGGTTCCGCCCCTTCCCGGACCTCGATCTCGCCGGCCGGGAGGTCGTGGTCATCGACCGCGACTACTCCTTCGGCTTCGGGGGCGTGGTGGCGCACTCGATCAAATCGAAGACCGGCGTCGAGCCCTACAGCGTGATCGCCGGTCTCGGCGGCCAGGAGGTCACCTACAACGATATCGCGGACTTTGTCCGGAACCGCCATCCGGGCGAGGAGATGTGGTTCGGGGTGAGCGACCATGTATGAGATCAGGATCCATTCCCGGGGCGGGCAGGGCGGCGTCACCGCCGCGAAGCTCCTCGCCCTCGCGGCGTTCAGGGACGGAAAGCACGCGACCGCCTGCCCGTTTTACGGGGCGGAGCGGCGCGGGGCTCCGGTCGTCTCGTTCGTCAGGATTGACGACGAACCGATCAAGGTGTACAGCCAGATCCACGAACCGGATCTCGTGATCGTGCTTGACACGAGCATCATGGACGTGGTGAACGTTCTGGACGGCCTCAAGGCCGACGGCACGGTTCTCTTAAACAGCGCCCATCCGGTTGCCGGGTGCAACGGAACCTGCCGTCACGTCGACCTGACCGGGATCGCGCTCGCACAGAACCTGGTGGTCGCGGGAAGCCCGATCCTGAACACCCCGGTGCTCGGGGCGCTCGCGAAGATGGGCATCGTCACCCTCCCCTCGGTGGAGCAGGCGATCCGGGAGATGTTCTCTGACGAGCGGAACGTGAAGGTCGCCAGGGCGGCGTATGAGGAGCTGAAGATATGAGAGAGAGACTTGCGCTCAGCAGGCCGAAGGAGGCTGCGTCGGGAAAGACCGGGACGTGGCGGACGTTCCGGCCCGTGGTGGACAAGGAGACGTGCAACGCCTGCGGCCTCTGCGCCCAGTACTGCCCCGACGGAGTCATCGACGAGGAACTGAATATCGACCTCGACTACTGCAAGGGGTGCGGCATCTGCGCGAACGAGTGCCCGAAAGGGGCGATCGCTATGGTTCGGGAGGAACGCTGACCCCCTCGTCATCGAGGGGGCATTGCGCCATATACTCCAGGTTGAACCGGTAGAAGTGCGTGTAGCCGCAGTTGCGGCACCGGGTCGTGAAGTGGTTGCACCCGATCGCGAGGTCGTGCGGACCCGCGACCCCGCAATTTTTGCATCGTCCGTCGGCCTCAAGGGTCCATAGATCGTAACGCCCGATCGGCGTGCAGGTTCCGACCGCCCCGGTGTTCTCGAACCGCGGGATGAATATCCGGGTCGCCCCGCAGGCAGAGCAGATCACCTGCGCCTGCGCCGAGACGGCTTTTATGATCTGGTCAGCATCCTCGCCGCAGTGGTAGCAGCGGGTGCGGTGCCGGGTGAAGATGAACCGCTCGCTCATGCATGATACTTGAGGAGCGCAAGATAAAACCTCCGTCCCGGAGTACGGCCGCCCGCACTCCGGGACGGCGGGTTGGTGCCGCCCCCGGGCCAGGTCACGGCAGGAGGCAAACGTTAAATAGCACCCCCGCACCTCTGTTGCCGAATAGGAGGTTATGAGATGGCAGCGTTGAGAGTCGCACCCTATGTCTGCGCTTACTCGGATGAGAACGAAGAGAATCTTCACATCGAGATCGAGCTACCCGGGGTCGATAAGAAGGATATCACGTTCAAGATGCAGGAGACCAGTTTTTCCATCGATGCAACCCGCGGCGACGTCCGCTACGTCGGCACCTACGCGATCGGCTGTCCGGTCGACACCAACAAAGCGAAGGCGACGTTCCGAAACGGCCTGCTCGCCGTGGATGTCCCCTACATGCAACCGGTCGCAGAGGAGACGAAAGAGATCCCAATCGCGGAGTGAAGGGCCTTCGAGGCACGTCTTTTTTTTGCCGCCGGGAGCCCTTTACCCCGATAGCGGGAGATAGGCATTCGCACTCCCGGGCCGCTCCCTGCACAGGGAGGAGTCACCTTTATTAGCCAGCATCCGCACGTCAGGGATATGAACCCGGCACGCGGATACGACCCGGAAGCGCCAATGCAAGAGGAATCGCCACCGAACCGGCTGATCAACGAACAGAGTCCTTACCTCCTCCAGCACGCCCGTAACCCCGTCGACTGGTATCCCTGGGGTGAGGAAGCGTTTTCACGGGCGCAGGAGGAAGGGAAACCCATATTCCTTTCCATCGGCTACTCGGCCTGCCACTGGTGCCACGTCATGGAGGAAGAGTCGTTCGCCGACCCGCAGGTCGCGAAACTCCTAAACGACGTCTTCGTCTGCATCAAGGTGGATCGCGAGGAGCGGCCGGATATCGACCAGGTGTACATGGCGGCCGCCCACGCGCTGACCGGGGCCGGAGGATGGCCGCTCACCATCCTCATGACCGCCGACAAAAAACCCTTCTTTGCGGCGAGTTACATCCCGAAGGAGAGCCGTTACGCGATGACCGGCCTTCTGGATCTCATCCCCCGGATCAGCAAGGTCTGGCAGACCCGGCGGCAGGAGCTCGAGAACGCCGGCGACCAGGTCATCCAGGCGCTGCAGAACGCGGCGAGAACCTCGACGGAGGAGGGCGAACTCGACGAGGCGGTCCTCGACGAAGCCTATAACACCTTCTTCCGGGTCTTCGACGGGGAGAACGGGGGGTTCGGGGATGCACCCAGGTTCCCCACGCCGCACAACCTGATATTCCTGCTCCGGTATGGGAACCGGACCGGGAAGGAGCCGGCATACACGATGGTCGAGAAGACGCTGCACGCCATGCGGCGGGGCGGGATCTTCGACCAGATCGGCTATGGGTTCCACCGTTACTCGACGGACACGGAGTGGTTCGTCCCGCACTTCGAGAAGATGCTCTACGATCAGGCGCTCCTCGTCATGGCGTATACGGAGGCCTACCTTGCGACGGGGAGAGAGGAGTTCGCGAGAACCGCCCGGGAGACGATCACCTACGTCCTGCGCGACATGACCGATCCGGGCGGAGGCTTCTACTCGGCGGAGGACGCCGACAGCGAGGGCGAGGAGGGGAAGTTCTACCTCTGGACGAAGGACGAGATCCTCGGCGTTCTCGGGGAAGAGGATGGCGAGCGGTTTTCGCGGATCTTCAACGTCACGGAGCCCGGGAACTACCGGGAGCAGCCCGGGGGGAAGAGGACGGGCAGGAACATCCTCCGCCTGCGACGGCCTCTCGCATCCTGGGCGCACGAGTTCGAAACCTCGGAAGACGATCTGGTGTGGTCCGTGGAGGAGGGGCGGCAGAAACTTCTTACGGCCCGGGAGCGGCGAGTCCGCCCGGGCAGGGACGACAAGATCCTCACCGACTGGAACGCCCTCATGATCGCCGCCCTCGCGAAAGCGGCCCGGGTCTTCGACGAACCGGACTACCTGGCGGCGGCGGAGAAGGCGGCCGCGTTCGTCCTCACCAAACTTCGCGGGCAGGACGGGCGGCTCCTCCACCGCTACCGGGGCGGCGAGGCCGGCCTCGCGGCAACCCTCGACGACTACGCGTTCATGATCTGGGCGCTCATCGAGGTCTACGAGGCGTCGTTTGTCCCCGGTCACCTCAAGACCGCCGTCGACCTCTCCCGGGACCTCATCGCCCGCTACTGGGACTGCAACGAAGGAGGGTTCTTCTTCGCGCCGGACGGCGCAGACATCCCCGTCCGCCAGAAACCGGTCTACGACGGGGCGATTCCTTCCGGCAACAGCGTGGCCATGCATGCCCTCTTCGCCCTCGGCCGGATGACGGCGAACCTCGAACTCGAGGAGACGGCGGAGCGGATACGGCGCGTCTTTGCCGGAACCGTCAGCGAGTCTCCTACCGCCTGCTCCCACTTCCTCACCGGCCTCGAGTTCATGCTGGGGCCGAACTTCGAGGTGATCATATCCGGTGTTCCGGACGCGGAGGATACGAGAGCGATGATCGGCGCCATCCGGTCGCACTACGCGCCCGATGCCGTCGTCATCTTCCGTCCTTCCGACGAAGAGGAGCCGGAGATCGTGGAGGTAGCCTGGTTTACCCGGGATATCGTGATGATCGAGGGGAAGGCGACGGCATACGTCTGCACCAACTACGCCTGCGACATCCCGACGACCGATCCCGACGAGATGGTGCGGCTCGTGCGATCGACGGGACGGCCGTCGGAACCGATCGTCTGATGTAGGGGAGCGACCATGAACGGGCGAAACGGAGTCAATATCGAGCAGGTGAATGTCCTCAAGGAGGCGATGCAGAAAGAGCCGAGGATCGGGCGAAGAACCCTCTCCTGCATCACGAGCTGGAACGGCGGCGCCCACTCCACCACGATCGTCCGGAACTTCGCCGTCCCGGCCGACGAACCGGCCGTCCTCGGCGGGAAGAACCAGGGCCCAAGCCCGACGGAACTTATGCTGACGGCGCTTTCCGCCTGCATCGCGACCGGTATCGCCTACAGCGCGGCGGAAGACGGGATCGAGGTCGATTCGATCGAGATCGATGTTGCGGGCGACCTCGATCTCAGGGGGTTCCTCAACATTGGCGATCTCCGACCGGGATTAGCGGAGATCCGCCTGACCGTCCGGGTGGATGCCGACGCGTCGCAGGAGTTGATCGAGGAACTCGTAAACCACGGCTACCGGCGCTCGCCGGTCGCAGCATCGCTCGAAGGCAGGGTGCCGGTCAGGGTCTGCATCGGGCGGGAGGAGACGAGGACAGTGGAAGCCCGGAACGCACCGTGAGCCTGCGAAGGACGCGAGGACCCGGATAACCCACGAGACAGCGGATGCTGCAGCAAGCAACGGGGCTCTGACGGACACCCTTCTTGCCGGGGCCGAGACCGGCGGGTGCGACTCAGTGAGCGGGGTAAAGGAGGGACTGGAGCTGGCGGCCTCCGGCTGACGATAAAATCAGTATCCCGCTCCGCCGGGCGGCGTGAATAAATGCAAACCCTAATGGCTGCCTCCTTTCTATATTCCATTGATCGCCATGCCCGCCCCACCCGAAATAGTCGATCTGGTCAAGCGGTTCGACCAGTACTATACGAAATACACGTCTCCGTCCTACAACGAGTTCCAGGTCAGAAAGGAGTTCATCGACCCCTTCTTCGAGGCCCTCGGCTGGGATGTGAACAACCGCTCAGGGCTTGATGAGCGCTACAAGGACGTCATCCACGAGGATACCGTCAGGGTGGAGGCGTCCACCAAAGCGCCGGACTACTCGTTCCGGATCGGCGGCATGCGGAAGTTCTTCGTCGAGGCGAAGAAGCCCGCCGTGAACCTCAAGGAAAACCCGGAGCCCGCCTACCAGGTGCGCCGGTACGCCTGGAGCGCGAAACTGCCGGTCAGCCTGCTCACGGACTTCGAGGAGTTTATCGTCTACGACTGCACGGCGAAGCCTTCGTTGAAGGACATGGCCTCGGCAAAAAGGATTGGCTACTACCGGTACACCGACTATATCGAGAAATGGGACGAGATCGCGGCGATCTTCTCAAAGCAGGGCATCCTGACCGGCGGGTACGATGACTACGTCGAGAGCCTGAAACAGAAGAAGGGCGGGAAGGGCACCGCCGGCATCGACGACGCCTTCCTCGCGGAGATCGAGGGGTGGCGGGATATCCTCGCAAAGAACATCGCGCTCCGGAACAGGGAGCTCTCGGTCAGAGAACTGAACGCGGCGGTCCAGAAGACGATCGACCGGATCATCTTCCTGCGGATCTGCGAGGACCGTGGGATCGAGGAGTACGGGCAGCTGAAGCGGATCGCCGCCGGGAAGGATATCTACGAGCAGTTGAAGGGACTTTTCCGGTATGCCGACGATCGGTACAACTCCGGGCTGTTTCATTTCACTGCGGAGACCGGCTGGGAAGAAGAGCCGGACAATCTGACGCTCTCGCTTGCCATCGACGATAAGGTGCTCAAGCAGATCATCGGCCACCTCTACTACCCGGACTCGCCCTATGAGTTCTCGGTCTTCCCGGCGGATATCCTCGGCCAGGTCTACGAGCAGTTCCTGGGGAAGGTCATCCGCCTGACGGCCGGGCACCAGGCGAAGGTCGAGGAGAAGCCGGAGGTGAAGAAGGCGGGCGGGGTCTTCTACACGCCGACCTACATCGTGGAGTACATCGTGAAGCAGACCGTCGGGAACCTTGTTGCGGGGAAGGACCCGAAGGCGGTCGCCGGCCTCCACGTCCTCGACCCGGCCTGCGGTTCGGGGTCGTTCCTCCTCGGCGCCTACCAGCACCTCCTCGACTGGCACCTTGCGTGGTACATGGACAACCTGGTGCCGCTTCTTTCGGGCGGGGCGAAGGTGACCGACGCGGCGGTGCTCACACTCCTGCCGGCAAAACCCGCGCCGGTGAAGAAGGGCCGCGGTAAGAAGAAGCGGGGGGACGAGTACTTCCTCCCGGTCTACCAGGCGACCGATACCGACTGGCGGCTGACGACGGAGGAGAAGAAGCGGATCCTCCTCAACAACATCTACGGCGTGGATATCGACCCGCAGGCGGTGGAGGTGACGAAACTCTCGCTCCTCCTGAAGGTGCTGGAGGGCGAGAAGTCCGAGCGGATCGGCAAGCAGCTCACGATCACCCAGGAGCGGGTCCTGCCGTCGCTCCACAACAATATCAAGTGCGGGAACTCTCTGATCGGCCCGGATATCTACAACGACGTGCAGTTGACCCTCGACGACGAGGAGACGATCTTCCGGATCAATGCCTTCGACTGGAACCGGGCGTTTCCGGCCATCATGCAGGCGGGCGGGTTCGATGCGGTGATCGGGAACCCGCCGTATGTGCGGATTCAGGCCATGAAGGAGTGGGCGCCAATGGAGGTGGAGATCTATAAACGCACCTATGAGTCTGCAAACAAAGGGAACTATGACATTTACGTAGTTTTTGTCGAAAAAGGACTAAAACTGCTGAATAAAGATGGCCACTTGGGATTTATTCTCCCTCATAAGTTCTTCAATGCCCAATATGGTAAGGGGCTTCGAGAATTGATCGCATGTGGCAGGCACATTCGTTCAATAGTCCATTTTGGTCATCAGCAGGTATTTGCCAATGCCACGACCTATACATGCCTTCTCTTTCTGACCGCAAAGGGACAGGATACATTCATCTTCGAAAGTGTTGCGAATTTAGACGATTGGAAATCTTCTGGCAGATCAATCCAAGGTGAGATGTC
>NZ_JMIO01000069.1 GCF_000691865.1 Methanoculleus sp. MH98A | reverse complement strand
AGGGAGTGACGGAAGTGGTTGTTGTGCTGCACGGTCCCCCCGGGGAATTATGGGCCTCGTGGCGGAGAATCCTTTTTTCCGCCTGCAGACCGCTGTTTGTCCTGGATCGGCTCCTCTGTGCCGATGTTTCTCCAGATAATCGAGTGGAATGGCCCGTTTCGAAAATAACGCGGAAAGACAGAACGATGCATATATCTATCTCGAAAGGCAAAATTTCCTGTAAGCGGCGCTTGCAGGCCCGAATACACGGATATGCCGTGGAGGATCGGTTACGATGACGGGAAAGAAAACAACTCGGGACGGTGCCCGTGAATCGCCTGACCTTGGAGGGGATGTCTGCCTCTCGATCCTCCGTGAAGCGCCGGACGGCTTTGTTCTTCTGGACGGTGAGGGGGAATGCCGGTACCTGAATCCGGCGTTTACCCGGATCACCGGATATACCCTTGAGGATGTCCCGACACTCGCGTTATGGTTCGAGCGTGCCCACCCGAACCCTGCATACCGCCAGAAAGTGGAGGAACTGGGGCAGGCACTGTTTTCAGGCGCTCGGGACGCGATGGTTGCCGGCGTGGTCTGCCGGGACGGCAGGGTGCGCGATATCGAGTTCCGGCGGGCGTCGATCGAGGGCGGCTCTGTCCTGTTCACCGTCCGGGACGTAACCGAGCAGGCGCTGACCGAGGAGAACCTCAGGCAGGCGACGTCCGAACTGACCGCGGTGATCGAAGCCTTTCCCGATCTCTTCATCAGGCTGAATGCCGACGGCACGATTCTCGACTCCAGGGCGGGAAGACTCGCGGAGGCGCCGATTGTCTCCCGGGCGCACCTCGGGCGGCGGGTGCAGGATCTCCTCCCCGCCGGGGTGGGTGAGGCCCTTTCTGCTGCGCTGCAGGAGACCCTCCGGGCAAATACGGCCGCGGTACCCCTTGAGTTCAGCCGAACGGTTGCCGGAGAGACCCGGCACTACGAAGCCCGCGTCATGCCGTTGCAGGAGATGCACCTGATGGCCATCATCAGGGAGATCACGGAGCGCAAGAAGGCGGAAGAGGAACTGAACCGCCACCGCGAGCACCTGGAGGAACTCGTTGCCGAGCGGACCGCCGAACTCGAACGTGCGAACAAGCAGCTCGAGCAGCTCCTCTACTACATCGAGATGACCGAGCGCAAAGCTGCGGAGGACTGGCTGGACTTATCGGTCGAACTGGGCTCTCTCGGGGTGGATGAACCCGGGGAGGCGAGGATCACGACCGATGCCGCCGGATCGATCGTCATCGTCGACATGGCGGCGGAACACCTCACCGGCTACCCCGGGGACGAACTGGCCGGGAAGCCGGTAGGGTCGCTTTTTTCGGGCCTCGGTGTCGGGGAGCATCTCGTCAGGGAAGTGCTGGGGCAGGGCAGGTCCGTGGAGTGCGCGGTAGGAGCGGAACTCGTGAGGAGCGACGGTTCAAAAGAGGTTGTCCGCGTCTCCGGCGACCCGATCGCCGATGGTGCAGGCACCGTGATCGGCATGGTCTGCACGTTCCGGAAGGCGTGATCCTTCAGAGCCGAAAGCCGTAGGATTCAGGGTGAACCGCTCCCGGGTCCTGGGGTGCCACGGTGACCCCGATCTGGTCCGAGTAGAGTCCGAGTCCTTCAAGCGCGGAGAGGAGCACTTTTTCAGGCGTGTTGTTGATCTCGCTCACGTGGGCGAGCATCGCCATGTGGATGCGATCGGCGAGCCTCTGCAGGCAGCGGGCGGCGTCGGGGTTGGAGAGGTGCCCGCGTTTCGATCGTATCCGGCTCTTTAAATATGCCGGGTACGGGCCGTTTTCAAGCATATCCGGGCAGTGGTTGCTCTCGAGCAGGACGGCGTCGCAGGATGCGAGCCGGTCAAACATCGAGGTGGTGACGGTGCCGGTATCGGTGCAGCACCCGATGCGCAGATCGCCTTCGGCGACACAGAACCCGCAGGGTTCCCGGGCGTCGTGGGATGCGGCAAAAGGCTCGACCGAGAAGTCGCCGACAGAGAACGTCTCGCCGGAGCGGCACCGTCGGACCTCCGCGGATCTCCCGCTGCACTTCGCGGTGAACGCCTCGAGCGTTCCGCCGGTTGCGTAGACCGGCACCCCGAGTCTCCTTGCCAGGACGTCGACGCCCCGGATGTGATCGATATGCTCGTGCGTGACGAGTATCGCCTCGATGAGCGTTGGGTCCCCGCCGGCGGCTTCGAGACGCCGAAGGATCTCGCGAGCGGAGAGCCCCGCGTCGACGAGCAGCGCACCCTGCTCCCCCCGGAGATAGGTGCAGTTTCCTTTGCTCCCGCTGGCGAGGACTGTCAGTTCCATTGTAGAAATGGTGGGCTGTGCGGCTATTTAATATCAGGGAAGACGGCGTGCAGAAAGAGCCTTGGGATCCGGGGCACCAATCCCTGGTGAGAGCAGATGAGCAGAGAGAAGGACTCCTGGCAGGAGGTGGTCGGCCGGATTGTCCCCGGTCTTGCCGGCGGCCGGGCACGCATCGACCGGGAGCGGGTGAGGAACCTGGTCAACACCTACCGTCCGGTCGCTCGATACGACGGCGCTCCGGTTCAGCGTCCCGGTGCTGCTGCCGGGCTGCCTCCAGAGCGGGGAGGTGACGCCGCTTGCGACCCTGCTTGCCACCCGGCGCGAGGCGCTCGGCAGATGCGCCTCGCTCACCCCATCACGATATCGCGATATGCGTCGCCGTCCGCCTCGACGTAGAGGATCGCCTTCCCGCCGACGCAGGCGGGCTTCGGGAACTTTCGCAGGCTGATCGTGCCTTCCCCGACCGCCGCCCCGTCCCGGGTCATGACCCGGTCGACGCCGGAAGCGAGGATCGCAGCGACTGTCTGGGTGCCGCGGAGGTCGCGGGTCGTTCCCTTCTGGACGAATCGGCCGTCGTTCCCCGACGCCGCAAGGCCGACCCCGGCAAGCGCACCGATGACGCCGTCTTCGGTGCCGCCGAGCCCCTCAAGGCGGATTCCGGCCTGTCGGGCGAGCCCTCGTGCCTGATCCTGCGTCACGACGCTTGTCTTCGCGGAGAAACCGAAGCGGGAGAGGTCGCCGTTGACGTTCCGGTCGGCGGCGACGCAGATCCCGGGATCGCTCCCCTCGATGAAGTCGGCGAGCATCAGTTCCTTTGCCGCCGCGAAGACTTCGGCCGCAGTCCCGTTCCCGGTATCCCGGATGTGGATGACCGCGGAACTGTTATGGGAGGTGTAGGGGACAGCCGGATGGACAAAGAGCTGGTGGCGGGTCACCCCGGCCACCGTATACGACCGGGCGAGTTCTGCTGCAATCGCGCGGGCGAGCCGTCCGGTGCCCCGGGACTCGCGTGTGTCGGTGTCGTCAATGCCAAGGTAGAGAGTCATGGAATCGCTCGTGTGCTGTACTGATCCGCACACACCGCTAAAGAAGACTTCTCCGAAGTTAATCAAAAAAGATTGACTCCGGGGGCGTCAGGCCCGGATGATGGTGCCGATCCGCTCCCCGTTGACGGCTTTTGCGATGTTGCCCGGCACATGGGCGTTCACCACCTTGATCTCTCTCACGTGGAAGGCGTCCCGGAGCAGTTCGACGGCTTTCGGTTCGAGCACCATATCCTCCATCTCCATCTCCAGAAGCTCGTCGGCCGTGATATCGGCAATAAATTCGGCGTCGGGGTTCACGAACGGGTTCTCGGTGTAAAGGCCGTCCACGTTCTTCCCTAGGATGCAGTTCTTCCCGCCGATCACCTCAGCCATCAGGAACGCCCCGGTGTCCGTCCGGTGCGGCGGGATGCTCCCGAGTTTCGGAGGATGCTCGTAGAGCCCGTAGGGCGGGGTGCCCTGGACGACCGGCAGCATCCCGAGGGAAATGAGCGAAGGGAGGTTTAAGAGGTCGTCGGTGTGGATCCGGACACCGTTGTACTTCGAGAGGAGGATGGACATCATGATCGCGTTCTGTTCGCTGATCTTGCCCGCCAACTCCGCAAGCACGCCCGTCGGCATCCCGAGATCGATCCCGACGTCGAGGATGTGCCGCACCCGGACGCCGCCGCCGGTGGCGACCAGAACCTTGTTCTTCCGGGAGAGTTCCCCGATCTCCTCGATCAGCGGAAACATCACGTCCCGCCCGTAGTCGATGACCCCGTGGCCGCCGATCTTGATCACGTTCAGGTCGGGCATGATCCTGACCTGTTTGCCGCTCCGGGTCTCGCGGAGCAGGCCGCGCCGAACCAGACTCTCGCCGCGGAACTTTGATTCCATCTCAAACCGTTCTGCCATGATACTACTCCTTACCCCATGTATGATAGAAAAAGTTAAGTGTCTTCGGTGTATACCTGCTGATATACCAATTGGTGTGGGATGGGAAGAAGATGAAGATCTACGTACGTGAACGCCAGAAAGTCGGCACCGGCGTGAAGCAGCCCCGCTTCCGCGTCGTCGCCGTCATCGAAGAGCAGGGCGAGAACAAGCACCTGAAGGTGGAGAGCGTCCACTTCAGGAAGATCGAGCTCGAACAGATTGGAAAGGACATCGGGGCGGAGATCATCTACCTCGAGGAGATGCCCGAAGAAGAGCGCGGCGAGATGAAGGCGGAAGCGGCATAACCAGACCGACCTCCTTTTTTGCGCCGGGCGCGAGTACTTCTACGATCGGATGTCCACACACGAACACGACGACATAATCGATGCGGCCGTCAGGATCCTCCTCGAAGAGGACCGGTGCCTGACCGTCGGCTTTTCTCCGGACGGCATCTCGCTACGGTTCCCGACGACCCGGAAACTTGCCGAGCACCTTGGGATCCCGCATTACTACGTCCTTCCCCGGTTCGGGGAGATGGAACGGGACGGGCTGATCCGCCGGGCCGAACGGGTCGGCATCTCCACCACGGCCGCGGGGACAGAGCGACTCCTCGCGGTCATGGCGGAGCGCCACAGCGAACGTGCGGAAAAGGTTCTGGGTGCCGGGGTACTCCGGGCGCTCGAGATCCGCGCCGCTCAGGCTTCTTCCCCTTCTCCCGAAGGGTAGATATGGGCCGCCGAGGGCCGGAAGGCGAGGTAGACGGCATCGCCTGACGCGATACCCGTCTCCTCGAACCCCTGCCGGGTCAGCGTCACCCGAAACGGAACCCCGGCATCGACGGAGACCCGGACCAGCCCCCCGTTCGGCCGCACCGAATCGATGCGGCCGGAAAAGACGTTCCTCCCGTTCTCCGGCAGAGGCACCTTCGACAGCGTAATCTCCTCCGGCCGGATTGCAACGGAGACGGGGCCGGTTAAGCCGTTCTCCGCACGTATCCGGAGATCGCCCACCGCGACCGTCCCGTCGGATGAACCCGTTCCGCGGAGGAGGTTCTCCACCCCGACGAAACCCGCGACGAAGTCGGAGTTCGGCCGCCGGAATATCTCCTCAGGCGTTCCCACCTGGACCACGTCGCCGCCGCGCATGATCGCCACCCGGTCGGCGAGGTCGAAGACCTCCTCGAAGTTGTGGGTGATATGGACGATCGTCGTTCCGGTGGCCTCGTGGATTCGGGCGAGTTCCGCCCGCAGGCTCTCGCGGGTCTTCACGTCCAGCGCGGAGAGCGGTTCGTCCAGCAGCAATGCTTCCGGCTCCATCACCAGCGCCCGGGCAATCGCCGTGCGCTGCTGCTCGCCGCCGGAGAGCGTTCCCGGGTAGCGCTGGAGCAGGTGACCGATGTTTAAGAGATCCGCGCTCTCCTTCACTTTTCCGCGGATGAACGCGGGATCGGCGCGGCGGGACTTCAATCCGAAGCCGATGTTTGCCTCGACGGTCAGGTGCGGAAAGAGCATGTAGTCCTGGTAGACCATGCCGATGTTCCTGTCCTTTGCCGGGACGTCCGTTATGTCCCGGCCGTTTAAGAGGATCCTGCCCGCATCGGGGGTGTAAATGCCCGCGATCGTCTCAAGAAGGATCGTCTTTCCCGCACCGGTGGGGCCGAGGACGATGAAGTACTCTCCATCTTCGACCGAGAGCGAGACGTTCGAGAGCGAAAACTCCCCGAGGCTCTTTGATACTGAGTCTATGGTAAGCATGGACAAACCTCCTAATAGACGTGCGTGGCTCCGCCGTAGCGCTCGAAGGCGTAGAGCGAGATGACCGAGATCATGATGAGGATCGTCGCCGCGGCGATGGCAAACTCGAGTTTTCCGGTGGACATGTTCAGGTAGAGCGAGAGCGGCAGCGTCTCGGTCTTCATCCGCGTTGCGCCGGCAACCATCAGCCCGGCGCCGAACTCGCCGATTCCCTTCGACCAGGTGATCACCGATCCCGCAAGGAGACCGTTCCACGACATCGGGAGCGTGACCCGCCAGAAGGCCTGCGCGTCGGTGCAGCCGAGCGTCTTTGCCACGTGCTCGTAACGGGGGTTGACGCCCTGGAACGTCGAGCGGGTCACCCGGAGCATGTAGGGCAGGTTCACGAAGAACTGGGCCATGATGATCCCGAGCGGCGTGAAGACGAACGCGAGTCCCGCCGCAGCGAGCGACTTTCCTACCGGGGAAACCCCGAAGAAGAGCAGGAGCCCCACGCCCGCCACGAGCGGCGGGAGCGCCATCGGGATGTCCATCAGCATGTTCATCACTGTCTTGCCCGGGAACGAGTAGCGGGTAAGGGCGTAGGCCACCGGCACGGCGACCAGTATGCAGAGGAGCGTCGAGATGACGGAGGTGATGATCGAGAGCCTGATGGCGAACTGGATCTCCTCGGAGAGAAGCGACTCAATGAGGACGTCCACCGGCGAGTGGGTGACCACCCCGATGATGACCATCACAATGAAGGCCGCGATGATGAGGGCGACCGCAACGGTCGCCGTTCGAAAATAGGAGGTATTTTTCAGGTTCATGAAGACTCCTCATACTCCCGGAGCCCTTTTGGTGAGTAACTCTTGAGTTTCACCTCATCGATGTGCTTTGCGTCGACCCAGCCGCTCTTAATGTCGTCGCGGTGGTCGAACTGGCGGACGTAGGGCTTGATGTCGAGAAGCGGCGTGCCGTCCAGCACGTCGATTCCGCGGACCCTGATGACATTCCCCTCGACGGAAATGACTTCAACGAGGGAGAGCCCGATCGGGTTCGGGCGGTTGAAATGGCGTATGGCAAAGATCCCGCGTTCTTTGCTGCCGTCGACGAACGGGCGTTCGAGCAGGCGGAACCCATTCGCCTGATGGAAGTGGTAGAGGAGGTGGATGTGTGAGAACCCCTCAACCCCCTGCAGTCCTTCGGCATACTCGGGAAAGACCTCGATCGTCCCCTCCACTTCGGAGAAGATGCTCTGGATGGGCGTTGTGTCCTGTTCGGTGAACGGTGAGTGAATCGTTCCAATGATCCTGTAGGTGACTTCCATGCGACTTCTCCTTCTTACTCTCTTATCAGGGTTTGACGTCCGCGTAGGTCTCGCTCGGGTAGGTGGTGAAGCCGTGCTTGGTGAAGATCGCCTTCCCTTCGTCGGAGACAACGAACGCGGTGAACTGCTCCGCCTCAGGCTTGTGCTCGGAAGACGTCAGCACCCCGATGGGGACGATCTTCACTGTGTTCTCCACGTTTGGTATGTGGATTAAGTCCATCTTCTCGGACACGTAGAGGTCCTCCCAGATGATACCGACATCGGCCTGCTCCATGGAGATGTAGACCAGCAGTTCGTTCACCGTGCCGCTGCGGGTCACGACGTTCTTCTCCACATCCTCAAGAAGGTTATTCTTTTCGAGGAGTTTGTCGCCCAGCTGCCCGATGGCGGTGCCGGGGTTCTCGCCGAGCGCCACCCGCACTCCGGGCTTTGCCATGTCCGCAAGACACGTGATATTGGCCGGGTTGCCCTTCGGGACGGCGATGACCGGGACGTGGTAAACGGTCAGGTGCTCCTCCTCGACGAGCCCCTTCTCGCGGGCCGCGTCGAAGTAGGCGGTCGCGCCCGGCATGTAGACGTCGCCCTGCTCCGTCAGTTCCATCTGGGTGAGCAGGGTGTTCGATCCGCCGAAGACGAAGTTGATCGGGATGCCGGTCTGGTTCGTGAAGGTCATCGCGATCTCGTCCATCGGTTCGCGCATGCCCGCGCCGCAGTAGACGAGCAGCTCGGGCTTTGTGGTGTCGGTCGCCGCCGGCGTATCGGTCGTGGTTCCGGTGCATCCACATGCAAATGCGGCGGATGCCGCGACAAGCAGTGCAAGAATGAGAAGCAGGTGTGCTTTCATAAGGATATTTACTCAGGAGAGCAAAATAAACGTTTATACATCGGATCAAATTAACCTACATAACTTAACGGATTTGCTTTGGCCGAAATGGTAATGTTGGTTCATAACCTCTCTCCGCAACGGGCCGAGCCAATCCGAAACCGAGAAATGGAGACGAAACATACCGGGAGTGCACAATGGCGGAGAGCACCGGAACGGAGGAACGAGGTGTCAGGTTTACCCTCGAGGAGATCGCCGGAGCCGTCGGCGACTTCGGCACCATCTTCCCCATCCTGCTCGGCGTCGCCATCGTCTGCCCGGACGTGAACGTCAGCCACTTCTTCCTCTTCCTCGCCGCCTGGTACATCATCGCCGGGTTCTACTATCGCCTCCCCATGCCGATCGAACCGATGAAGGCGATCGGCGCCATCGTCATCGCCGAAGGGCTCTGCGCCGGCGAGATCGTGGCGTCAGGCCTTGTTGTCGGGGCGCTCTTCCTCGTCCTCGGCCTCGTCGGCGGGATGACCTGGATCGGGGAGCGGATCCCGAGAAGCGTCGTCCGGGGGGTGCAGGCGGGTCTCGCGCTCATCCTCCTCAGGACGTCGCTCGGCTACATCATTCCCGACGCTCTCTTTGCGGCCGTATCCATCGCGATCATCCTCATCTTCTTCGTTGCATCGCAGCGCACCCGGGTCCCGGACGTCTCCGCCCTGCTGGTGCTCGGCATCGGGCTTGCCGCCGGTATCGCAACGCAGGGGATGCCGCCGTTCCGCCTGATGCCCCTCCCCGCCCTCGTCATCCCGATGCCGGCGGACTTCATCACCGGAATCTGGGACCTCGCTCTCCCGCAGATACCGCTCACGCTCACGAACGCCATCCTCGCGACATCGCTCCTCACCTACGACCTCTTCCCGAAGCAGGGCGTGAACCCTGATAGGCTCTCGCGGACGATCGGGGTCATGAACCTGGTCTCGACGCCGCTCGGCGGGTTCCCCATGTGCCACGGCGCCGGAGGGCTTGCGGCGATGTACCGGTTCGGCGCGAGGACCGGCGGGGCGAGCATCGTCGCCGGCATCTTCATCCTCGTCTTCGCCCTTGCCTTCGCCCCGCCGGAGGTGCTGACCCTCATCCCCTTCGGCGTCTTCGGCGCGCTCCTGGTATTCGTGGCGCTCGAGCTCGGGAAGCATAGCATCAAAACGGAGTCTTACCTGGTCACGGGAACCATCGCCGTTCTCACCCTCGCGATCGGCCTCACGGTCGCCTTCATCGTCGGGATGGTCCTCGCCTACGTCATCGAGCGGCGGAAGAGTGCGGCAGCGTCCCGGTCATGATAAGGGTCGTTTGCGAAGGGGAGCCACCCTTTATCTACTGAACTTCGCGTCCTTCGTGGCTCGCACCTGGCGGTGCTCAAGCTCGCTGCGCTCGCACTTCACGTGAGTTAACGGTTTATAAGCAATGATACGGCCTCACGCGAAGTGCGATGGATGGGACATCCGGAGCTTGAGAAGGCCGAAGGTCTTCGAAGAACGCGAAGTCGCGAAGGATCTGACCAGGTTTATCTCATCCGGCGAGAAGACCCGGGGGAGATGGACACCGCCACCGCCCTCGGCCTTGCCGCCGGTTCGCTCACGACGCTCGCGTTCGCACCGCAGGCCGCGAGAGCGTGGCTGCCACGCGCTCGACCGCCGACCTCTCGCTTGCGACGCTCGTCGTGCTCCTCGCGGGCGTTCTGCTCTGGCTCGCCTACGGGGTGGTGAGAGGGGATATCGCCATCGTGGCGGCGAACGCCGCGACAGCCGGCCTTGTTGGCCTCACCCTCTCGCTCAAGAAAAAGAACGGATGACGTGGATCGCCGTCGCCTTCACGGAGAGGGTGACGGGAGTCCCGGGAACGAGGCCGAGATCCTGCACCGATCGCCGGGTCAGGACCGCGGTGAGCGTGACGCCCGCGTCCACCTGCACCTCGGCGATGGGGCCGTTCTCGACAACCAGGACGACCGTCCCGGCCATCGTGTTCCGGGCGCTCGACCGCCGTCCGTCCCCGACGCTGATGACAACGTCGTCGGCCCGGATGCAGAGGGTGACCTCCTCGCCCGGCGCCGCGTCCGTCAATGCCTCGAAGGCCTGCCCGCCGGCAACCACCGTCGCGTGCCCGCCGTCGTTTGCCGTCACCGTTCCGTCCAGGATGTTCTCGATCCCGATGAACGAGGCGACCTTGCGGCTCTTCGGCGTGTTCAGCACGACACCGGCCTTCCCCTCGTCCACGAGGCCCCGTCGATGATCACCGCCATCCGGGTGGCGAGGAGGTGCGCTTCCCGGCGGGAGTGGCTCACCTGCACGATGGTGAGCCCGTCTTCCCGGTGGAGCCGGCGGAGATCGTCGATGAACTTCTCCTGCGTGACGGGGTCGAGGGCCGAGAGCGGTTCGTCGAGGAGGAGGATGTCCGGTTTCACCGCGATGGCTCTCGCGAGCGCCACGCGCTGCTGCTCGCCGCCGGAGAGGGTCCCCGGGTAGCGGTCGGCGAGGTGAGCGATCCCGAACCGTTCGAGGAGGGGGGCGACCTCGGCCCGGGCCTCCTTCTTCCCCATCCCCTGCATCCGGAGTCCATAGGAGACGTTGTCGATGACCTGCATGTTCGGGAAGAGCGAGTAGTCCTGGTAGACGAGGGCGACCTTCCGCTTCTCCGGGGGGAGAGCGGTGATCTCGGTGCCCCGGAGGAGCACGCGGCCGCTATCCGGCCGGTGGAGGCCGGCGATCGCTTCGAGGAGCACCGTCTTCCCCGCTCCCGACGGCCCGACGATGAAGTAGTAGTCGCCCTTACTGATGGTCAGGCTGACGTCATTCAGGCTGAACGAGCCGAGAGCCAGCGAGACACGGTCAAACTCTATCATCGTACCTCCCCAGGTACCGGGTCATCCGCCGCAGGAGGTAGAATACCGCGAGACTGGCCAGGATGACCGTAAACGCGATGCTCCTGCTCGTATGGATGCCGTCTGTCGTGAAGGAGTAGTAGATCAGCGTCGATATGATGAACGGGTAGTAGGCGATCATGATAACGCCGGCAAACTCCCCGATCGCCCTCCCCCAGGCGAGGAGGGCCCCGCTGTACATGTGCCGGAGGCTTAAGGGGAGCGTGACCGTGCGGAACGCGGTGAAGGTGCCCGCCCCGAGCGTGCGGGCGACGTTCTCCAGGTGAACCGGCACCTTCTCGAACCCCTCCCGCATGGTGTTGACGTAAAACGGCGAGGCGACGAAGAGCATCGCGATGATCGTTCCCGGGAGCGCGTCTTCGAACGCAAGCCCGATCTCCGAGAGCGGCGCGCCGAGCCATCCCCGGCGCATGAAGAGGAGGTAGACGAGCAGGCCCGCCACGGTGTGCGGCAGGATGAGCGGGATGTCGACGATGCTCTCGACGACTCCCTTGAAGCGGGAGGGGCGGGACCGCGCGAGAACGTAGGCAAGCGGGGTTCCGAAGAGGATGAGGAGGAGGACGGCGCTCGCCCCTGCGCCGAACGTGAGGAGGATGGATTCGATCACCTGCGACGACGCCGCGACCTTGAGGAGGTGAGCCGGGTCGGCGAGTTCCGTCGTTGCGATGTTCGCGAGCGCAAGCACCGTGATGCCGACAAGCAGCCCTCCCATGATGCAGAACCAGACGGTGCACCAGTCTACCTGCCGCCTCCAGCGCCCATTCCACCAGGAAGGAGTTCCTTCATCATCCTCCCGGAGGGGGTCGCCCGAGAGCGTTTCGGTCTTCATATCCGTATGTTCCTGAATAAGCGTTGTACGCGTTCGCTGATAATTGGTGGCATGAAAAAAGAGGTGTTCAGGATTTCATCTCAACAAGCGACTGGAGAGCGTCGGGGACGCTGCCGTAGCCGCCCGCGGGCACGATCGGGGGCTGGCCGTCACGCTCGAGGATCTCCTGTCCGGTGGCGCCGATCAGCGTCTCCACGAACTCGGTACCGAGGTCGGGGTGCTCGGCGATCTTCGGGACGGTCACGCCGTAGACGATCGGCGAGCCCACGTAGAGCGTGGTGCCGTCGCCCTTCTTCGCCTCGGTCTGGACGGTCGCGTAGTTATCCGCGAAGTCTATCGACGAGAGGTCGATCTCCTCGGGGAGTTCGATGAACTCGAGGTCGTTCTGCACGGCAACGCTCCGGTACTCCCAGGCGTAGTCAAGCCCGCCGGACTGGACCATCTGGACGAGTTCGACGCTCTTTGGCCGGATCGTCAGCGTGGTGCTGTCGGGACTCGGGTCGGCGGCGTGGATCGTGTAGACCCCGCCCTCCTCGGTGGCCGTGATCTTGCTGTGCTCACCGACGAGGGTCTCGAAGATCTGGTCGTCTCCGTAGTAGGCCTCGGCGAGCTGGATCACCATCGGGCTGCGGTAGCCGCAGGGGTCGGAGTTCGGGTCGGAGAAGCCCCACCGGACGCCGTCGCGGGCGAGGATCTCGTACCAATTCTCATCGGTGATCTCGTCGGCGTACTTGCTGTCGCTTGCGTAGGTGAGCACCATCCGGTTCTTTGCGAACGTGAGGTACCAGTCGGCATCGTCGGGCACCATCATACTCGGGATGAGGGCATAGTCGGCGGAAGCGAGGACGTCGGCGGGTTTGCCGTTCTCGGTGATCTTCTTGACGCAGTCGACGCTGCCGGCAGGCTCGAGGAGCACGGTGACGCCGGGGTGATCGGCTTCGAACGCCGCTTTCACCTTCTCAAACGGTCCGGTCAGGCTTCCGGCGTGGAAGACCTTCAACTGGACTTCTTCGGCGGCGGTTGCCGTCGGCGTGGGGGTCGTCGTCTGGTCGTCGGTCGTCCCCGTGCAGCCGCAGATCAGGACCGCGGCAGCGACGAGGAGACAGATAAACGCACATAGATGGGTTAGTTTCATGAAAGAAGTTGTGCGAGAGTCCTATAATTAAATATGTTCATTCGGGCCCGGGTTAACTACAACTGGTTTACTCTCTCCTGAATGACGCAACCGGAGACGTGGCCGGCGATACGGATTCAGCGCTCAGCCCGCGGGATCAGGTGGACCGCCTTTGCCTGGAGGGATACCCAGACCTCCATCCCCTCGTGAAGCCCGAGGGCCTCCGCCCTCCTCGCGGTCACCAGTGCGACAAGATCGCACCCGCAGTGCACCGTCACGTTCACGAACGGCGCCGTGGGCTCGATGGCGGTGACCGTCGCCGGGAAGAGGTTCTCGGCCTCCTCGTAGCCGGGCTTCCTCCGGTGCAGGGAGATGTCTTCGCCCCGGACGACCATCTCGACTTCTTCGGCGGGCGGCGGGGTCGCCGAGAGGATCTCCTTTTCCCTCGCCTCCACGACGGTGAAGTCCCCTCTCCGGGAGACGACCCGGGCGGGAATGATGTTCTGGACACCCACGAACCGGGCAATCTGCTGGTTCTTCGGTTCGCGGAAAATCTCGCGGGACGGCCCGGTCTGGGCGATAGTGCCCGCGATCATCACCCCGACCCGGTCGGCGAGACGCTGGCCCTGCGCCAGATCATGGGTGCTTATGAGGACGGTCATCCCTGCCTCGCGGTTCAGGCGGGTCACGATCGCCTCGATGGTGGCGGTCGACGTCGGGTCGAGGTTCGCCGTCGGCTCGTCCAGGAAGAGGATCTCGGGGTCGGTCACGAGCACCCTCGAGAGCGCCACCCGCTGCTGTTCGCCGCCGGAGAGATCGATCGCCCGGCTCTTGATGTAGCGGGAGAGCCCGACGGCTTCGAGGGCCTCCTTCACCTTCCGGTCGATATTGTCGCCGGGAGCACGCCGGTACCGGAGCCCCATCGCGACGTTGTCGTAGACGGACGAGTTGAAGACGATCGGCCGCTGAAAGAGCATCCCCATCCGGCGGCGGAGGTCGAGCCAGGTGCCGTGATCTGCGACCGTGTCGATCCCGAAGACCGAGAGTTCCCCGGCGTTCGCAGGCTCGATCAGGTCGAGGAGCCGCAGAAGCGTGCTCTTCCCCGACCCGCTCGGGCCGATGAGTCCGAGGATCTCGCCTTCTTCGACCGAGAGGTCGACGTCGTGCAGGACTTCAAGGCTGCCGTAGGATTTTCTGATGTTGTGTGCTTCGATGACCGTCATGGTATCACCGCCGCTGCACCAGGGAGAGGGCTATGTTCACCCCGAGCGCCACCGCGAGGAGGATGATCCCGAGTGCAATCGAGAGGGAGTAGTTTGCCATCGAGGTGTTGAGCGCGATCGCGGTGGTGAGGACGCGGGTGGCGCCCCGGATGTTGCCGCCGACGATCATCACCGTCCCGACCTCGGCGATCGCCCGCCCGAAGCCCAGGAGGACGCCGGACATGACCGCGAACCGCGCCTCCGCGATGATCGTCATGACCGTCTGGAGCCTGCTCGCGCCGAGCGCGGTGATCGTGTAGCGCTTGTCCCGGTCGATCCCCGAGAGCGCCGAGACCGTCAGCCCCATCAGGAGCGGGATGATGAGGACGGTCTGGGCGACGATCATGCCGCCGGGCGTGTAGAGGAAACGAAGAAACCCGAAAGGCCCGACGTTGGAGAGGAGCAGGAACACGATCAGGCCCACGATGACCGTGGGGAGCGCATAAAGCGTCTGCAGCGTGGAGACGACCGCGTGCTTGCCCCGAAACTCGTAGAAGTAGATCAGCGCCCCGAGCGGCAGGGCGATCAGCGCGGCGAAGAAGGTGGCGGTGAGGGAGACGTAGAGCGAGCGGATGGTGATCTCCACCACCTGCGGGTCGAGGGTGATGATGAGCTCGATGGCCTCGATGAATCCCTCGATGATCGGGTTCCCGTTCACCACGCGCCCTCACCCTCCGGACTCCCTGTCACCCTGCCGATCACCTTGTTACCACTCCACGTTTCAGGCAGTCACCGGCTCTGCGCAGGTGCAGTTGAACGGCGGTTCGGTGCACTCGGGTGCGTAGAGCGGCACAAAGAGCGGTTTGCCGAACTCTTCGGTGCCGAACTCGCCGATCATCTCCTTCGTCTCGTTCGTGGTGAGCCAGTTGATGAAGTCCGCGGCTCCCTCTGCGTTCACTCCGGGGTGCTCTTCGGGGTTGACGGCGATCGCGCTGTAACGGTTCATGAGTTCCGTACCCTCGGCGACGACCGGGACAAGATCCAGCCTGTCTGCAAACGAAAGATAGGTCCCCTCATCGGAGAGCGTGTATGCCTGCTGCTCGTTTGCAAGGATCAGGGTGTCGCCCATTCCCTTGCCGGCCTCGACGTACCAGCCCCCGGCGTTCAGGATCTCGGTATCGTAATCGTAGCCCGCCTGCTCCCAGAGCACCTGCTCCTGATTGTGCGTCCCGGAGTTGTCGCCGCGGGAGACGAACGCAACGCCCGCCGTCTCGTTCGTGCCGGCCTCGTAGAGCGTCCGGAAGGCCTCCACCGGGGTCATGTTCGCGATCCCCGCCGGGTCGGACTCCGGCCCGACGATGATGTAGTAGTTGTAGGCGATGCATCGCGGGTTGATGCCGAGGCCGTCGTCGACGAACTGCTGCTCAAGGTCCGGAGCGTGGACGAGGACGAGATCGACGTCGCCGCGCCTGCCGGAGTCGATCGACTGCCCGGTGCCCTGGGCGATGAACTGCAGATCCATCCCGGTCTCCCCCTCGTAGACCCGTTCGAGCTCCGCGAGCAGCCCGGTGTTCTCGAGGCTCGTCGTGGTGGCGATCCGCAGAATGTCCCCTCCGCCGGCGGGAGCGGTCGTCGCCCCGGCCCCCGGCGTCTCGTTTTCGCCCGGCGCCGGACTCGTGCATCCCGCAGAGAGGGCAAGGATGAGCAGGATCGCAATGATGCCTGCCGCCAGATGAGTCGCATTTGTCTTCATAGCAGCGCGTTAGGGGGCCCTCCTCGGATATATAGTTATCCTGACCGGAAAGTTAATGGGCTCCGTTCCGGGGGGAGGTTGCCAGCGGGGTCGAAACCTTAACGCTTCGGCCCGCCGATTCTTTTCCTCATGTGGCAGGCGCTGGATATCGAGACCTGGATCGCCGGGCGGCGGTCGGACATCGACCGGGTGAAGGGACCGGTCTCTGAGATCATCGGGAGGGTGCGAGAGGAGGGCGACGCCGCCCTGCTCGACCTGACGAAGCGGTTCGACGGCATCGATCTCGAGGAGATCGCCGTCACCGACGAGGAGCGGGAGGCGGCCTACGATGAGGTGGACGCACGGCTGGTCGAAAGCCTCGTGGAGGCGGAGGAGCGGATCAGCAGGTTCCACGAGCTGCAGCGCGGGCGCGACCTCTGGTTGCAGGAGGTGGAGCCCGGGATCACCCTCGGCGTCAAGACGACTCCGCTCTCCCGTATCGGCGCCTACGTCCCCGGCGGCCGGGCGGCCTACCCCTCGACGGCGCTGATGTGCACGGTTCCGGCGAAGGTCGCGGGGGTCGCGGAGATCTGCTGCTGCACCCCGCCGCCGACGAGTCCGATCACCCTCGTCGCGCTCGATATCGCCGGGGTCGACGAGGTCTACCGGGTCGGCGGCGCCCAGGCGATCGCGGCGATGGCGCTCGGGACGGAGACGGTCCCGCGGGTGGAGAAGATCGTCGGCCCGGGGAACGTCTACGTCACCGCCGCGAAGATGCTTCTGCGCGACGAGGCCGAGATCGACTTCCCGGCAGGCCCGAGCGAGATCGCGATCCTCGCGGACGGCACGGCGAACCCGACCTTCGTCGCGGCTGATATCCTCGCCCAGGCCGAGCACGACCCGAACGCCGCCTGCGTCCTGGTGACGACCGACGCGACCGTCGCCGATGCGGTCGGCGCCGAGGTGAAGCGGATGGCCGGGGAGGCGAAACGCCGCGAGATCGTTGCAAAGGCGCTTGAGCACTCCGGCTACATCGTCGCCGCCGACCTCGACGAGGCCACGGCGACGGTCGACGGGATCGCCCCCGAGCACCTCTCGATCCAGGTGGCCGACCCGCTCGCCGTCCTGAACCGCATCCGGAGCGCGGGGTCGATCTTCGTCGGCCCCTACGCGGCGGTGGCCTGCGGCGACTACGCCTCGGGGACGAACCACGTCCTCCCGACGGCGGGCTACGCCAGCCTCTACTCCGGCCTCGACGTGAACCACTTCTGCCGGCGCTCGACGGTGCAGATGATCACGCGGGAGGGGCTTGACGCCATCGGCGACGTGGTGGAGACGATCGCCGACGCGGAAGGCCTCCACGCCCACGCGGAGTCGGTGCGGGTGCGGAGAAGGGGATAAGCGGATAATTCATCTTACCATTTTGTCCAGAAGATGACCGGAGCAGGGGGTCCTGTTTCTAGGCATCGATTCCGAATTATCGGACTCTGCTTGCCGCTCATCGCCCCTCCGGAGGTGCTGGATCTGGTTCTTCCCCGGGGTCATCCCGGACAGTGGACCGTGGTGGCTATCGCCATTAAGGGGTGGGGCTGACGGGGAG
>NZ_JMIO01000068.1 GCF_000691865.1 Methanoculleus sp. MH98A | reverse complement strand
ATCCTCACGGCGTCATCGATACAGGCAATAGGAGGCACCTCCCGGATTATCATAGCATCCAATACTGGTGGAGGAGGACATGCCTACGCGGAGGTCTATGTCTCTTCAAGCAAGAGTGACCTTCAAAACGTTGCAGATTACATCTGCCAGAGATACAAATGCGAGAGCATCGCATACAGAACCACAAACGAAGGTGGACAAACACGGTACTGGCTTAACCTAGACTGGCAGGCCAAGCACCCAGGTGGACCGTATTACCAGAACAGTGGCGAAACTGTCGCAATCTACCCCAACAAATATTGGGTGAAATTGAAGTAGTCGGGCAGACACCCTGGCTACATCCCCTTCCACACACCCCACCGTGATGCCATAGAGGGCCGGGGTCTCCTCGCCGATCTGATGGCGGGGATGCCGTCCCAGAGCATCCCGGCAACGGTGCGCTTGAGATCATGAGGGATACGCGAGAACCTCAATGCTGATCAGAACAGCATCCCGCCCTCCCAGAACCTCTTAAACATCCAATTGACTCCCCCCACAAATCAAGAACCTCCCATAAACATTTCACAACCCCTTTCATGCTGCACACGAAAATCCTGTACACGTACCATGAACAACAGAACGACACCCTATCCAGACCGGGAGATCATCAACAGGTGGGCAATCGCAGAGATCGGTCCCGGCATCTCCGGTATCCTCTCCGCGAAAGGACTGATGCGGCCGGACGCGGACAGGTGCATCGGCTTCTTCTACGTCGATCACGAAGATGGCATCACCTACCGCATCCATTCCCTCTGCCGGCTCGAGCCCGGAAAGCCGCCGGAGATCGTCGTGAACTTCGAGAACCATGGCGAGGGGCTCATCCTTCACTCCGACGAGGTGGGGGCGTATACGCTCCTGTCGAACGACGAAGCGAACCGTCTCTCGCTGCTCGAAGAACAGCGATGGCTCATCTACTACGAACCGGAAGTGCTCCAGGCAGTAAGAAAGAGGGGTGACCTCGACAGGTTCAGGGCTCCGGGGTGCTTCGACGACGTATCGGTGATCCTTGTCTCGAAAGACCGCGAAACAATCCCCGAAGGCGTCTGGGTCCGCCTGGAAGGCCAGTCGGACGACGGCGCGTCGTTGCGGGGAACGCTCCTGAACGAACCCTATTCGGATTTTGGCGTGCACGAAGGGGAGATGGTCACGGTACGCTTTGCCGAAGGCGAGGAAGGGCGGTTTCTGGTCGCAGAAATGGGGTCATAACCCCCCATCCCGGACCCCTCACAACGCTTCGATCACGTTTTCGACCACGGACTCGAGATCCCCTCCCGAACACGCGACGGTGAGATCGGCGTACTTCTCGTAGAGCGGGACCCGCTCGTCGTACATCCCGCGGAGACTCTGGCCCGGAAGGAGGACGATCCCCCGGGTCGTGATGTTCTTGAGCCGCTTTTCCATCTCCGCATACGGGATCTCGAGATACACGACCAGCCCTCCCGACTTCAGGTGCGCCATCGCATCGGGGCTGCAGACCACGCTGCCGCCCGTCGCGATCACCGCACGGCGGGGGTGAAGGGAGAGGATCGTCTCTTCCTCGATCCGCTTGAACGCCTCCGGCCCGTCCGTATCAAGGATCTCCTGCAGCATCTTCCCGGCCCGCTCCTGTATCAGGATATCCGTATCGACGAACTGCATGCCGAGCGTTTTCGCAAGGACGACGCCCACGGTGCTCTTCCCCGCACCGGGCATCCCGATGAGGATGATGTTTCTGTGCTGATGCATACCGCTCTCCCGGAACCCTCTATTGTTATCTAGATGGGATTTCGGGGGAGATGAAGGTTGTTTGACAGAAGGTGCAATCGCCTGGAGTTACTCCGGCCACGCCCATAGCCCGGAACGGTGCCAGGCGACATCACAACCTGCGAGGCAGAAGGTATTTTTACCGATATCGAAGATTGGCGGTCGATCGAGCATGAAGGCAAGCCAGATAATTGGAACGCTTCTCGGCGCTTTTGTAGCCTTTCTCGGCCTGTTATGGCTTCTGCAGGGCACGGGAATCCTTCGGATGCGCCCGATATTATGCATCGCGAACTGCGAGGAGGTCGTCGGCCCATCCCCAACCTGGGCGGCGGCGGGAGCGGTTGCTCTCATCATCGGGGCCATCGTCGTAGCCGTAAGCGTGAGGCGCGGCAGAACACCCTGAGACGCAAGCGGACTGAAATATCGGGATGCAACAGACAGGCCAGGATTTTAATTCTCGTTCATAGCCTGATGCCTCCGGCCGGTCGAGGCATCTCATCCGGATCTATAAACGAAGAGATCACCGGGGCGAAGCGCCGGTCTCCTCCCCATGATTCACGACCACATCGTCGATCACTTCCGCAAGCGTTGCCGCGGAGGTCGCCCTCATCTCGACTCCCGCCGCCTCAAGCGCGTAGCCGGCCGCCCTCCCGGAGAGCGAGTGATGCACGAAGACCACATCGATCTTTTGCTCGAGCAGCATCTCAGCCACCTGCCCGCCCTTTCGCTTCTCCACATCCGTAAAAGGATTGGAGATGGTGTCCTGGCGCTCGATGCGGTTCTTCTCAACGTCATAGTCAAGGATTGCGAAATACGGCGCTTCGCCGAAGTGAGCGCTGACCGACCCCTCCCGGTCCTGCAGCGGCACCGCATACCGCAGGTGCGTCTTCTTTTTGGGCTCATAGTGGATGATGACCCGCTCGACGTTCTGCACCTGACGCCGTATATCCTGCTCGATGCGCTCGCTCTCCCGGTGCGCCTTCTCGAAATCCGATTCCGCCATCTCGACCATCGCCTCCACGAAGATGTAGCGCCCGGAGTTGCGCCCCGTGATACTCTTGATGCCGCTCACCCTCGGGTCCGATTCAATGATGCTACGGATCTCGTTGAGCGTATCGTAATCGACCGAGGCATCCAGAAGGGTCCGCATACTGTCTTTGAGGATCCCCCAGCCCGCCCGGACGATGAAGACGGCGACAACGACGGCTGCGATCCGGTCCAGGGGTATGCCGAAGAACTGCCCGAGAAGCGCGAAGAACACGATCGAGGAGGAGAGGACATCCACCCGGTGCTGCCTCCCGTCCGCGATCAGGCTCGGGGAGTTGTATTTCTGCCCCACGTTCACCTCGTAGGTACCGAGGATGTAGGGCACGGGGATGAAGGCGGCGGCGGCGAGGAGGACCCACCCGCTGTAGGGCAGGGCGGCGGCATCGCCCGTCACCGCCTCCGCCGCAATCTCGAAGGCGGTGAAGAAGATGAGGAGGGCAATGGCTACCGAGACGACGTTCTCCACCTTGTAGAGCCCGTACGGGAAATCCCGGCGTTTGCGTGAAGAGAGAAAAATTCCCGCGATCAACGCAATCGAAGCGACCACGTCCACGAACGAGTGGATGCCGTCCGCACGGAGGGCAAGGCTACCGGAATAGACCGAGAGTAGCAGTTTTGTGACGACCAGCCCGGCGTTGACGGCAAGGGAGTAATACGCAACACGCAGGATGACGGACTCCGGCGTCTGATCAGGCCCCGCCGTCTTCTGCACCTCTTCCTGCATACCGGATCGCCCCGTCATGCATTCCTTGGCGTGATGTTTCCATTAATCTAACCATTATGGCCTATTTGATGGGGAAGAAACAGCGGCACCGTGACAGCCCCTCACGGCGGAGGATACGGGAGCAGCACCATTAGAAGGGCACTCATCAACCGGCGTGAGCGGGCCTACCCGAAGGACTACACTTTCACCCTTCGCTCTGAGTATTTTTGTCGCCCGGGGGATCAGACTTGCCCGGACCCCGGGATCGGCGCGGTCGATGGCCCGGGCGAGGGGCGGCGGTGCATGCGGCGTTGCCGAACAGCAGGGTCGTCGTCATGCCCGGGCAGCAGCACGTTGCGATGAGCGCGGCACCGGAACTGTTTATGCGATTGGTCACCGGATTCCTGACAGAGCCGGACTGACCGGGGCGGATTCGGGCACGCCTGAACGGCCCTGCCCGTTTGACTCACCCTGTTCTGCATTTAATCTCTTTTTGTGCCCCCTTTCCCCCATACAGCCGCACGCACCTGCCGGTAAGGGGGAAGAAAGTCTATGTATGAGAGTTACCTTCACTCTTCCATGGAAGATCGGCCTATAAAGGTCCTGGTCATCATGGGCAGCGCCCGGAAGGCGAATACCTGCCGTGCAGCGGAACGGATCCGCGAGATTCTCCAGGAGGAGGCAGCGGTTGACTGGGAGTACGTCATGCTCGGGGACGTCGGCCTGGAGCAGTGCCGCGGGTGCTACACCTGTTTCGACCGGGGGGAGGAGTACTGCCCCATCAAGGACGATTCGGCCCTCCTGGAAGAGAAGATGCATGCCGCGGACGGGGTGATCTTCGCCACCCCGGTGTACGGGTTCCAGGTCTCGGGGCTGATGAAGGTCTTCATCGACCGCCACTCCTACATCTTCCACCGCCCCCGGTTCTTCCGGCAGAAGGCGCTGCTTCTCACCACCGTCGGGGTGATGGGAGACAAGGACGTGCTGGACTACCTCAACGCGGTGGCCCGCATCTGGGGCTTCGAGGTCGTCGCCCGGGCGGGGATCGTCTCCCACGCGAAGATGGGCCCGCTCCCCGCCTACCGGCTGCGGGAGAACGAAGAGAAGTTGCAGGCGGCGGCAAAGGCCTTTCTCGCCGCGCTCCGGAGGGGGACGCGGGCAAAGCCCGGGCTCTTCGACGTGATGGCGTTCCATATCGGAAGGGCGCCCTGCGACGAACTGGGCGAATCGGCTCCCGCGGACCACGCCTACTGGACGAAGCAGGGGTGGCTCGAGAAGGGGAGGCGCTACTACGTGGAGGTGCCGGTCAACCCGGTCTACCATGCGCTGGGCACGGTAGCGGAGTGGTACCTGCGGCGGCGGTTGCGGAGGGATCTGCGGGAAGTGGGGTGAAGGGGGGCGGGTACAGAAGATAGGATGAGTTTGTTGTGACCGCTACGGAATGAGTCGTGGCATGGGTCATGGATTTCTCGAAGGGGCGGGTGCTGCTCTACCATAGACTTCAATTCTTAATGAGAATAATCTCACGGAACTTTTTTTCCAGATATTCATTTCGGAAGGGTTATAAATAGATAGCAATTGTTATTGAATATGGCGAAATGCTATTTCTGTGGTCGCCAAATTGAAGGATTACCCTACGTCTGTAGACGATGTGGAGAAACATTCTGCATGGACCACAGATTGCCAGAATACCATAATTGTGTAGGAAAAACATTTTGCGCGGACCACAGATTGTCAGAATACCATAACTGTGTACAAGAACGATATTCTTACACCGAAAACAGTGAAGATTACTCCCGATATA
>NZ_JMIO01000067.1 GCF_000691865.1 Methanoculleus sp. MH98A | reverse complement strand
ACTCGTCGGACCCCGTGCTGTTTGTCAGGGACGACTCGTCGGACCCCGTGCTGTTTGTCAGGGACGACTCGTCGGACCCCGTGCTGTTTGTCAGGGACGACTCGTCGGTAACCGTGGGGGTCAGGTCAACCGTCGCATCCGTCTCCTCCGGCTCCGGCGTCACCGTGTCGTTCTCGGCCGCCGGCAGGCCGTCGTCCGGCTCCTCCGTGGGTGTCGCCTCAGGGGAAGAATCATTTTCAGAGCCGGTTGGTTCGGAAAGGGGGTCTTCGGACGACTGGCTATCGTCGCCGGTCGCTCCGGCACCGGCCTCCGTCTGCTGATCGCTTCCCGCGAGAGGATCGCCAGGGGTATCCACGGGCGAGCCCGCAAGTGCCGGCACGACGGAGGCCGAAACAAGGAGAATCGCAAGGATCACCGCGATTCTGTCCATAATTTTCATCATCCACTCCTCTCTTCATCCGGTGGCCCCGCCCGCACAAGAACACGCGCCTCGCACGGGCGGGGACTGATCACCGGTTCTCGCGATGTCGTCTTCCCACTACCAGGAGGCAGATGAACGCGAGTGCTGCGGCAACCGGGGCCGGGGAGAGCGGCAGGTTTAAGCCCGACGAATCGGACTGAACTGTGAAGACCATATCCTTCGACTCGGTCGTTTTGCCCTCGAAGACGGCACAGGTCTTCATCGTGTACTCCCCAGGCTCCGTCGGGGTGTAGTACGCAGTCAGGGGATCCTCCGAGAAGACCAGAACGGTCATCTCGTCGCCGGTAATGACGTCGACAAGGCTCCCGCCACGGTAAACCTCGCCCGAAAGTTTGGCCCTCGTTGCGATGGATCCCGAGTTCTTGAAGAGCCCGGTGATCTTGATCGGCTTGCCGACGACGAGCGCCCCGTCGTAGTTGAGATCGATCAGTTCACCCTGCCGGGTCAGGGACCCTAACGGCTGGATCTCGAAGGTGCGCCCCTCCTCTGCCAGAACCTCTCCGCGGAGCGAGACCGTCACGTTTGCCTGGCAGGTTCCGGTGGGGTACCCATCATTTGGCCAGCGCACGACGATCTGTTCCGTGGTTCCGGGACGGACCGATGTTTCGGCCCACGAGACGGTGTCGATGACCGACCCGTCACGGGAGATGACGGCGGTGATCTCAGGGGTCACCACGACGTTTCCGGTGTTCTTGAACCCGACCTCAATCCCCAGCGGGACATCCACTTCGGTGTTCCTCACCACGATGCTCGTGACCTCGCCGGAGACCTTCTCGACGTCGGTCACAGTGATCTCCACGGCGGATTTCGCCTGGAGGATCATCCCCACCGAGCCGGGAATCTCTTCGCCGGGTACCGTCTCGACGACGATAGTTGCCGTATAACGGCCATTGGCCGCGTCTTCGGGGACCGTCACGCGCATCAGGACAGGGGTCTGGCCATTCTTCGGGACATAGACCTTCTCAATCTCTTCATCGTCTTCGATGGTAGAGAACAGGATCCAGTCCCCTGCGGAACCTTCGGTCTTGAGGATCACCTCAAAACCCGTATCGGAGGGGTTAAAGACGGTCAACGACCGCTCGAAAGACCCTCCACGCAGCCCGTTCTCTATCGTCAGGCTGGAAGGTCCAACGGCTATGCCTGCAGCACTCACGGGCTGGCAGACGAGCACCGCCACCAGTACGATGACAGCGACCGTCACCACCCTTCTTCTCAGATTCATCGCCTCTCCTTCTTCTCAGTTGTCTTGGGCTACGTTCTCGCAGCCATAAATGCCGGTTGTTGCGCCGATCTCCGGCGCAAATCCGGCAGGATAGTCACAACCTGTACTGCACCCGATCTTACTCGAGAATCTCGTTGTCATCGCACGACTCGATAGCCCCGAGGATCATTGTGCCGCACTTCTCGCCGGTGGTCCCCTTGAAGACCTCAAGGTAGAAGTCGAGCTCGTCCTGGTCGCAGAGCGTGAGGGCGTTCGGCAGGACGACGGGCTCGAAGGGCTCGTAGTAGGCCGCGTTGGCGTTATCGTTGCCCATGCGGGCGCCCCACTCGACGTTCCAGCCGTTCAGGCTCTCTCCAAGCTGCATGTCGTCCTGCTGGATGGCGACCTGCAGGTGGGTGTTGCCGATGTTGCGGACGGTCGGGCGGTTGTCACCCTCGCTGAAGACGGTGTTGCCTGCAACCCACTTGGGCACGTTGATGTTCACGCTGCCGTAGTTGACCGAGCTGAAGTCGATGTCAAAGGCGGTGACGGGCACGTACTCGAAGGTGTTGTAGAGCGGCTCGGCCCAGTTGTTGTTGTGGTCGATGGCGTTCGCCTCAACGCAGTAGTCACCAGCGGGAGCGCAGTAGCAGAGGTCAGCCTGGCCGACCCAGAGAGCGGCGGTGCCCTTCTCGAGGTACTCGGTGAGGATGAGGTTGGCGTCGTAGCCCTCGGCAACGGTCAGCAGACCGCGGTCCAGAGCCCGCTGGAAGAGCGTCACGGCCTGGTCCTGGTTGTTGACCTTCGTGCCCATCACCTGGTACACGAACGAGCCGTTGCCCCAGCAGTTCTCCGGCTGGGAGACATCCCAGGAGACGACGTTCACATCGCCGTTCTCCTCATCATCGTAGACAACAGCGTAATATTTAACAGTCTTCACGCCGTTGTACGTTACGGGGGGCAGGAACTGGCTTCCCGGGATAGCGTGTGTCGGATCGCCGTCTTCCCAGGATCCAGTGGTGTCAGCTTCCCATTTGCAGAGCACAATGGGGACTTCTCCTCCCCCCGTCGCAATCTGGGCCAACGTTTCGACATCTTCTCCATCTACGGGGGTGCACATCGGCACCACTTCCGCCGACACCGGCAGGACCATGGCTGCCAGTATCATCATAACCGCGGTAGCGATACCTAGCGGTACTCGAACTTTCATCTCCAATCACTCCTTGGATTTGACTCCCGGGCGGTGGTTTACGAGACGGGTCGCCCGGCACAGTAGCATGACCGCTCTCCCGGATAACCGGGACGGCCCTGCCTCACCGGCCTGCCGGGCGCCCGTCGAGATTAACGTCTCCCCCCCCGGCTGGCCTCAGCGGCTACCGTGAGCAGGAGATATCCATCATCACATATATAGTTATCCCTGATCCAGGGTCCCGGAGGAATGTTGTGGACGGTTTTTAAAGGTTGTAGGGGGTGCTACGGGGATTGTTTATAAGCAACACATTATAAAAATAAATTTCACCGAATTGCCGGAATTATGGAAAAATCCGGGAGGGTTTGGTGTACATGGGAGGGAGGGATACCCGGGAAGCCGGATCGCCCCGGGATCTCGACTCACGATCCATTGGAGGGGCTGGTTTTGGAAACCGGAACGGATCACCCATTATTTAAAACCATACCTTTTTACTTCATGGGTTGCCGGCAACAGGGAGCTCCGGTTACGTGCCGCCGGAGCGCCCCGGCCTCCGCCGCACCCGCGGCTCCCCGAGCAGCCACCCGGCATACGGGACGCGGGAGAGGTGCCGCACCGCCCCGTAACTCACCACGGCCGCCGCGGCGAAGATCACCGGGTAGGTTTCCCAGTCCGCCCACGAGAGCCCCGTGAGGGAGGTCCAGGCGGCCGCACCGGCGGCGATGACGAGCGGGTGGACGAGGTATATCCCGTAGGAATGCTCCCCGAATAACCGGGAAGCAGCCGCACGCCGGCCCCCCCTCTCATCCAGCCGCCAGGCCGCGAGGACGAGCGCGGCGATGACGGGAACGTAGTAGAACGGCTCCAGGATCCGGTAGATGCAGAAGACCGCGAGAGTCGCGCCGGAGATACTCCCGTAGCGGAGCACGGTCGCCGCCCAGATGCCGCCGATGAGGAGGGCGCCCGAACCGGCCGCGGCGAGGATCCACGCCGCCGGGAGAGAGCGGAGCGCCGAGCGGCAGCCATCGGTATACCGGGCGGCGTGGATCCCGAGGACGAAGTAGAGGAGGTGCGACGGAAAGAGGCGGATCAGCACCGTGTACCACTCCGTGCCCGCGAACGCTCCCGCAAGGTGGGCGCCCGCGTTCCAGAGGACCTGGAAGAAGAGAAGGGCGAGGAGGAGAAAGAGCGCCGCCCCGCTCCGGTCGAACCGGTCGTAGCCTCTCATGATCAGGGGGAAGAGGAGGTAGAACTGGATGATCAGGACGAAGAACCAGAGGTGGTAGGCGGCGGTCCCGAGGAGGAGGGCTTCTGCCGCCATCTCCGGAGAGGGAACGCCGGCGAACCCGATCGTCCCCTCGACCGTCACCATGAGGTAGAGCGCGGTGAAGAAGAGGTAGGGAAGGAGGATCGTCCTCGCCCGGCGCCGGTAGAATCCACGGAGCGGGTAATCGCCGGAATACCGCGCCGCAAGCACCCAGCCGGATATGAAGACGAAGACCGGCACCGCGAAGTGGGCGGCGACGTAGACGAAGACGTCGAGAAGCTCGAGCAGGCTCATTTCGGGGATCCGGGTGAAGTTCATCGAGACGTGGACGGCGATCACGGCAAGGGCGGCAAACCCCCGCAGATACTCGACCTCCCGGAACCAGACCACCGCAGCCACACCTCTCTATCGCCCGCAGGACACTGCACCATTGCAGGCCGGGTATATAACTGCCCGCACACGCAGCAGGTCAAGCACTAATAATACCCTAAGACACCATCTATCCAGGAGAGTTGAGTCCATGCAGTACTCGGAAGGACAGGTAGGCAGGGTCTTTACCGTACGGATCGACGACGGAGAGGACTTCCTCCGGGAAATCCAGCGGTTTGTCACGGCGATGAACGTCAGGTGCGGCACGATCCAGTTCCTCGGCGCCCTGAGATCGGGGAAGATCGTGACGGGACCGAAAGAGCCGGTCATCCCGCCGACCCCCCGCGGCGAAGAGATTTTCGGGGGCTGGGAACTCCTCGGGTTCGCGACCATCTACCCGGGAGAGGACGGGCCGTCCATCCACCTTCACGCGGCGGCGGGGAAGGGGATACGCTCGCTCGCCGGGTGCCTCCGGGAGAAGGCGGAGATCTACCTGGTGATCGAAGCGATCGTCACGGAGTTCGTCGGCATCGTCGCAAAACGGCTCCCCGACGAGAAGACCGGCGTCAACCTCCCGGTCTTCGACCGGACGCTCCCATGACCGGGCAGCCGGAATACCTCCCGATGACGGTTGCGGAGGCGGAGCGTCTCGGCATCGACCGGTTCGACATCGTCCTCGTCACCGGCGACGCCTACGTCGACCACCCCTCCTTCGGAACCGCGCTCCTCGGCCGGGTGCTCTGGAACGCCGGCTACTCGGTCGGCGTCATCGCCCAGCCCGACTGGCGGAGCGACACCGACTTCCGGCGTCTCGGCGAGCCGCGGCTCTTCTTCTCGGTCTCGGCCGGAAACGTCGATTCACTGGTGAACGCCTTTACGCCGAACCTGAAGCGGCGGCGAACGGATGTCTACTCGCCGGGGGGAAAACTCCTCCGGCCCGACCGGGCGACCCTCGTCTACACCGACCGCATTCACGCCCTCTTCCCGAAAACGCCCATCGTCATCGGCGGGATCGAGGCGAGCCTCCGGCGGTTCGCCCACTACGACTACTGGTCCGACTCCGTCCGGCAGGCCATCCTCGCCGACGCGCCGGCCGACCTCCTCGTCTTCGGGATGGGGGAACGCCAGGTGGTCGCGATCGCCGACCGTCTCGCCGACGGCGAGACCCCGAGAGACCTCACCGACATCCCCGGCACCGCCTACCGTCTCGACCTGAAGACCTGGCGGAGCATGGATCACGCCGGGTACGTCGTCCTTCCCGGCTATGCGGAGGTGAAAGAGGAGCGATATGCTTACGCAAAGGCATTTGCGATGCATTATACCGAACAGGACCCTCTCCGGGGCAGGACCGTGGCCCAGCCGCACCCGAAGACCGTCGTCGTCCAGAACCCGCCGGCGATGCCGCTCTCGGGGGATGAAATCGACCGGGTCTACGAACTCCCCTACACGCGGAGAGCCCACCCCTCCTACACCGAGCCCATACCCGCCCTCGAACCGGTCAGGTTCTCGGTCGTCACCCACCGGGGATGCTTCGGCGCCTGCTCCTTCTGCGCCCTCACCCACCACCAGGGACGGATCATCCAGAGCCGGAGCGCGGACTCGATCGTCCGCGAGGTGGAGCGGATGGCGAAGATGCCGGAGTTCACCGGGGTCGTCCAGGACGTCGGGGGCCCGACGGCAAACATGTACGCCATCCACTGCAGCCGGTGGGAGACCGCCGGGACCTGCCCCGACCGCCGCTGCACCGACTGCCCCGCGCTCGACCGGAGCCACGAGGCGCAGATCCGCCTGCTCCGGCGGCTTTCGGAGATCCCGGGGGTGAAACGGGTCTTCATCGCCTCGGGCATCCGCTACGATCTGATCCCGGAGGAAGAGGATTATCTCGCCGAGGTCTGCGCCCACCACGTCTCCGGGCACCTCAAGGTCGCCCCCGAACACGTCTCGGAACGCGTCTGCGCCTGCATGGGGAAACCTCCCCGCGAGGCGTTCGATGCCTTCCGCGAACGGTTCGAAGCCCTCCAGGAAGGTAAGAAGAAACGGCAGTACCTCGTCCCCTACCTGATGTCCGGCCATCCAGGATGCCGGATCACCGATATGGTCGAACTTGCCGAGTACGTCAGGGACACCGGTCTCTACACCGAACAGGTCCAGGACTTCACGCCGACCCCGATGAGCGTCTCGACGACCATCTACCATACCGGGCTCGATCCCTTCACCCTCGAAGACGTCCACGTCCCGAAAGGGCGGGAGAAACGGGTCCAGCGGGCGCTCATGCACTACCGCGACCCGGAGAACTACGGGATCGTCTGCGAGGGGCTCCGCGCCGCCGGGCGGGAAGACCTCATCGGGAACGCATGGAAATGCCTCGTCCCGGCAAAACGAAAAAAGAAGAAGTAAGGCTATCAGCGCAGGATCGAACTGGCGGCAAACCCGGCAGCCATCGCGAGCGTCCGGCTCGGGATCCGGGGGATCAGCAGGGTCGTCACCGCGAGCGTGACCGCGAAGTTGGCTGTCGTCCCGGGGGTGACGGCGGCATCGAGCATCCGCATCGTACAGGAGCGCCATTCACGGGGAGGGGGCGAAGAGGGGAGCGCGACCCGCCCCGCAAGGTCGCTCGCCGTCCGCATGGCCGTCGACCGCCACGAATCCGTCTGCGATACACTCCGTCTGCAGGTCATGATACCCAGAGGTAGGTACAAAAGATTACTTATTCCTATGGTCGGCAAACCGCTCCCGGATCCGGCGTATGTGCTTCCAGTGACAGGAGGGGCAGAGGGCTTCCAGATTCCCGAGGGTGTGGGGTCCGCCGCAGATCGCCGGTTGCCGGAGGTCGAAGTACGTCGACCGGGCGTCGAGCGGGGCGCTGCACCCGGCGCATCGGTTGTCCTGCCGCTCAAGGACAGTCCGGACGGCCTCGTGCGTGAGATACGCATCCCCGATAGGCGCATCGTCGGGATAGATCGCGGTATGGATCCCTCGCTCAGATGTCACGCGGAGAAATTATTTTTCCAGATGATAAATCTTGCGATACGGGGGGAGGAATATAGCGCCTACGAGGAGGGATTCCTGCAGTTCTCGGCCGCCTGGAGTTCAGGGGGAAGGTGCGCCCCGCTCGACGGTCTCGTTCACGAGACCCATCCCCGACTCCGCCAGATCCATCAGGCGCTCGAGATACCCGACTCCCGCCTCGAGCCACCCGAACACGTCGCGGGCGAGCGAGATCAGGTCGCCGGCAATCTGCGCCAGCTCCCCGATAAACGCCCGAACCGATTCGACCGTCTCGAGCACGCGCTCCGGTGTGTCGGAATCGGGCAGCGCGACGGCGACCGGCTCCGCACCTCCCGCCGCTACGACGGCAACAAGGAGCAGGATGATAGCGATCATCCGCATGCCGTCACCTCATCGGCCGGAACGCCGACGGAGCGGTTGATAGACGATCCGTTCCGCATAGAGATTGTTACGGCATCGATTTCTATTAAGCCATCTGCTCCGTGGTTCCCAAAAAACAGCCGCCGGTGTCCGGGGAATAAAGAGAAAAGACCTATTACCCTAAATGGAAGATATTCTGGCATGCAATCCGAGATTACCGGAGACAACCTGCAGATGGTGACCCTCCGCCTCGCCCCCGGCGAGAGCGCCTGCGCCGAGGCCGGCGCCATGGTCAACATGAGCGGGAACATGCAGATGACCACCAACGTGAAAGGCGGGCTCTTCAAGGGGCTCAAGCGGATGATGACCGGCGAGAGCCTCTTCATGACCGAGTTCACCCCACAGGGCGGGGAAGGGTTCGTCTCGTTCGCCGGGAACGTCCCGGGGAAGATCTTCACTCTCGACCTTAACGGGAACGAGTTCATCGCCCAGAAGGATGCGTTCCTCTGCTCCGAGCAGGGCATCGACCTCGATATCGCGTTCACGAAGAAGATCCGGTCGGGCGCGTTCGGCGGCGAGGGGTTCATCCTCCAGCGGCTCTCCGGCAGCGGGAAGGCGTTCCTCCACTGCTGCGGCGACATCATGGAGATGACGCTTGCACCGGGCGAGGTGATCCGGGTCGAGACGGGCCTCGTCGTCGGGTTCGAGAGCACCGTCGACTACAGCATCCAGCTCGCCGGCGGCGTGAAGACCGTCTTCTTCGGCGGGGAGGGGCTCTTCCTGACCACGCTGACGGGGCCGGGCAGGATCGTCCTGCAGTCGATGGATATCGCGAAACTCGCGAGTTCCCTGATGCCCTACCTCCCCATCCAGAACTCGTCGGGACGGTAACCTGATAGTCCGCGAAACCCAAGTCTACGGCATGAACCCGCCGACGACGGACCTCGTCATGGTGGTCCACGGCCCCGAGGCCTTCGATGCCGGGGACGTCGGGCGGCTGATCGCCCTCCTCTCGCCCCGGCGGGTGCTGGTCGCGGGGGTGATGGCCCGGACGGCCGCCGAGGAGTCGGGGCTTTCGGTCGTCTGCACAGACAAGCGGCCGAGTACGGTGCTCGGGAGTCTTTCGGAGCGTGCGTGCCTGGTCAACCGGGGAAAGACCCCGGAGTCGGGGCGGATATTCGGCGAGCTTGTCGCCGGCAGGCTCGAAGGGCTCGTCCACGTCGAGACCTCGAGCGGCACCGTCTATTGCTGGAACCGCGGGGACGGCACGCTCGCGGAGGAGATCGCACGGCTGACGGGTTACGCCCTCGTCCGTGCGGAGAGCGACGGCGCCCGGCGGGAAGGCGTGCGGGAGATCCGCGGGTGCCTGCCGGGGGAAGCGGTCTTCGTGAACGGGATCGTCATCGGGACGGCGACGGCGGAGACGGTCGTCCTCGCGAGCGAGAACGGAACCCTCCGGGCCGTCTCCGGACTCGACCCGAAACCGCACGGGCTTGAGAAACTCCTCCGGGCGGGTATCCCCGAGATCCGGAAAGCCTGGTGTAAGAGCGGGGCGGTGCGCTCGGCCCCGCCCCGGCAGGGCGAACGGGGCCGCCGCGGGGGGAGGATCGCGGTCATCGACCACTGCGGTCACACCCTCTACGGGGAGATCGGAGAGGAAGTCTGCGGCGTCCTCGCCATCGGCGACGATACCACCGCCGTCTGCGGGCATATCTGCTCGCATTCCGGCATCCCCATCTTCGGGGTGGTCGACGGGGACGCCGACGCCATCGTACAGCCCGGATACGCCCCCGGGTCGGTGGTGGTCGAGGTCCTAGACGGCCGGGACGACGACGTCGGGCGGGAGATTGCGGCCGTCCGGAGTCTCGAAACCGACTCGTGGGAGGAGTGGGTCGAAGAGACGCTCCGCGTCCTCGCAGGAAGGGTGCGGGTCGTCCTCGACCTTCGTGGAGAGTGAAGCATGCGATGCGCCGAGTGTAAAGGAAGGGGGTTCTGCGGGCTCGAACGCTGCCCGATCATGAGCAGGTTCTATGCGCAGCTCCCGGCCCGGCAGAGCGACCATTACCAGGGAGCCGCGCCGTCGGTCTTTGTGGGGAGTTACGGCTACCCGAAAGTCGCAGGGGGGCCGCTGATGATCGACGACGCCGACCATCCGCCGGACTGGGTGGCACGGGGCCTCGGGATCGAGGATATCGTGGGGCTCCGGGCCCGGACGATCCGCGGCGCCGGTGAGGCGAAGAACCTCTCCGGGAGCATCCAGGAGATCGCGCTCTCAAGCCTGCCGCTCGACGTGGAAGTCCGGTTCAACAAACCTGTCGCCTTCGACCTCCGGTTCGACGGGACGATCGCCCCGGTCGGGCTCACCGGCGCCATCAAAAAGATGGATGTCCTCGAGAACGCCCGGGTTGACCGTGCGGTCGACCGGGTGACCTCCGATACCGATCTCGGCGCGACCGACGCCTGTGAGATCCTCAACGCCTCGGGAACCGACGTCTACCGGATCACGCAACTCCTCACCGCCGGCCTCCTCGGGAGCGAGAAGAAGCGGCGCGTCGTCCCCACCCGCTGGGCGATCACGGCGGTCGACGACACGGTCTCGAAGCAGCTCAAGAAGAAGATCGCCCGCTATCCCCCGCTCTCCGGGACAGAGGTCTTCTCCGCCGCGCTCTACGGCAACCACATCGTCTGTCTCCTCGTCCCGGGGGACTGGAAGTTCGAAATGATCGAAGTCTGGGGAAAACAGTCGCTCTGGGGCGGCGGGAGCGAGTCGATCGCCGTGGACGGCGAAGGGCTCACCAAGTCCGGCTACTCACCGCTCGCGGGGGCATACTACTCGGCACGCCTCGCGGTCGCGGAGTACCTGGAGAGCGTGCGACGATCGGCACGGGTACTCGTGCTCAGAAACGTCACCGGCGAATACTGGGCGCCGCTCGGCACCTGGGTCGTGCGGGAGGCGACGCGGAACGCCATGCGGGGCCCAAAAACCCCATGCGCCGATTTTCGCCAGGCAATCGACGTTGCCTCCCGGCTCATCGGGTTTGGCCACTGGCAGCCCCACAGCAGGCTCATCCCGGAACTCGTGACGCAGAAGACGCTGTTTGAGTTTTAGGCTCTGTTGAAACCCTAATCAGATTATTCCCCACCTCGATGAGGCGGTGCTGGTCCCGGCTTGCCCGGGGGATCGGCCTTTTTCTCGACATGTCCCTCTGCAGTGGACCGTGGGGGCCTGCGCACCTTCAGTGCTCGAACTCACGCCGTGCCGCTGGTCGTTTATCGCAATTGGGGGAACGACAGTCCGCAGGACAGGAGTTCGAGAAACCCAAAGGGTTTCGCTGTGAGGCTGACGAGGAGTGTGTGGAAACGAGCTTGAGCACCATTAGGTGCGAGGGGGTCTCCCCCCTGTCTCCAACGCGCAGAGATCCACACTCTTCGTAACCCCCCACCGCCCGCGCTTCGCGCTCCTCCCGCCCCCCGAGGGGGGGCGGGCAGTGCGTGGCGATAGGCGACGGGCCGAATGACCGGAGCAGGAGAAGACCGAAGGTCTTGGACTTGCGATGGACGGAACGTCCGGAGCACGAGCACCGAAGAACGACGTTCCGCCTGGGAACAGAGTTTGAGCACCGGAGGTGCGAAGGTGCGCAACCCGACGGAAAGCCGTGCCCCGGAATGCCTCTATATTGCGATCGTCTGAAACGAACTCAAGAGATTTAGCAAAAGCGGTTTTACAGCGACCCCAGTCCGTTCTTCTGCCGGGCGTAGCGCTCGACGAGGGTATCAAGGGTCTCGACCTCGTCGACGCTCTTGTCCTCGCGCACCCGGACGAACCGCGGGAACCGGAGCGCGTAGCCGCTCTCGTAGTTCGGGCTCGTCTGGATCTCGGAGTAGCCCACCTCGAAGACCACCTCCGGCTCGAGCGTCACCTCTTTTCCGGAGCGGGCAATCACCCTGTCCTTGAAGAGGGCGTAGAGGTCGGCCAGCACCTCGTCCGTGATCCCGGTTGCAACCTTCCCGACGGGGAGGAGCCGGCCCTGGTCCTGCACCGCGAGCAGGAACGACCCGAACGTCCCGGCCCTCCGGCCCTCGCCCCACTCCGCCCCCACGACCGCGAGGTCGAGCGTCTCGACGCCGGGTTTGACCTTCACCCAGAGCCGGCCCCGGACGCCGGGGGTGTAGGGCGAGTCGAGGACCTTCACCATCACGCCCTCGTGCCCGAGGTTCAGGGCTTCGGCGTAGATCGCCTCCGCCGCGGCCGCATCGGTGGCCGGGAACTGCGGAGCGACGTGTGCACGGAGCACCTCATCGAGGGCTTTGCGCCGCTCCGCGAGGGGGCGATCCATCAGCGTCTCGCCGTCCAGGTAGAGGATATCGAAGACCCTCGGCACGAGCTCGATCTGCTCCATCATCGAGTCCACCTCGTGCTTGCGCCGGAACCGCCGGATCACGTACTGGAACGGCATCGGCTTCCCGTCGCGGACGGCGACCGCCTCCCCGTCCAGGATGACGTCGTGATCGGTGGCTTCCAGGAGGAGGTTCGCGATGTCGGGGAGGCTCCCCGTGACGTCCTCCAGTTTCCGCGAGTAGATCCGGCAGACGCCGCCCACCTTGTGGAACTGGAACCGGCTCCCGTCGTACTTGTACTCGACCGCCACCTCGCCGTGATCCTCAATCTGGGCAGCGATGGTGCCCGCCTGCGCGAGCATCATCTTCACCGGCCGGAACGGCTCGATCGTCACGCGGGAGAGCGCGTCGGGGTCGCGCCGGGCAAGGAGGGCGACCTCGCCGAGATCGTTCAGCGCCTGGTGGGCATGCTCGACCAGGCGGACGTCGACCTCGAACGCCTTCGCGACGGCGTCGCGGACGTTCCCCTCGCCCATCCCGATCCGGAGTTCCTCGAGCATCAGCCGCGCGAGATAGCGCCCCTCAAGCGGGCGGGCGTTGCCGAAGAGGCCCTCCGCCACGCGGAGTTTCTCCCGCTGCGACCGCTGCCCCTCGGCGGCCGCCATCCGCTCGAACTCCCGGTAGACGTCGGTGAGGTCGAGTTCCTTGATGAAGAACGACGTCTGCTCCTTCTTTGCAAGGAGCCCTTCGACGGCGAGGCCCACGTCGCCGGTCGTGTTGATCGCCTCGCGGACGGTCTCCCGCTTCGTCCCGACAACGTAGGCCACGGCGTCGTAGAGGAGGTTCGGGCCCACGCCGAGTTTTTTGGTGCTCCAGTCGGGGAAGACCCTGCCCATGACGAACCGGACGAAGACGGGGAGTTCCCCGTCGTCGAGCCGGGGAAGAACGGCAGCGACCTGCTCGATCATATCGAGCCGTCCCGGGATCCCTTCGAGGCGCTCGCAGACGCGGGCGAACTCCAGAAACTGCATACCCATAATCTCCTGAAGTATTACCCGGCGTGGTCAATCAACCCTTCTGTTCTGCCGCGGCCGGTTCGGCACGATTGATGTGGGAGCATCGCCTATTTGTATCCATGCACCAGGACGAAGAAACCAAAGAGATGCTCCGCGACCTCATCTGGCTCAACGCCCTGATAGCCACGGAGCTCATCCAGATCACCGAGAACACTTCCCAGATCCTCCGGAAGGCTGCTCCCCCGGAGTCCTGCATCGTGGAGCACGCGGCTCTCCGGGAGACGGCGCTTGAGATCGCCGACCGCTACAGGCCCGACACGATGCTCCGGCAGCACGTCGCTGAGCACCAGTGAAAATAGGTGATGCGGCCGCCGTCAGGCAGCGGCCGGCACCAGACCGGCATCCCTGACGACGAGATCCATCGTCTGAACCGCCTCTTCCGTCAGGTCGATGGTGGTGGTCGTGCCGTTCGCCGCATCGACGGTGCTCGCCGTCTCGCCGGGAGCCCCCATACCGGGGACGGTGAAGCCGTAGCCCTCCGGCAGGACGATCTCAACGGTGTAGTTCCCGGGGAGGACGCCGCTGAAGATGTAGAGCCCTTCGCAGGCGTGGGCGAACGTCTCCGCCGTTGCAACCCGCTCCCCCGCGGCGTCGAGGAGGTGGACGGCAACGCCGCTCATGCCCCACTCGCCGGGACCCTGGACGCCGTTTGCGTCGGCGTCCAGAAAGATTGTTCCTCCGATCGTGCCGACGGTCTTTTCATATGCTGTACCCGGCTCCGCCGGAACTGCGGCGCTTGCGATCGAACCGAAGACGAACGCTGATACGATGATTGCTACAAGAACGCTGATATATCTCAATCGGCTCACCTCGTCTCCCGGATGCCGTGAAGGCCTCCGGGCGTGTAACCCCCCGAAAGAACGCATTGTTCACATCTGCTGTCTTTCGGTGGCCGGACAGGCCGGAATTTTTTCCGATCCGGTACCGGTCCGGGGTTCCGACACCCAATAGGCATTATAATATATTAATATTTTTATGATAGCAGAGGGTGGAGCCCGGGAGTACAGGACATCATTTGAGCAGCCAACACGGAGCCAGGCATGAAAACAGGGAATAACCCCGCCTCCGCAACCCCCAACGATCGGGAGCAGTAAACCACGATGTGCAGGAAACCACAGAAGGAGCGCGCACACTTGTTGTCGACCGGCGTCTTATCCGCTCCGATTAATCATCTTCGTCTCGGTCATCGTCATCTTCTTTTACCTTCGTTCGGTCGTCTTCATCCTCTGTCTTCTCTTTCCGGTTGTCGTCCTCTCCGGTCATTTTCCGATCGTTACCGGCATCATTCTTTGGGGCCTGCGGATCATCGGTCACGACCGGCCCGCCCTGATCATCGTCCGCCGCGTCGGCGGGGGTCTCGTCCCCCCACTCTTCGCGGGCAGCCGTCTCGGCCTGTTCCTCCTGCTCATTGCCTGCTATGCCTGCGTCAACCTCATTCACCGGTCCCCCGGGCGCATCGCCCGGAGGCGGGATAGAGGCCAGGGAGAGGATCAACCCCGCATCCCTAACAACCATATCACCCCCGCCGACCGAAAACGGGCCGGTCGTCCCGGTCGACGGATCGGCGTGGCTGTCACCGCCGGGACTTGTGAAGGCGTAGCCATCCGGCGCAGTGAACGCGACGGAGTACTCCCCGGGCGGGAGGGGGCCGAAGAGGTACATGGAGAAGTAACTGTCATGATAGCCGGTGCGGGCCGATGCCGCCACATTCCCGCCTGCATCCAGGAGGGTGACCTCGACGTCCGTCAGGCCGTCGGTTCCGTCCCTGATACCGTCCCCGTTGCCGTCGCTCCAGGTCGTCCCGAGCACCCACCCGTAGGCCGTAGCCGGGGTCAGGGGGAAGGGACTTCCGGTGAAGCCGGCGTTCAGGGTCCGCTGCCCGTCCACCACTTCAGCGTATGCCACATTCCCGCCGAGAGAAGAGGCATGGTTGTCAAGCCCCAAGACGGTGCAGGAGAAGCCGTCCGGCAGGACGAACTCGGTGCCGGCGTACCTGCCGGAGGCGACGTCACCGAACCCGTACGACCCATCCGGGCCGGTGGTGGTGTAGTCCATCATGGTCCGCTCCCCGATCAGCCGGACGCTGATGCCGGGGATGCCCGGCTCACCGGGGTCGAGAATGCCGTTAGCATTCAGATCGTACCAGACCATCCCCGAGAGCGATCCGCTGGTATCGTTGTCGTTCCCGTCGTCGTCGTCGTTGTCGTCGTCATTGTCGTCGTCATCATTATCCTGCGTCACGGCCGGAGACGGGGCGGCCGTCATCGTCGGCGCGCCTGTGGGTCCCGTTGTCCAGGTGGGCCCGGACGTCGGAGCCCCCGTCGGAACTCCGGTAGGGGACGGCGGTGTGGTCCCCGTCGGGCCCGTCGGGCCCGCCGGGACCGGTGACAGGGCAGGCGTCACCGTTGCGGCCGGTACCGGCGGTTTCTGGGAGATTATCGGGGCTTTCGAAGGTTTGGCAGGGGCCGCCGTGGGTTCGGGCGTCGGGGTAGTAGTCGGCGTCGGCGTGGGCTCCGGCCCCAGTTTCACCGCCCAGGCATCCGTATTCGCTGCTCCTCCGCTCTCCGTGGCGTTGAACGTCCCTGCAAAGACGAACTCACCTGGTGTGGACTCGATAAGCGATGCGGCCGCATCACCGGGGTTTACGCCGCCGAACGTCCTGCTCCATGCCACCGCTCCTTCGATATCGGTCTTAACCAGCCAGGCGTCGGTATCGGCCACCCCGGGGTAAGCCGTCTCCCCGGCAAAGAGATAGCCGCCGTCCGTGGTCTCGACGACGGCCGACGCCGTTTCGTTCACGCCGAAGTCGCCGTAGATCCAGTTCCAGAGGATATCCCCGTCAGGCGTGAGTTTGATGAGGAGAGCATCGGTATCGGCCGTCGTGTTATCGGGCCGCTCGGTGAACGTCCCGGCGACAAGCAGGTTGCCGTCCGAGGTGTTGATCACCGCCCGGCCGGCATCGTCGTCGGGGCTGCCGAACGTCCGGTTCCAGACCTCAGCTCCCGACCCGTCCAGCCTGGCCACCCAGACGTCGGCCATGCCCGCTCCCGAGGACCCGGTGGTGCCGGCAACGACGAAATCCCCGCCGGGAACCCGGGTGACGGCGTTCGCGGCATTCTCACCCGCTCCGCCGAACGTCCGATTCCAAACCTCCGTACCCGTCTCGTTCACCCTGACCACCCAGGCCGCGGACTCGTTTCCCTCCCGCAGCGCGGTTGAGCCTGCGAAGACGTAACCTCCGTCTTCGGCCTCGACAACCGCGTTTGCCGAGGCGTTGACGTCCGGGCCGCCGTAGGTCCGGTTCCAGACCTCGCCGCCGGAGGGATCTATCATCACAAGCCAGGCATCGGTGTCGGCCTGCGTCCCGTTCGTGACGAGGGTGAGGTTCCCGGCGAAGAGGAGGTTGCCTTCACCGGTTCGGATGATAGAGTGCGCAGCGTCGATCTCATCCCCGCCATATGTTCTATTCCACTCCTCGCCGCCGTCCGGCGCGAGGCGGATCACCCGGGCGTCCGTCTTTGCGCCGGACGATGCCGTCTCCCCGGCGAGGAAGAATCCGGTTCCGCCGGGATCGGGGACGACTGCGTGTGCCGCGTCGTAAGCATCGGGTCCTCCATACGTCCGGTTCCAGATAACTGCAGGATCTCCCGCCTGTGCTCCCGCGGCTGCAACGAGCGCGAGTGCCGACAGGAGAATAATCGCGAAATAGGTGCCGCATCGCATCATTTACCTCTCCTCGTCTCCACCCCGGGAACAGGCCTGCGTTCCGTGCCGGATACGGCTCGACAGGGCTCGTTCGTCGAAAGCCGGGCATCCGGCAGGGCCTTCGAATCTCACGCCGCCGCGGGGCCTGCACTTCAATAGGCCAATTATTATAATAATCTTATTCTAAAACGCAACCCGGATGCTCCCGGGCATTCGGTCCGGAGCATGACCCAGCTCCACAACCATCAATACGCTTATGAACAAATCCTGATAGGAGACCCGTATGAAACTCTTGCTTGCGATTGCCCCTGAACAGTTCAGGGACGAGGAACTGGAGATCCCGAAACGGACCTTCGAGGAGGCGGGGATCGGCGTCGATCTCGCCTCTACGGTCACCGGCGCATGCACGGGGATGCTGGGATGCATCGCTGAGGCAGCCATGACGTTTGAGGACGTGGCTCCCGACGACTACGCCGGGATCGTGATTGTGGGCGGCAGCGGTTCACAGGAGCACCTCTGGGGAAGCGAAAGGCTCCGGGACCTTGTCCGGTCGTTCTTCGAGCAGGGCAAGGTCGTCGCCGCCATCTGCCTCGCACCGGTCGTGCTGGCACGGGCGGGCGTCCTCGCCGGACGGCAGGCGACGGTATACCCGAGCCCGGCGGCTGTCGCGGAGATGAAGAAGGCAGGAGCAAACTTCCTTGAGATCCCCGTCGTCGCCGACATGCAGGTCGTGACCGCCAACGGCCCCGAAGCTGCCGCACAGTTCGCCGACACCATCATCACGAAACTGGAATGCTGAACGATACACGCGCCGACGGCGTGAACCCGGCGGACTGCACTCTGGTGATCCCCGCATACAACGAAGAGCGGCGGATCCGGTCGCTCCTCGAGGACGTCTCGGGCTTTCGAGGCGATCTCGTCTTCGTCTGCGACGGAACCGATGCCACCCCCGCGATCATCGGTGCGTTTGCGGGCGCTCACCCGTCGCTTTCCATCCGGTGCCTGACGTTTCCGGCCCGGCTCGGGAAAGGGGGAGGCGTCGTTGCCGGGATGGAGGCGGCGGCGACGCCCTTCGTCGGCTACATGGACGCAGACGGTTCGACCGCGATATCCGAGATGGAGCGGCTCTTCGACCGTCTCGCAACCGCCGACGGCGCCATCGGCTCGCGCTGGGTTCCGGGCTCGGTCATCCCCGTGCGGCAGGGGTTCCGGCGCCGGGTCGAGAGCCGTCTCTTCAACCTGATGGTCAGGTCACTCTTCGGGCTCGATTACCGGGACACCCAGTGCGGCGCGAAAGCATTCCGGAAGGATGCGCTTGAGGAGGTTCTCTCCTCGATCCGGTCGACCGGGTTCGAGTTCGACGTCGAACTCCTCTGGCGGCTGCGCCGGAACGGCTACCGGGTGGAAGAAGTCCCGATCACCTGGGAGAACCGGGACGAGTCGAAGGTGATGACATCGGACGCGAAGGCGATGCTGATGGGGATGCTCCGGCTCCGGTTCGGGTGAGGGGATCCGGGGCGTAGGCGTGCCTTCGCGTTCTTCGCGGCTTCGCGCGAAACCTGCTGTTGTCCCTGTACTGTTGCTTCACGCGAAGCCGCGAAATGCAACGTTCCACCGGAATGCGACTGCCGTACAGGCAGGGTTTGAACGCCGATAGGTGCGAGGAGAGTGTCAAACTACCGAAAGGACTTCTTTTTTTGCGTGAGACGGAATTGTTCTCCCCACCAGAGCAAACCGCCGGGTTTTAAGGTTCTCCGGGCGAACGGATTTTACAGGAACAGTGATCCGGTGTTTGAGAAGACAACCTTCGTGGAGGAGATCAACGGGGGCGTGCAGGTCGACGCGCCGTTCGTGGTGGAAACCGCAGAACTCCGCGAGAAGCGGGGCGGCAAGTATATCCAGCTCGCCATCTCCGATAAGACCGGCCGGGGAACCTGCAAGGTCTGGGGGACGCCGGATCACAGCGTGGAGCAGATCGAGGCGTTCTGCCGCGCGATCCGGCCGGGCGAGATCTACCGCATCCAGGGCTACGCGAAGATCTTCAACGGCGCCTGCGAGGTCAACGTGAACGACGGGATCGCCTGTCTCGCCGACCCGGTCCCGCAGGACAGGGTCGAGCCGTCCCTGTTCGTTTATGCGCCCGTCGATATCGAAAGCGTCCGGTTAGGGCTCGCCCGTATGGCCGCGAAGATCGAGGATCCCGGCATATCCTCCCTCGTCTCAACGGTCATGAACGACGCCCCGGGTTTCCTCGACGCTCCCGCGGCCAAATACCACCACCACGCCTACATCGGCGGGCTTGCGGAGCACACCCTCGAGACCGCGGAGATGGCGCTCTCTCTTTCGGGCACGGTCTCGCGGGCGGAGATGGATACCGACGTCCTCCTCGCCGGTGCGCTCCTCCATGATGTCGGGAAAGCGTCCTGCTTCTGCCGCCGGGGGTTCGCGTTCGTCCCGCTCCCGGATTACACCCTCGTCGGACACACGGCAATCGGGGCGGCGGCGCTCATGAAGCATTCCGCCGGTGTCGACCCTGCACGGTTCGGCCACATCCTCCATATCGTGATGTCGCACCACGGCTCTTACGGCGAGATCAAGCCGCGGACGCCGGAGGCCTGGGCGGTTCACTTCGCCGACAACGCGAGCGCGTACCTCCGGGCGACCTGCGACGACGCCGCGGATCTCGCGCCGGGAGAGGGGAGGCAGGGGGCACGGTGCCGGGCCCCGGTCTACCGGTTCTGAAAGTGCAGGGGCGCACCCGGGCGTAAACCACATGACGCTATATCAAAAAATGCCGCAATTCTTGCCCCTTTTCAAGAATTCTCTATTATCCTATGAGTATAAGGCTTTTCCGATCCGCGCCGGAACACCCACCGGCAAAAAAGGTTACGATTCCTTCAGGTAGGCTTCGGGGTCGCGTTCGAAGAGTTTCTTGCAGCCCGGGGCGCAGAAGTAGTAGGTCCTGCCCTGGTACTCGGCGGTGTACTTCGCACTCGCCTCATCGACGTCCATCTTGCATACGGGATCAACTGCCACGTGCATCAGCCTCCGACAGCGTCCCCCTCTTCGCCGGAGGTATATAAGCCTTGAGCAGCAGGGAGAGCGAGACGACCGTCACCGACGAGAGGGCCATCGCGAGCGCCGCAAGTTCCGGCCGGAAGGTTATCCCGAAGAAGGGGTAGAGCACCCCCGCGGCGAGGGGGATGAGGGCGGAGTTGTAGGCGAACGCCCAGAAGAGGTTCTGCTTGATCCGGCTCATCACCTTCCGGGAGAGCTCGACGGCCGCGACGGCGTCGACGAGATCGTCGCGGATGAGCACGATATCCCCGCTCTCGATGGCGACGTCGGTCCCGCTCCCGATGGCGATCCCGACGTCCGCCTGCGCGAGCGCCGGGGCGTCGTTGATCCCGTCGCCCACGAACGCCACGACCTCGCCCCGCTCCTGGAGCGCCCGGACTTCCAGCGCCTTCTCCTGCGGCAGCACCCCGGCGTGGACGTCCTCGATCCCGACCTCGCGGGCGATGGCGTTTGCCGTCCGCTCGTTGTCGCCGGTGATCATCGTGACGGCAAGGCCCATACGTTTCAGTTCCTCAACGGCACGCTTCGTCGTCGGCTTGAGGGTGTCGGCGATTGCGAGGATGCCCGCGAGGTCGGCCCCGGCGGCGACGAGAACCGCGGTCTTCCCCTCGTCCTGGAGGGCGGCAATCCGGCGTTCCGCCCCCTCCGGGACGGTGACGCCGTGCTCCTCGAGGAACGGCTGGTTCCCGATCAGCACCTCCTCCCCATCCACCACGGCGCTGACCCCCCTGCCGCCGAAGGTCGTGAACTGTGCTGAAGCCGGGACGGTGACCCCTGCACTCTCCGCCCGGCGCACGACCGCCGCCGCGAGCGGGTGCTGCGAGTTGTGCTCGACCGCCGCGGCGACCGCAAGCAGCCGGTCCTCCGGCACCGCGAGCGCGACGACGTCGGTGACGTCCGGTTTCCCCCGGGTGAGCGTCCCGGTCTTGTCGAAGACGATCGCGGTCAGTTTCTCCGATACCTCGAGCGCCTCGCCGTTTCGTATCAGCACCCCGAGTTCGGCGCCCCGGCCGATCCCGACGGTCACGGCGGTCGGGGTGGCGAGCCCGAGCGCACAGGGGCAGGCGACGACCAGGACGGAGATCAGCACCGTGAGCGCAAAGAGGAGCGAGGAACCGAGCCCGAGGTACCAGACGAGGAAGGCGGCGGTCGCGATCGCGAGCACGGTCGGGATGAAGTAGGAGACCGCGACGTCGGCGATCCGCTCCACGGGCGGCTTCGAGCCCTGCGCGTCCCGGACAAGCCTGATGATCTGCGATAACACCATATCTTTCCCGATCTTCTCGGCACGGACCCGGAGCACGCCGTTTACGTTCAGGGTGCCGCCCACGACCTCGTCGCCCTCCTTCTTATCGGCCGGGATGGGCTCGCCGGTGATCATCGCTTCATCGACCGAACTCTCGCCGCCGACGACCGTCCCGTCCACCGGCACCTTCTCACCCGGCCGGACCAGGATGACGTCGCCGACGGCCACGGCCTCGACCGGGACCTCGACCTCCCGGCCGTCCCGGATCACCGTCGCGGTCCGGGGCCGCAGCCCGACGAGTTTCTTGATGGCCTCGGACGTCCTCCCCTTCGCCCGGGCTTCGAGGTAGCGTCCGAGCGTCAGAAACGCCGCGAGCATCACCGCGGTCTCGTAGAAGTTGAAGTCCGCCGTGAGGACGATCTGAAACGTCCCGAGAAGGCTTGCGCCGTAGGCGACGCCGATGCCCATCGCGTACATGACGTCCATCGTCAGCGCCCGGTTCCGGAGCGCGGCGGCCGCGGCCCTGAATATGGGGGCGCTGACGTAGAGAAAGACCGGGAGGGTGACGACCAGCATGACGAGGTTGATCGAGACCGGGAGGGCGGCCGCCCCCGGCATCCCGAAGAGCATGTAGAGGAAGAGCGGGATGCTCACCGCGAACCCGACGGCAAACCGGCGGAACTTGTCCCGGAGATCCGCCTCGCGCATCCGGGCCTCGACGTCCTCTGGGATCTCCTCCTCGAGCCCCAGGTACCGGTAGCCGGCATCCTCGACGGCGGCCCGGATATCCGCGGTCGTGACGAGCGCGGGGTTGTAGACGACGCGTGCGTTCTCGTTTGCGAGGTTGACGCGGGCCTCGTAGACCCCGTCGAGGTCCGCGAGCGAGGCCTCGATCACCCGGGCGCAGCTCGCGCAGACCATCCCCCCGATCCTGACGGTGGCCTCGCTCCTGATAACCCCATAACCGGCGTCCGAGACCGTCCGTTCAAGGTCGGCGAGGGTTGTCTTCGCCGGATCGTACTCTACGACGGCGGTCTCGTTTGCGAAATTGACCCGGGCGTCGTAGACGTCGTCCCGGCTCTGGAGAGCGCGTTCCACGTTGAGCGCGCAGGACGCGCAGTGCATCCCGGAGATCTTCAGTTCCGCCTTTCTCTTCTCCTCCGGCATGATACCCTCCTCACCCTGCGCGGATAAAATACCTGCTCTCACCAGTCCGTCTTCGCGCACCCAATCCCGGGAGGGGCCGGATTCTCAATGCGGCCTACGGCGATTTTTATACACAATATTATTATACTCCGGGCCGATTATATCGCCCCATCCTGAGGTGATTGTAGTGCAGAGAAGGGATATTCCAGCAGGGGAGAAGCAGTACGATGTCGAGCACATGGCATCGAGACAGGACGTCGACGGCCTGATCGAGGCGCTGCAGAGCGGCAATCCGACCGTTCGCCGGACCGCCGCACTCTCCCTCGGCGCGCTCGGGGAATGGCGGGGGGTGGACCCCCTCATCCGGGCGCTCACGGATCCGGTGCAGGACGTCCGGGAGGCGGCGGCGAACGCGCTCGTCATAGTCGGAACACCGGCGGTCGAACCGCTGATCGACCTCCTCGAGCGTCCCGGTGCTGCAGCAGGCTACGGGCTGCCGCGGGAAGCGCCCGGGGAAGGGGTGACGCAGGTCGACCTCCTCGGGGGGCCGGAAGGCATACCGGCCACGAAGAGGACTCTCCGGCACAGGGGAGGCATCAGGCAGCACGACGCGTTCGGCGGCCCGGAGGATATCAGGAGAGCAGGAGGCGGAAGGGCCCGCGAAGAGGAGGAAGGGCTTGCCCAGCACGATGCATTCGGCGGCCCGGAGGATCTCCGGAGGGCGGGAGGCAAGGTATCCCGCGACACCGAGGATGAGATCACCCAGCACGATCTCTTCGGCGGCCCCACGGATGTCGGGACGAGAAAGTCCCTCCGTCATCCAGAAATTGCGCAACACGACCTCTTCGGCGGTCCGGAGGACGCAAAGAAGCACGAGGCCCTCTTCCCCGGCGCGAGGAGGGCCGGCGTCGTGAAGGAAGGGGATGTCCCCGGCACGGGGCTCCGCCGGGCTTACGCCGCCGTCATCCTCGGCGAGATCGCGACCCGCGGGCGGAAGGGGCACTCGGCCGGTCGCTCTCCGACACCGACCCCGCCGTCCGGAGGGCGGCCGAGGACGGGATGGCACGGTTCCGGGAGAAGCGGGGCGAGGCCACGCCCGTCCCGCCGGCGTCCCGGTGACGAAGCGGAGGTGAACGCGTTGGAGCAAGAGGACGTGGGGAAGCGGTTCAATATCGACCTGCTGAGAGCAGAGAAGGATGTCGACGGCCTGATCGGGGCGCTCCGGAGCAGCGACGGCCTGACCCGCCAGCGGGCCGCCCTGGCGCTCGGGGACTTCGGCGGCGGTGATGCGGTCGGGCCGCTCGTCCGGGCGCTCGGCGATCCGCTGACGGCGGTTCGGGAGGCGGCGGCGGACTCGCTCACGCTGCTCGGGACGCCGGCGGTCGAACCGCTGGCCGAACTCCTCGAGAACCCGGAGACATCGGGGAAGTACGAGGAGGAGGCCGGGACCCCGGTGACCGTGACCGGGCCCGGCGGCCAGACCTGGGAGATCGAGACGCAAAGAGACCTCCGGCGGGTCTACGCGGCCGCCATCCTCGGCGAGATCGGCGATCCCGCCGCGCTAGAGCCTCTTGCCCGGGCGCTCCGGGACAAAAACGACGACCTCCGGTGCCAGGCAGCGGGAGCCATAGCGAAGTTCGGCAGCAGAGCGACGGAGCCGCTTCGCCGGATGCTCGCCGACCCGGATCCGAATACCAGGATCCTCGCGGCCGGCGTCCTCGGGGATACCGGGGAGGCGTCCGCGGTGGAGCCACTCATCGGGGCGCTCCGTGACAGGGACGACGACGTCCGGGGCGCGGCGGCGGGCGCCCTCATCCGGATGGGCGATGCCGCCGTCGAGCCGTTGATCGCGGTGACGAAGGATGCCGACCGGAACGTCCGGCTCTACGCGGCGGGAGCGCTCAAGTACATCGGCGACCCGCGAGCGATCGACGCGCTCCGGACCCTCACCCTGGACGAGGATAAGGATGTGCGAAGCGTCGCGGAGGACGCAATCGATGCGATCCAGATGGTCCGCGGGGAGGCCGCCCCGGAGCCGTCGCCGCCGACGTCGAGATAATTCATCTTATCGGGACTGTTCTATGGGAGCCACTGGGAGATCTGATCGCTTCTCGAACGCCAACTTTCCAACTGGTCACAACCCCGTGCACGGCTTTCCATAGGATATCGCCACGAGGGGGGAG
>NZ_JMIO01000066.1 GCF_000691865.1 Methanoculleus sp. MH98A | reverse complement strand
GGGCCATGGGGCCGGAGCATGAGCACCGAAGGTGTGGAGGAGGAGCGCAAGCGCGGGAGGGGTGGTAATAGGGGATGCAGGCATAGCGAGTTTGAGCAGCAATGATGTGAGTTGTAGACAGGGGAGGGGGCATGCCCCGTCGCACCTCCGGTGCTCAAGCTCGCTTCGCTCGCACTCCCCACCTGACGGTGGTCGAGCTCCGGGCGTTCGCACCTTCGGTGCTCATGCTCCCGCTCTGGCGACCGGTCGCATTCCGCCCATCACACTCCCCGTCAGCCCCTCCCCCAGTCGCGATATCCACTGGAAATCCGTGTGTGGGTTCATAGTATCCTGGGGGACGGCGGCCGCGATATCCAAATTCCCCAAACCCCCTTCCCCACCTCGCAAGACTCTCTGCGACGCCGGCGACATGCCCCCCGCTCCCTCCCCGCACCTATCGGTGCTCATGCTCCGGCCCCGAAAACGCTTCGCGTTTTCTCATGCTCCTGCCGTTCCGGCAGTCGCACCCCACAGCTGCGTATTTGACGGATCATGCCCCAGGTAGTACGAAATGCCTGATATACGGGAGTTCAAGTGGAAGCAGTGCCTGATCGTGCGCGCCGACATCAAGATGAGTTGCGGCAAGAAGTGCGCGCAGATCGCTCACGCCGCCATCGGGGCCTACGAGAAGGCCGACAAACTGGCGAGGAAGGCCTGGCTCGACGAAGGGCAGAAGAAGGTGGTGTTGAAGGCTTCGGCCGAGCGGCAGCTCTTTGAACTCAAGACGATCGCGGAGCGGGCGGGCATCCCCGCGTCGATCATCCAGGACGCCGGGATGACCGAGATCCCGCCGGGAACCGTGACGGCGCTTGGCCTCGGCCCCGCCCGCTCCGAAGACCTCGACCGGATCACCGGAGACCTTTCCCTGCTATGATGCCCTCGCCCCATCCCCTCGAGCAGGAACTCGGGATGCGCTACTACGCGTCCGATGCCCCCGGTATCGGCGGCCGGCTCCGTGCAAGCCCCGCCGACTTCGTCGTCGAGGAACTCCCGCTCCCGATCAGCGACCAGAACGGCCCGCACCTCATCTGCCTGCTCACCAAGACGAACTGGGAACTCCAGCGGGCGGTCAAGGAGATCGCAAAACGGCTCGGCATCAGCCACCGGCGGATCGCCTGGGCGGGGACGAAGGACAAGAACGCGGTGACCACCCAGTTCATATCGATCTACAACGTCACGCCGGAGGCCGTTGAACAGGTGCACCTTGCGGACATCTCGCTCGAGGTCGTCGGGCGGTCGCAGCACCCGCTCTCCCTCGGCAGCCTCGCGGGCAACCGGTTCGATATCGTCATCCGCGACTGCATCGAAGACGGCCTCCCGGCGCGGGTGCAGGCGGCGACGGAGGTGGCGTCCGCCGGGATACCGAACTACTACGGGCTGCAGCGGTTCGGCGTCGTCCGGCCGGTCACGCATCTGGTCGGCGAGAGGATCCTCAAGGGCGACTACGAAGGCGGCGTGGCCACCTACATCGGCCGGGGATACCCCCGGGAGTCGGAAGAGGCGCAGCGCGCCCGGACGCATTTCGCCGAGACCCGCGATGCACGGGCGGCGCTCGCCGATCTCCCCGTCCGGATGACCTACGAGCGGGCGATGGCGAACCACCTCGTCGCGAACCCCGGCGACTACGCCGGTGCGCTCCGGGCGCTCCCCCCAAAACTCCTCTCGCTCCTCGTGAGCGCATACCAGTCCTATCTCTTCAACCGAGCGCTCTCCTCCCGCATCGACGCCGGCATGTCGCTCACCGAGCCTGAAGTCGGCGACCGGCTCCTCTTTGCAAACGGTCGCGAGGATATTGTCTCCGCGCGGAACCGGCAGGCGGCCCTGATGCATGTTCGCCGCGGCCGGTGCCGGATCGCCCTCTTCATCCCGGGATCCGGGGCCGTGGCGTCGCACGGGCCGATGGATGAGATCATGCAGGAACTGATGACCGAGTCGGGTATCGACGCCGGGGACTTCGAGCGCGCCTCCCGGTTCGTGGAGACGGCGTTTTCCGGGGTGCTCCGGCCGATCAGTCTCTCCGCCGACGTGGAGACGGAGGTATCCGGTGCGGACGTCCGGCTCAAATTCACGCTCCCTCCCGGCCACTACGCGACGACGGTCTGCCGGGAATACATGAAGGCCGACCCCTACATGATGATCTAGGGGGTCGGCGATGAAAAGTGGTTACTTTCCTGGCTGGTAGAGCACGTTCCACTCGGTGACCAGGTTGCTCCCGCACATGAAGTGGCGCTTTAAGGAGAGCCGGAACATCTCCTCCTCGGTCTCGATATGCATGCCGCCGACGAGCGACGGGGTGTCGGCACCGCCGACAATGAACGGCAGGTGGATCAGGCGTATCTCGTCCACAAGCCGGTGGTTCAGCATCGCCCAGTTCAGCGTCGGCCCCCCCTCGATCATCATCCGGTCGACGCCGTAATCTCTCTTCAGGATGCCCATCAGTTCCGGCAGGTCGACCTCTCTCTCGCCCGCGACGACGACGTCGACGCCGCTTTCCCGGAACCGGGCGACATTCTCCGCCGGTGCGGCCTCGCTGACGGCGATGACGGTTCTCGCGTCCGGTCCGAGGACGTTTGCATCCGGCGGGATATCCGCCCGGCTGCTCGGAATGACGCGGAGCGGGCTTTTTCCCTCGACCAGCCTGACCGTCAGGAAGGAGTTGTCGATCCTGATGGTGTTCGCCCCGACCATGATGGCGTCATATTCCGCCCGGGTCTGGTGAAGGAGGAGTTCGGTTTCGGGAGCCATGTACTTCATGAGGATCTTGCTCGAAGCCCCACGTTTCAGGGTGAGTTTCCCGTCGACGGTGATCTCCGACATCATGAGCACGTGCGGCCTATCGTGTTCTGGCATTGGAATTCGTTCCCGGTGATCTATCTGGCGGGAGCGTTTATGAATCTGGTGATTTTAGCCCGTAAACGGTATTCCGGGTGAAGTGTTGCGCTCTCGTCCATCAGAGCAAAGGTTAAACTCCTTTCGAGCAGATAAAATATGCGATGAATATAACCTCCCTGCGGCCGAAATTCATCAAATATACGGAGCCAATCGCGTCGTTTTTTATACGCCTTGGCGTTACGCCGAATCAGGTCTCGGTACTCTCGGTGCTCTTCGGTTTTTCGTGCGCGCTTGCCTTCGCCGGGCGCCACTTCCTCGCGGGCAGCCTGCTCCTGTTCGTCTCGGCGATCCTCGACCTGGTGGACGGCAACGTCGCCCGGAAAAATCACGCCGAGAGCCGGTTTGGGGCGGTCTTCGACTGGATCGCCGACAAATACGTCGACGCGGCGGTCATCCTCGGCGTGGGGTTCTCCGGCATCCCCATCGTCAGCCACCTCGTCGACGTCCCGCCGGTCGCCGACTTCGGTATCGTGGGGCTGGCGCTCGCGGGATCGCTGATGAACACGTTCATCAAGCCGGTCACGTACGCGGAGATCGGGTATTCCGAGAGGGTTGCCGGGAAGATCGAGGATCCCCTCGAGGGGGTCGGCTTCTTCGGCAGGCCCGAGACGATCCTCGTGCTGGTGCTCGGCGGCGTGACCGGGCTCCTCTGGGTCTCGGTCCTCCTCATCGCGGTCTGCACGAACCTCTCCGCGGTCCAGCGGGTCTTCTACCTCTACCGGCGGTATTCCTGACCGGCTCGCAGATCTTTTTTGGGCCTTGAGGAAGCGTGGCGGATGGGCGTTGCAGCCCGCATCCTGACGGTGCTCAAACCGTGCCCTTTGGCCTTTGCGGCTTCGCGTGAGTCCCTGAACTCACTCTGTGCTGAAGTCTCACGCGAAGCGCGACTGGCCGAAGGGTGCGACTGCCGGAACGGCAGGAGCATGAGAAAACGCGAAGCGTTTTCGGGGCAGGAGCGTGAGCACCGCAGGTGCGAAGAACGACACTCTGGAGTGCGACTACCGGGCACTTCCCGCCCGGCGTCAACGTTCGGTCTTTCCGGCGTTCGGCCGGACGACCTGCTCGATCTCGCCGCGGTAGAGCCGGTAGAGGTTGTCGGCGAGGGTGCCGAGCTGGGGCACGATCATGAAGAGGGTGTACGCGAGGACCACAAGAAAGATGAGCGCCCCGAGTTCCGCCATGACGTTGTGCGCCCAGAAGAAACTCTCGTACCCGAACTCGCCGTTGCCGGCGATCTCGGGGAGGTAGGGGAACCACTGTTCGGTGTAGGCCGTTATCACGAAGACGTTCCGCACGATATTGAGGATGTAGATCGTCGGGAAGACGATGAGGAAGCCGGCGATCTTCTGCTTCAGCGTCGACTGCACGCCCCAGGCGACCCCGAGCATGATCGCGATGCTCTGGATGCCGGTGCAGGCGAGGATGATCTCGGTCTGGAGCCCGTTGCGCTCCATCAGGTTCCAGGCCTGGAAGGTTACGGGGTAGCCGACCGCCGCGAGCACCGCCGAGGTCTGGTCGGCGACGGCTGCAATCAGCCAGTTCCCGAGTTCGGGTATGTAGCCGAAGGGAGCGTAGATCAGGAACGCCACGGCAGCGATCATCGAGATCTGCATCACCCGGGGGTCGTCCCGGAGCAGGTATTTTGCGGTGATGTAGAGGAAGGGTACCGAGAGGACGGCTATCGCCGGGTACACGAAGTTATTGAGGGAGAAGTAGTAGGGAAGCTCGAGGAAGAGGTATCCGACGATGCTTGCCCATCCGCCGAGTGCGAAGTACTTCCTGAACCTGCTTGGGATGAGAAAGGCGAGAAAGCAGATGCAGGAGATCAGCACCAGGTAATCCTTCATCCTTTACCCTTCGGTGTATCCGGCTATAATTATTTGTGCGCCCGTCCAGTCCGGTCCACCTGCCCTGCGAACGGATCATGCGCCACGACCAAGAATTAATTGCGATCGCCGCCCCATTCATTACAATGATGTTCTGTCCGCAGTGTAAAGGTCTGATGATATCGTCCGGTGGTCAGCTGAAATGCAAAAAATGTGGCTATATCCGGGAGATCAATGAAACAGACCGGTTAAAGAAGACAGACAAACGCGTGGAGAAAGAGATCACCATCGTCGACGAAGAGGACAAGATTGCGACCCTCCCGACCGCGACCATCAAGTGCCCGGAGTGCGACTGTACGACGGCATTCTGGTGGCTGCGGCAGCTGCGTGCGGCTGATGAGAGCGAAGTCAGGTTCTTCCGGTGCACCGCCTGCGGCAAGACCTGGCGCGAGTACGATTGATCGAGCACCTTTACTGTTCTGGTGTCCCTTCGGGGGCGCATTTTTTCTGCTGGTTTCTGGCGGGCCCTTTTCGACTCCACGAGGCCCTATCCCCAACCCCCCGGCATCCATGATGCCCGTATTCTCTGTCCCCCTGCCAGGTGCGGGATCTCGATCCGCACGTAGGAGACGGCTGATCGATGGGGGACGAAGTCTCGCTTCTGCTACGCTATCGTATCCTGCAGACGCAGGGGTTCGGTCGGAAAACTCTGTTGCATGAATTCCCTCAACCGTTCGATCAACTCACCGACCTCATCGCCTGTGACGTCGCTTGCATGGTCGCACTTCTCCCGGATCTCGGCAAGATGCCGGATGGTTCTGAGTTGCGTGAGATCAAGGCAATCGTTTTCATACAGCCTTTGCACCAGATGTTCGACAGCGTCCTTCTTCTGGTATTCGAGGCCATACCTGTCGCACAGCGTCTTCAGTTGCCGTTCGAGCGCAACCCCCGCAAGGACGCCCGCGGCACGAGGATGGCCCATCCTGCAGAGACAGTCGGCTTCACCGATCTCGCGGTCGATGATGTCCGACGATATGAGTTCCCGGAGGTTTATTCTCTCGATCCCGAGAACATCCGATACGGAGAGGAGGATACTCCTTTGGATCTCGAAGACGCGCCAGAAATCGTCGATGATCCTGGACTTGTTGCGTGACCGTTGCAGCCGTTCTAACTTGATGTAATCGATAACGCCGTAGTTGCCCTGCGTATCGCCAAAATAGCAGTGATTGAATTCATCGACCCTTTCGGGGGCATATTCCCTGACATACCGGTGGGCGACCGTATACCACCGTTGATATTTTCGTAGCGCGTCTCGCTGTTTCTGCAGCTCCTGGCCGGACAACTCGCTCCACTGATTACTCGGAGCGAAGAAGAGTGCTCCTGCAGGATCCGGTTTGTGGATCAGTTCCACGGTTCGAAGTAACCCTATTACAATCCGCTCAATCTCAATTGCGTCGGTCTCAAGTCCGTTTATCGTCTGCTCGATTCCTTCAATCCCCCTCATTCCTTCGCCACCCCGTCCTCCGCGAGCCTCTGCGACTCGTATACCCGCAGGTCGATCTGCCGGCCGGTCGCGTCGAACATCCCGGCGGGGCCGTGGCGCCGGGAGGGGATGGTCTTGTGAATCACCCCGTTGTGCATGGTGATCAATTGGATATGGAAAAGAGCGCGGCAAAAAGGTTGGCATTTGTCCTTGCGTATTGCAGGCCGCCGCTGACGATCTCACGATCCCCGGCGGCCTGTCATGGTGCGGCGGCCATACGGTGACTCCCTCGTTGCGCGGCCTATTGGTACATCCCCGCGGTGCTGATGCTGAGCGCCACGAGCGATGCCGGAAACAGCAGCCCGATAGTGTCTCTCATCATGGGGTGCGTTACGGCTGTTGGAGAGCTCTATGGCCTCCACGTTCGTATTCGCGCATCGCACTCAGTCTTTGGGAGCCACCTGTTGTTCGCCTGCATCGTTCTCAGGGCATCTGCGGCGCGCGGCCCCGTGAGGATGCCTGCGTCCACGAGTGCATCCAGTATCCACAATGTCCCGTGGCATTCTATATCATTCTCTCCGGCCATCGTGCGCAAATGACCGTCGCCGGTTACCAGTATGGATTGCGTATCCCGTGCCAGGACGAATGCGGCGAGATCCCTGTAGGAGAGTCCGCGGTGCTCCCGGAGGAGTTCGTAGATCTCCGAAACCTGCCCGGGTTCCAGGTCGGCGATCTGCATGCCGCAGAGCCGTAATCGTTCGTGGGAGATTGTTGCTATCTCGTGGGCGATGAAGTTCGCCATAAGGAAGGTGTAACCGAGATATGGGGGACAATCCAGTATCCCGCCGGTGTCCAGGTCGAAGACGTAGTTCGCATCGATTGAACACTTGACCTTGGCACCTTTCACACGTATCGCCTAGAATGCTTCGACACACTGCTCACCGGGCTGTTCTCCCCCCAATAATTCCTGAGCTCGCGCTGTACTTATCTTCTTCTCGCTAAGAGCGCGGAGCACCAGCAGTTTCATGTGCGTCGGATGTTCGGGCGGCAACGGGGTTCCGGGCTCTGTCTGCCGCCACCCATTACTGTTGAAGAGCAACCAGAGCCGTTTCGACGTCCTCTCTGATATGATCCCGAGGTCGGCAGCCCGATGGAGCCAGGCACTCATGCTCATGCCCCATTTATGCTTGAGAAGGTAGAATTCGCGTGGTGATATGTTCCGGCGTCGTTGCCCCAGCTCCCGAAACGCCATCTCTTTCGGTACGAGGAACGCAGCGGCAAATCGATGGGCCGCCGTTTCTTCATCGACGTCCCCTTCAATCCGGAGCAGAAGGTGTCCGAGTTCGTGGGCAAGGTTGAACCGCTGGCGGTCCCCTGGGGTGTCGTTGTTTATGGCTATAACCGGCGTGTTATCATCGTAATAGAATGTCAGAGCGTCGAACTTATCCGTGGCTCCGATGATGCCGACCTTAATGCCGTGCTGCTCCAGCACATCCATGACGCTCTCAATGGGATCCAGGCCCAGGTTCCACTCATCACGAACTTTCTGAGCCACATCTTCGATCTCCCCCAGGCTTGTTATGCGGCAATCCTCCCTTGAAGGGAGCAAGAGAGGCTTCTCCTCACCCAGAATCAACTCGATCTCGAGGTATCTTTCGAGCCATTCCTGAACTTTTGCATGTATCTGGCTTTCCTCTCGCTTTTTCAGCGGTTTCCGGCACCGATACTGCGGCTCGGAAAGATCCACGGATATGGAGCGGAAGAAGTAATCGACGTTCACTCCGAGTATCTCGCTCATCTGAATCAGGAGCCCCGATCTCGGGGTGACTTCGCCGTTCTCGTACTTCGAGATCGCCATGGCGCTCAGGCCCATCTTCTCGGCCAGATTCCGCTGGCTCAATCCCGCGCCAATGCGTGCGGATTTTATCCGTTCTCCAATGGTCATCTCATCTCACCGCCAAGCGCCGGGTTTACAATTTCTTTGTTATTTATTGTTTTGTAAACTATATGGTGTCTCGCGATATTTGTATATATTCGTTCTGGTATGGTGGCGGCGTTGAGCGGGTCGGGTCGTCCGGTGGTGGCTGATCTATCTAGTGGCGCTGGAAATGCTGGATTTAAGCGTAATCGCTGTTTTTTGCTCCTTGTTGCTCCTGTGAGAAAGTTATATTGTTTCCTTCGTCGTTTTTCAACATATGGTGGCGGAGCCTTCCGGAAATCGCGGAACGTACCTGATCGTCGACACGGAGACGACCGGGACGCTCAAGACAGGTCGCTCGCCTCCCCGCCTCGTTGAGATTGCCTGGCTGGTCTGCGATGTCATGGGAGAAGTCTTGGAGAGGGACAACCGGGTCATTCGTCCGGATGGCTTCACGATCCCGGTGAGCGCCTCCCGGATCCACGGGATCACCACCGGGTACGCCCGGCGGGCTGGTGTGCCCGTCCGCGAGGCTCTTGATGCTCTCTCTCTGGCTGCAAACAAGAGTTCTACGATTGTCGCGCATAATCTCAGGTTTGACCTTGCAGTCATCGCGGGTGAATACAGGCGTGTCGGCGTTCCTGACCCGCTCGCCGCTTTTCCCGGCATATGTACAATGGAGTCAACGTCGTCACTCTGCAAGATCCGGCGGGGAAGTGGATACAAGTGGCCGACACTCTCTGAACTTCATCAAACACTCTTTAGCCACCCCTACGGGGGTGCTGCTCATCGCGCAGCTGGCGACGCAGAGGCGTGTGCACGTTGTTTTTTTGCTCTCAAAGAGACGGGTTTTTGGGAACGGGTGTGACTATCCCCACAAAGTGGGGAACACGAGGGCCGGCACGGAGAGATACCGCAGGATGCCGGTTCATCCCCACACGCGTGGGGAACACTCCAAGCCGTATAACGACAACTGACGATACCACGGTTCATCCCCACACGCGTGGGGAACACAGGTGCGGCGCGTCCTGGACGACCTGGAGTCCCGGTTCATCCCCACACGCGTGGGGAACACATCGCCCGGCAACCGTGAGTGTCGGCCAGCGCCGGTTCATCCCCACACGCGTGGGGAACTCGACCCCGCCCGGGCGACCGGGCTGGACCGGGCCGGTTCATCCCCACGTGCGTGGGGAACTCTGGCAAAAAGTCGATCAGGATCTCAGTGAGATCGGTTCATCCCCACGTGCGTGGGGAACTCGGCCGCCTCTTCGAGGATCTCGAAGGCCTTCTCGGTTCATCCCCACGTGCGTGGGGAACTCCCGACCCGGCCC
>NZ_JMIO01000065.1 GCF_000691865.1 Methanoculleus sp. MH98A | reverse complement strand
AAAGCGATTTTATACGGATTCGTTATCAAAAAAGGCTGTTTTCAAATCCCCTACTGTTTGAATAACTTTTTATACAGGCTTACGCATATACTCAAAAGAACCGTATTGTTCCGGATGAAACGCTCATTCGGACTCCGGTAACAGGAGGAAACGTTTCATGAGCAAAATGATGAGAAACGAAGATGCATTCACCGGCCTTGAGGCCGCGATCGTCCTGATCGCGTTCATCGTCGTGGCCGCGGTGTTCTCTTATGTGGTGCTCGGCGCCGGGTTCTTCACGACACAGAAGAGCCAGGAGGTCGTTCACACCGGTGTGGCTCAGGCGAGCTCGAACATGGAAGTGTCGGGACCTGTGGTCATAGCAGGAAAAGATAACGGAGTACAGAACATTACGTTCTACCTCCAGCTGGCGGCCGGCGGATCGCCGATCGATATGAACAAGACGACCTATGCTGTCGCGACCAAGAGCGCTATACAGAGTTACACAAACTCCACGGTCACCATGGCGTGGTATAAAAATGGCACAACGGCAGCAAACCCCAACAACCTCCTCGAGAAGTTCGAGTTTGTTAAGGTGACCATTGAGAATAACCTGCCGGCTATAGGCCCTAACGAAAAGTTCATCGTGGAGATCCGGCCCGTTCAGGGTGCTTCCTACCCGCTCGAGCGGAACGCCCCGCCGAGCCTGGCAGCCAACAAGTTCTACGAGGTCTACTGAGGAGGGTGATGTAAATGAAGAGACAATTCAATGATAATGCATTCACCGGCCTTGAGGCGGCGATCGTGCTCATCGCGTTCATCGTCGTGGCCGCGGTCTTCTCGTACGTGGTGCTCGGCGCCGGGTTCTTCACGACCCAGAAGAGCCAGGAAGTCGTCCACACAGGCGTGCAGCAGGCAAGCTCCAGCATGGAGATCGTCGGCTATGTCTACGGGACAGGAAACGCAGGAAAGACTGCCCTGAGCAACATCACATTCGTTGTTGGGAACACCGCGGGCGGAACGGCGCTCGACGTGGAGCAGATGATCGTCACGTATGTGGACGAAACGCACCACCAGGTAGTGGACTATAATACTACAGATAATTGCTGGAAGATCAGCGCGAAGTACAACGCGAACGATAACGCGCTCCTGGAGACCGGCGAACAGTTCCTGATCGACGTTGCTGTCCCAAGTCCGGGCCCGAACGCTCAGTTCACGGTGAACCTGCAGCCGGCTGCCGGTGCTGTCTACCCGATCAAGAAGACAGTTCCGCCCGCCATCGAAGCAATTAACTTACTCCCCTAATCTTTTTTCTTAGCGTCGAGACATTCGCAGCTGGGCTTTATCGGCGACACCTTCACGGTAGTTCCACAACAGGCAGCAACCATTCCTGGCAAACAAGTTTTGGAAGGGCCGTCCTGTAAGACTCCGCAGAGCAGTACATCCAGCTCGTCAAAGACCCCACGTCTCAGCCAGTGATCGTCCGGAGTAATTCGCAATCGAGTCGGTACGAAGGTTGCTTGCAAGCGAACCCCACCCATATCAGCCGGGCCAGCCGGGATCCCTGCCGGTTCCCGTTGACGAACAGGTATGTCAAATGCTGCATCTGTGGCCGGAGGGACACCGCCCCGGCCCGTACCGGAGCCGCACTCCGGGCCGATAGAGCATGCTGTAAGCCAGCACGAAGCCGTTGCTCCACGGAGAAATACATTGAGACCCTTTCACCCCCCGGACCGGCCGGCCGGCCTGTTTGCGCGTTTCCGGCGCGGCCCGGACGACCCCGGAGTGCAGGGACGCAATGGTTCCAGGAAAAGTGCTCGCATCGGCGGCCAACGCCCGATTGCACCGCCAGGATCCCGTACCTCACCTCACCCCGCCGTTCGGGGAACCATACCGTTCGGCAGTCACCGGCAATATCGAAGGCATATCCCCCGAACAAATGCTTGATAACGGTCAGAAGACAATAAGCCGACCGGAAATCGAATATCAACACAAGCAACTTTTATTAACTATGACACTGATATAATTCAATATTATGGTGGGGGTAGACCAGGCTCAAATCGATAAAATTCTCTCCGGCGCGTCCTCCGAGGACCCGGAGGCACGTCTCGACACTCTCGAGAAGGAACTGGACTTCGTCAAGACCTCGATCAAGCGGCTGCTCATCGATCTCCGGGAGCGGATGAACGAACTGGACAACCCGTTCACCACCGCCGCCGTTTCGTACGCAGGGAACCGGTTCGAGCAGCCGGCTGGCACCCCGGACGACGACGAGGGAGACGACGAGATGCCCGAACTGGACGCTCTGCCCGCGGATCTCGACCTGAAGCCGGAGAACCCGGCGTTTGAGGGGCCTGGCGGCGAACTCTTCCCGGCCGACCTCGGGGCGGTTCGCCTCCCGGAAACCCACACTGCCGCTCTCCAGCAGGCGAAACCCGCGGGAAAACTCAAACTCCAGAAGGTTCACCGGCTCTTCGAGTGGGTGCACCGGGGATGCTCCAGGTACGGGCACGAGCACATGGCAATCATGATCGACGCCTACCGGTCGATGGGCTACATCACCGACGAGGTCTCCGACCAGATCGGCGAGATCATGCGGATGGTGCCCGAGACCCGCAGGGACGTGCAGGAGATCGGTCCGAACGAGTTCGTCTCGGAACTCTACATCCTAAACCGCATCCTCGACCCCGACGACTCCACGCTTGACCGGGACATGATCGAGGTGCTGATGCTCTCCCGGCGGGATGGAGGGGAAGCGAGCAGCGAAAAGATATCTTCACAGGAAAAGAAGACCGGTGATGCCTGGATAGAGTTGCTGGACAGGATATGATGGATGTCGAGCGAAACCTTCACCACAGCGATGTTCCTTATCGCCGCCATCATATCGGCCGGCGTCCTCATTAACGCAGTATTCCCGGTAATCTACACGCTCTCGAGCACGATCTCGTCGTCCTCCCACAACGTGGACGAACGGTTGAGTACGGACGTAAAGGTCGTCACGACCTACGCCAGCAGCTCCGGCCACACGGCCAAGATCTGGCTGAAGAACATCGGCACCGGGAGGGTTCCCGATGCCAGCATACAGAGGGCCGACGTCTTCCTCGGCGGCCGGGGAAACTTCATACGGTTAACGCAATCGGCGACGCTTGATGAGGAGAGCGGAACCTGGAAGTACGAGATCCTCGACGACGCCAACAACTACTGGGACCCCGGCGAGACGCTCTATATCGAGGCGATGACCACACAGATTCCCGTTAAAGGGGATATCGTCTACTTCCAGTTCGTCCTCCCCTCCGGCCTCTCCCGGTCGACCACCTTCACCGCGAGTGATTGACCATGAGTGCAGGACCCCTCGTCGCATCCGGAGTCGGCATCCTCCTCCTGGTCGTCACCGCCTACGTCCTGATCGGCGGCACCCTCACCACAACCGAGGTGATGGTCGAGGCGCAGAGCAACCTCGCAGCCTACCAGGAGGCCCGGATGCGGACGTCGATCGCGATCCAGAACACGAACCTGGACGGCCAGACCCTCTCCGTCGAGGTGAAGAACACCGGGAGCGAACCGGTCGTCGACACCGCGGCCATCGACGTCTACCTCCAGGTTGATGGCGAACCGGTCTACGTCCCCTACGGCAAGGACACTGAGACTTACCACTGGAACAAGGAGTACATCGATCCCGACGGCGTCCACCCGGGCCAGCTCGATCCCGGCGAGACCCTCAACCTCTCCGTCACGTGCCCGACGGACGCCACCCCGACCTGGATTCAGGTCGTCACCCCGAACGGGGTCTCCAGTTCAGCGTACATACAAACCACAGGTGAATGACATGGCTCTGAGCGACGCAAACAGCAGTATTCTCGATACGCCCGACAAGACGATCCTCTCGACCGGAAACTCCGAACTCGACAAGAAGATCGCCGACGGCCTCCCGCTCCAATCGCTCACCCTCATCGAGGGAGAGAACGACACCGGAAAGAGCGTGCTCACCCAGCAGATCATCTGGGGCGCCTTGAAGCAGGGATTCAACGTCGACCTCTTCTCGACCGAGAATACGAGCAAGAGTTTCCTCACCCAGATGGAATCGATGAGCCTCGATGTCTCCGACTACTTCGCCTGGGGCTACTTCCGGGTATTTCCCATGCACGTCGTCGGGTTCGAGTGGACGAAAGAGAAGATGCAGGGGACGCTCGAGCGGATGATCCACTACATGGAGCAGAGCAAGGCACAGGTGATCGTCATCGACTCGCTCACCCTCTTCACCGAGTACGCCAAGCAGGACACGGTTCTTACGTTCTTCACGAACTGCAAGAACCTCGTCGACCACGGCAAGACCATCCTAGTAACCCTCCACACCTACGCCTTCGTCGAAGACTCGCTCGTCCGGATCCGCTCGATCTGCGACGCTCACCTCTTCATGAAGAAGGCGCTCGTCGGGGGCAAGTATGTGATGATGCTCGAGGTCGTCAAGGTTCGGGGCGCACGAAAGACCACGGGTAACATCATCAGTTTCGAGGTCCACCCCGGGTACGGCATCAAGGTCATCCCAGTCTCGGTCGCAAAGGTGTGAGGCATGGGATCGGCGCTGGAAGCAACAGTAACACTCCCCTTCGAACCCGAGTTCATCGACGAGGGGAACGACTGCTACAACAACGTGGAGTCCTGCGCACTCTACCGGATGCTCCCGGCAAACGCCCGCGACTACGTCAGGGCGAGCCCCCACCTGCTCGAGTACCTCCACATCCTGCCGGTCAACACCGTCGGCATCCCGCTCTTCCTCTCGGAACTGAAGCGGGACTTAAAATCGATGGAGAACCCGAACATCATCTACCCGGTGAACGAGACGACGTTCATCCACATCTTCCCGGACCCAAACGACGTCCGGAACTGGTACATCCCGATCGAACCGTCGTTTCTGCACTCCGTTAAAGAGATCCTCCCGGTGATCGAGGAGAAACTGATCGATATGATCGACGCCCTCGAGGAGGAGCCGGTGACCGAAAAGGCGCGAATTGAGGTGCTCAGAAATTTCATCCAGCAACTCGTATACGTCAAGAAGCCGGGCGAGGTGATCGACGAGTCCCTGCTTGCCGGCGGGAGATCGAAAGACCTCAAACTCAGGATCAAGACTTTCCTCACCTCCGAGATCGGTGCGCCGAAGCAATCGCAGACTTCAGGGCGCCAGGAACTTGCCGACGGACGGATCATCCTCACGCAGCAGGAGTACAAGGCGCTCGAGTATATGATCGTCCGCGACAAGATCGAGATGGGGACGCTCAAACCGTTTCTCTCCGACAGGTATATCGAGGATATCACCTGCGACGGCGTCGGGCCGATCTTCATCGAGCACAAGATCTTCAAAGGACTGAAATCGGTCATCGGGTTTCGGGACTCCCAGGAACTCGACAACTTCGTCATCAAACTCGCCGAGCGGATCAAACGGCCGCTGACGTATAGAAACCCCATCGTGGACTCGACCCTCCCCGACGGCTCGCGTATCAACATCGTCTACGGAACCGAGATCAGCAAGCACGGGAGCAACTTCACCATCCGTAAGGTGAACGAGGTGCCCCTGAGCATCCTGCAGGTCATCGAGAGCGGGGCGTGCGACTACATGATGGCCGCCTACCTCTGGATCTGCCTCGAATACGGGATGTCGATGTTCGTCTCCGGCGAGACCGCGAGCGGCAAGACGACTACGTTGAACGCCCTCACGACCTTCCTCCCGCCCGAGAACAAGATCGTCACCATCGAGGACACCCCGGAACTGACCGTCCCCCACAGGAACTGGACACGCGAGGTCGCGAAAGCCAAAGGAAAGGGCGAAGGAGAAGGCTCGGAGGTCACGATGTTCGATCTCCTCAAAGCTGCGCTGCGTCAGCGCCCGAACCAGATCCTGGTCGGTGAGATCCGTGGTGTGGAAGGCTCCGTCGCATTCTCCGCAATGCAGACCGGCCACCCGGTGATGAGCACCTTCCACGCGGCGTCGGTCGAGAAACTGATCCAGCGTCTCTGCGGCGACCCGATCAACATCCCCAAGACCTACGTCGACAACCTCAACCTGGTCATCATCCAGAGCGCGGTAAAACTCCCCCAGGGCGGAACCGTGCGGCGGATGCTCAGCGTCAACGAACTCGTGGGCTACGACCCCGAGACACAGGGGTTCTCCTTCATGGCGGCGTTCGTCTGGGACCCCGCCACCGACTCCTTCACCTTCACCGGGAAAGGAAGCAGTTACCTGCTTGAAAACAAGATCGCAACGATGCTCGGCATCCCCGAGAACCGGCGGGCCGAGATCTACGATGAAGTCGATAAACGCGCCAAAATTCTTGAGCGGCTTCACAAGGCGGGGTACACCCAGTTCTGGGACCTCTTCCACATGACCACGAAGATCAAGAAGCAGGGACTGCTCAACATCGAGGTGTAAGCGTTGTTTGAGGATGTGACCGAGCGGCTGCGAGCGGCAAACCAGGGGAAGATCCCGTTCGAGGAACAGGCAGAAGCTCTCGGCGATCTCCGCTCCACCATCCTCGAGAACAAGAAGATGGAGCAGGACCTGCTCTTCATGTACACCTACATGGCCGCGATCACCACATCCACCGTGACCCGGCCGGAAATCTTCCAGTACACCTCCGAGCGGTTCGAGTACATCCCGTCGCGCTACATAGCAAAGGTGCAGCGCCTGGTCGCCGGGTGGGGCCAGAATTATTCCAATGCCCTCCGGGCGGTCGCGGAACGGTGCCGGAACGGAACCCTCCAGAGCATGCTCAACCGCTACGCCAACTCCATCGACTCCGGTGTCCCGGACGACGACTTCATCGGCACGGAACTCTCGAGCATCCGGAGCATCTACCGGAACTCGTTCGAGCAGGGGATCGAACTCCTGAAGAAGTGGGGCGACGCCTACATCGCAATGCTCCTCTCCGGAGCGCTCGTCGCGATCATCATCATGATCTCGGTGGCCATCTACGCCCCCGACGGCATCGAGTCGGCGCTGAACTCATCCTACCTCATCATCCTCGCAATATCGATCTTCGGCCTCTTTATCATGTACCAGGCCGTTCCCGACGATCCTCGAACGCACGGCCTCACCGAGATCTGCTCACGAGAGCAGGGCGTCATCCGGCGGCTGGAGCGCCTGATCCTGCCGATAACCGCCGCAATCGGGCTGATGCTCGTTCTTGTCGGCGCCAATGCGGGCATCATCTTCCTGCTGATTGGCCTGCTCCTGATGCCGCTCGGGGTCATCGGCTACATCGACGACGCGAACGTCATCAACCGGGACACCGATTTCGCCACGTTCATCCGCGGCCTCGGGTCGATCATGGGGGGCAAAGGCATCACCACCGGCGACGCGCTCCAGGAGGTCGACCGGAAGTCGCTCTTCCACCTGGAACCGTTCATCGACTCGGTCTCGTCGAAGCTGAATCTCGGGCTCGATGAAGCCGGGAGCTGGAAGAAGTTCATCGGGGAGACCGGCAGTTACCTGATCTACAAGTACATGAACATCTTCCGTGACGCCGTGGCTCTCGGCGGGTCGCCTGATGCGATTGGAAAGATCGTCGGTTCGTCGATGCTCGAACAGGTGCTGCTCCGGAGGAAGCGCGACATGATGGTGAAGGGGTTCGTCGTCCTGCTCGTGCCGATGCACGGGGCGATGATCGGCATCTTCGTCTTCCTCTTCGAGATCCTTCTCTCGATGTCGCGTGCGGTGACCGAGGTGATGGATCGCTTCGCCGAGTCCTCGGCAGCACTCACGGGAGGAACGTCTTCGATTGGCGGCTCCATGGCAACGTCCTTGAACATCTTCGTGAACTTCCCCGAAGACGTAATGCGAACCTACGTGATAACGATCCTCTTAATGCTGACCGTTGCAAACATCCTTGCAGGAAAGATTGTCATGGGCGGCGACCGATACCTGTACTACTTCTTTGCAAGCCTGCTTTGCGTGGCAACCGGTGTCGTCTACATCATTGCACCGATCATGGTGAGCGCATTCTTCAATATTCCAGCATTCGTGGAGGTGTGACCTTGAGAGAAAATGTACGTCGTCCGCTTCTGTTTCTGATAACCGTCGGTACAGGCTCCGCGATCATCGTCTTCGACGCCACCGTCGAGGTCGTCATCGCAGGCACCGTGCTCGCAGGGTTCCTCGCGCTCGTCGTCACCGGGGCGCTCGACCTTGCCGAACTGAGACCTTCGAGCTGCGCGCCGCGCTCCGGGAGCGCAAGAAGGAACAACCCGATGCGCCGGTCGAAAAATCGGATGCACCGGCAGAGGGCCCGGTCTCCGCCTCGAAGCGCCCGTTCTCCGGGATCGATCTCTCCAGCATCTCCGGTATGCTCGGGACCTTCAAGACATCGGTCCTGGAAGCGATCGCACATGTCCGTGCTCCTGAACGAGAGAAGAAGAGCAGCATCGAGAAGATCGACGCCATGCTCGACCAGACGGTCGAGGGAACGGCCCCCGACCCGGCCATAACCCCGGCCCCGCCGAAGGCCGGCGGAAATGCCGACGATCCCCTTGCTTCGCTTGCGGATATCGACATCGACTCGCTGGAGGGGCTCGACATCGACGGCGAAGCGTCCGGTCCCGGAACGATGCTTGAGCCCGACCAGATCTCCCTGCTCTCGGCGGAGGATGCGGATGCCATATCGGATATTCTCAAGTCGCACCAGAGCGAGCTCGAAGACCTCGATATCCCGGCCGGCATCGATCTTGCCGGAGACGCCGGCGAGCCCGACGCCGCCCTCCCGCCGGTAGCAGCGGACGTCCCGGAACTGCCCGGAGACGACGGCATGCCGGACATGAGCGCGCTGAGCGACGAGCTCTCCGCGCTCGACGAGCTGGATCTCGATGAGATCGAGATCGAGGGCGAAGAAGAAGAGAAAGAGGATGAACCCGACACCGAAGAACCCATCCAGGATGAAGACATCCTCGGAGAGATAGAGGAGGAGACGAAAGAGGACTTCGACATGGTCTCCTTTGCGTCCGGCGGCGCGGTCGAGGACGACCTGATCACCGCACTCAAGGCCGACGCCAAGAAGAAGAAGTTCGTGGAGGATATCAGCCTGGTCCGCGAACTGAAAGGGGAGAAGTTCCATGCGAAAGACCTGGCAGCGGATCTCGAGGATGTCCTCACGGCAATGAAATCACAACGATGATGATATCGTGCAGGATAGAGTAATACAGAGGAGACGAGGGAAGCAAAGATGAAATCAGTTCCGATAAAGGTCGAGCACGAAGGCAAGTGGGTCCCGACAACGATGGGTATCGCTGAGGATCGTTTCCGCATCGATGCCCCGCTCAACCAGGAGATCCCGTACAAATCCGTGGTCGATCTCGAGGAGAAGAAAAATCAGGTAATCATCACCGCCGGGGTAAACGGAGAGGGCGTCTACCGTATCGCATCG
>NZ_JMIO01000064.1 GCF_000691865.1 Methanoculleus sp. MH98A | reverse complement strand
TCTTGATGGACGCATAGACGGCATCGAGACCGCGGAGCAGATCCTCGATCTCTTCCAGATTCCTGTCGTCTATATCTCACAGCCTATTCCAATGCTGAAGTGATCCGGCGAGTGACTCAGAGCGCGCCGTATGGATGCCTCGTAAAACCGTGCCAGATCCACGAGATCGTCAGGAGTATCGAGATTGCGCTTGCCCGGCACCGGATGGAAGAGACACTTGTTGAGAGTGAGAAACGTTATCGGAAAATCTTCGACAATGTCAGCGACGCGATCATGGTAAACGAGATCGTCGGCGGCACACTAGGATCCTTCACCGCCGTGAACGAAGCGGCATTGCATAAACTGGAGTACGAACGCGACGAGATGCTTAAACTGTCTCTGATGGACATCTGTGATGAGAACTGCGCGGATGACTGCGCAGCCATGTTACGCAGGCTTCTGGAGGAAGGCACGGCGGCATGTGAGATGATCCTTGTCGGCAAGGGAGGGCGCAGACATCTGGTGAACGCGAATGCACACCAGTTTCTTCTGGATGGAAAGGTGCTGACCCTCACTATCTGCCATGATTGCGCCCTCTGAGCAGCGGGGCCGCATTTCCTGATGGCAGAGATCTACCGATTAATGTTGAAACATTCCATCCAGATGCTTGCTACCCGGGGTTATTCCAAGGCTGTTTCCTGGCGATCTATTCTGTTCCGGCTTTCCGTCAGGGCTTGTAGACGCGGCCGCAGAGTCGGCGACACGCATCCTCATCGCAGCCCCGCACAAAGGTATTTTATGTATGACAACAGATTAAATGAGGTAAACGGGGCGTGAGAACGCAACCGATGCATCTTCCGTCTCCGTTTGGGCGAGGGTTGCCAAGCCAGGTCAAAGGCGCCAGGTTGAGGGCCTGGTCTCGTAGGAGTTCGTGAGTTCGAATCTCACCCCTCGCATTCGATTTTTCAAACACCTTATCCCGGCACTGCTTTCCCCCGGAGCCGTCGCATTTCCGGAGCGTAACCGTCCATAGAACACAAACAAACCTGCACGCCGTAGTTTTCGCCTCAAGAACGAGGAAGAGAGAAGAGTGTTCCGGGGACTTACGCCAGCACTACGTGCCGCTGCTGGCAACGTTCCTGCAGTTCGTTCCACTCTTCCGGGTGCTCCTCTGCCCACTCGAGGATCGCATGGACAATCCGGCCCCGCGACTCGGAATCCCCCCGGTAGTCTACCAGGACGCAATTGACCACCACTTCGATCTCTCCTTCCTGATGTTGCCTGACTTCCGTCATAGTGAAACCTCCCGATACACCCCCGGTGCTCACACCGGATGAAGATTCGACACCATATAATCCTGATCCTCCCCCGGCGGCGGCGGCCGAAAATCCTCCGATTTTCCCGGACGGTATGCCGGATCCGGCCTTTTGCCGCCCGGGCGCTTCCGGTGCCGCCGCCGCAGGGGTTATCATGCACCGGGGAGAACAGTACGGGAAGACTCATGAAACTCGGCGTGCTCTTCTCCGGCGGGAAGGACTCCCTCTTCGCCTGCTGGAAGGCGATGCAGAAAGAGGAGGTGGCCTGCCTGATCACGGTCGTCTCCCAAAACCCCGAGAGTTACATGTTCCACACCCCGAACATCCGCCTCGCCGCACTGCAGGCCGAAGCGGCGGGGCTCCCGCTCGTGGAGGTGGAGACGGCCGGGGAGAAGGAGGAAGAACTCCTCGACCTGAAACGGGCTCTCCTCGCCGCCAGAGATCGGTACGGGATCGAGGGGGTCGTCACCGGGGCGATCCTCTCCGTCTACCAGGCAACAAGGGTGCAGCGAGTCTGCCGGGAGCTGGGCCTCTGGTGCTTCAACCCGCTCTGGCTCGCCGACCAGGAGGCCTACATGGAAGAGCTCATCGATTCCGGCTTTAGGGTCGTCATCGCGGGCGTCTTCTCCTCGCCCTTCGACGAGTCCTGGCTCGGGCGGGAGATCGACCGCCGCACCCTCGGCGAACTCCGGGTGATCGCCAAAAAATACCAGGTCACCCTCACCGGCGAAGGAGGGGAACTCGAGACGTTCGTCGTCGACGCCCCCTTCTTCGCTCAGAGGATCGCGATCGAGGAGGCGTCGAAGGTCTACCGGAACTACAACGGCGTTCTGCGAATCGAGCGGGCGGGGCTGGTGGCGAAATGATCCTGCTAATCGACCTCTGCTACCGGGACGGCTCGCTCTCCCGGGACGAGTTCGTCGCGCCGGTCGAACGGCTCCTCTGCCGGATCGGGGTGGCGTTTGTAACCCGCCACTACACCGCCGTCGGCGCACCGGACCTCGAGAGCGCGGATGCGGCGATCCTCTGCGGCACGGCGCTGATGGATACGGGATATACGGAGCACCCGGAACTGTTCCGGTGGCTTCTTACGTTCGAGCGCCCGGTGCTCGGGATCTCCTCCGGCATGCGGGCGCTCGCGGCGGCGTTCGGCGGCGGTGTCGAGCCGTGCCGCGAGATCGGCATGGCCGACGTAAAAATGCTCGCGCCCGACCCCCTCTTTGCCGGGCAGGAGGGCTTTCCCGCCTACACGGTGCACGATTACGCCGTGCAGGTTCCCGGGGAGTTCGTAGCGCTCGCCGCCTCCGACCGATGCGTCCAGGCGATCCGGCACCGTTCCCTCCCCCTCTACGGCTCCTCTTCCACCCCGAGGTCAGGAACGAGTGGATCGTCGAGCGGTTCTCCAGGCTCGCCGGTCTTCAGAGCCCGTAGCGGTTGATCGTGTTGATCAGGGCCGCGAACCCTTCCATCTCTTTATCGAGGACTTCCATCCGGGTCATGCCCATGCTCGTCTCCGCGTCGGCGGTCAGCGTCTCGGGGCCGCGCACCACCTCGCGGTCGACGCCGTCGGCGGAGAGGATCTTTTGAGCCTCGGCGTCGTGGACGAACGCCCGGCCGGGGAGGATTACGACGTCTTCGAGTTTCGACAGGTTCACCCCGGCGAGGTCGTCGGCGGTGATGAGGCAGGCGATCTCCTTTTTGACCGCAACGACCCTCGAGGTCGAGCCGCGGATCGAGAGGGCCCGCTGGATGAAGGGGGCCGCGATGCTCCCGGTGATCACCGTTGCACGCTTCCTGACCCGGGGGAGTTTCTTTAAGAGGTCGGGCTCGTGGAGGATTGCGAACGGCGAGCCGATCGAGGGGTCGCCGAGCGGGGTCCCGCTGATCTTCATCGAGAACCGGTCATTGAGGTCCGTCACCATCTCGTGGAACTCGTCGACGGTGTGAACCCGCTGCCCCTCGAGGATGGGCGCGTTGCCGAGGATCAGCCCCTGGTCGGTCCGGTTCGCGAACCGCATCAGGATAAGCCCTTTTGCGCCCCGCTCCTCCAGCCACGCGCAGGTCTCTTCGAGGGCCTCGCCGTCGTTGACGCCGGGAAGAACGACTGTTGCGGCGTAGACGTCGATTGCGCCGCAGAGCCGGTCGAGGACCGCGAGCGAGGCTTCCGGCGTCGGGTCGTGCATCCACTTCCGCCGGAGTTCGGGGTCGGCGGCGAAGATGGTGTAGGAGACCTCGGCAAGGCCGTTCTCGATGAGGTGGTCGGCGATGGCGGGGTCATCGAACCCCTTGCCGCTGGTGTAGCCGATGTGGAGCGGCACCTCCATGCTGCCGAGGAGTTCGACGAGGTCGGCGAACTCCGGGTAGCAGCTCGGGTCGCCGCCGCCGCTGATGGTGATCCGGTCGACGTCGTCGCTCATCACCTGGAGGTTCGCGAGCGTCTCGTCGGCGACCGTCCGGAGGCTCTTGAACGCCTCATACCCTTCCCGCACCCCCCGGGTGCAGTAGTCGCACCCCTTCTGGAAGGGGAGGCAGTATTTGCAGCCGAACGCCGTCGTCCCCTCGACGTGTTTGAAGTAGCAGTACGAACAGAATCCCCGGCAGTCGAGGCCGGGCCGGCCTCCGAGATCGACGGTGAGATGCGACATTCTGATGGTACTTCTGTGCTCCTCTGTTATGAACGTTGCAGACCTCTCCCGGCGCGGGTTCGCGGGGAGAACGGGCGCTGCTCCGGGTGCAGGATTACGCTGAAATGTTTGAGACGGACCCCAGGAGGTCAAACCATTGACTTCCTTTTGCACCTTCGGTGCTCCAACTCCTTCTTCGCAGGCTAACGGTTGCTCAGACTCCGTTCCTACGGAACGTCGCACCCTGCGGGAAAAGTCGTCCTTCGCGTTCTTCGCGGCTTCGCGTGGGACTGGATCGTAATCTGCACCCGTTGTCTCACGCGAAGCCGCGAAGCCGCGAACGTGAGCACCAGAGGTGCGAGCTCCGGTGTTTCTGGGTGTTGCTAATTTCTTTTTAGTTCTCGCGCGAGGTTGCATTGCTCGATACCGGATGCCACACAATAGTGAAGTGCCGGGCACGCCGTGGCGGCTGCTCCGGGCGGGCGGCGGCACCTTTATGCCACGCCGGAGCGACGGAGTCGCGGTATGCGGACGAGCCACCGGCTGCTGCTCCGGTTCTATCACGATCCGGGCTACGACTTCTCCCGGGTCGAGGTCGAGTACGTCGACCGGGGAGCGCCCGGCGATCGCTCGACGGTCCGGGGCGACCGGGTCGTCGCGCTCGATGCCCAGTACCTTGAGGTGGACGCCGGGACGCACGTGGCCTGTATCCCGTATCACCGTGTCCGAAGGATACTGTATGACGGTGAAATAATGTGGCAGTATGGCGATCAACCGGGGGATGCCGGGGAAGCGTGAGGAGTGTCGGCGCCATCTTTTTTACCGCAGACCGCCCACGATATAAGGTATGCCCCAGTGGCTTAGCTGGCAGAGCGGCTGACTTGTAATCAGCAGGTCCCGAGTTCAAATCTCGGCTGGGGCTTGAAGAAGCCAAGTTCTTAATCCTTTCTTGAAAATGGGCCCGTAGCACCGATATTTTCATATCCTGTTTGAACGTCGCGATTTCTGCCGCGCGCATCACGAAACCGGAGCGACGCGGGGTTCGTTGCTCATCCTTGTGATGTGACCGGGATATCTTGCTGTTCTCGGGCGAACCGGAGCAGCACCCACACCTGCAGCACCGCCGCCCCAAGGTAAAAATGAGGCGGTATGACATTCCGGCAAATTTGCCAGAAGGTCGCGATCGAGAACAGCAATACATATAGGGTGTGTATCCATACAAGCCATCTTATGAAGCATCTGACAATTCTGCTGGTTCTCCTGCTCGTTGCAGGTATGGCGGCGAGCGGCTGCACGAGCACGACTGCCGACCCCGCACCGACCCCCGATCCCACGGCGATGCCACCAATCGAGACGGTCGCAGAGCTTCCGGCGAAGTACGTAGCTGGTGACGTGGTACAGTACGATCTGTCGAACCCTGATTACCGCGAGAACGGCGCGGTGTTGATCATGGACGTGAACGGAACCCACTATACGTGTGGAATCGTCATCCGGGAGTCATCGGCCCATGCGTGGAGGGTGTTCCCGGGGGACCTAGTTACAGTCACTCACGCCACGGTAGAGCGTAATTACCCGCGACACATCGACCGAGTAGACCCCGGCGCTGTTGCGGCGTGGACAGCTGAGCCAACACCGACGCCGACCCTGTCGCCGAAACCGACGCCTACCAAGACGCTCGACACGGCGACAATGGGCGAGAAAAACGCGGCGAAGAAGGCGCTGAGTTACCTGCGATATTCGGCGTTCTCCCGGGAAGGGTTGATCGACCAACTCGAATACGAAGGGTTCACCTACAAAGAGGCCGTGTATGGCGTGGACCAATCCGGCGCAGACTGGAACGAGCAGGCGGCGAAGAAGGCCGCACAATACCTGAAATACTCGTCGTTCTCCCGCTCCGGGCTTATCGACCAACTGGAGTATGAGGGATTCACCCCGGCGCAGGCTGAATACGGAGTGAGGGCGGTCGGGTACTAATCCCCCTTTTCATATCCTGCGGTTTGTAACTCCCGCGAGCACGGCGACGAGCAGGAGAATAGGGTGGGGATATTTCCGATAATTTTACACACGGGTTTGCGTCTCTCCTTCCCGGATACTCCGGGGCAAGGCCATTTTGCGCCCTGTTAAAAAGAGGTTGTGGTGGGGTTACGCGGCCTTACCAGTGATGATCGCCGCGAGCCGGTTATAGTGCTCCGGGTCTTCGCGTTCCAGGCGTGCAACCGCCTTCCGCATATCGTCCCGGATACCGTTCAGCATCAGGGAGACGATCTTCTCCCGGACCTGATCGGGCGTGATCGGGGCCCCGCACTCGAGACAGAACCGTATCTCCGTGCCGGCGGGCGCGTGCATCGGCCGGTTGCACCTCGGGCACGTGGCCGGGCGCGGGTGTTCGCTGTTCTGTGCGTCGTTGTTGGTTGTAGTCTCCTTCATGGTCTCATTCACCTGTTGGTTTCCCCCTTGACATGCCGCCGGAGGGGATCGCACCCTCCCGCCCGTGTGGTTACGGTCAGCGGCTCTCGTTCTTCCAGTTCTCCAGAAAGGTGCGCACCTCTCGCACCTCGTCGCGGAGTGCCGCCGCCTTTAGTCTTCTGGAGAAGGAATATAGGCCGCGTGGGTTTGGATGACCCCGATGGCCCGAACACCTGCGATTAGAGTTAGGGGCTTTGTTGAAACCCTCTCCCGGAGGATGAATCATCTCCGGATAATCCATGTCTCACCGACGCACGCGAAGGCGCGAAGAACGCGAAGTCTGGATGGGTATTGACCGTCTCCTTCGCGACTTCGCGCGAGACCCACATCACCCGCCTCTATCGGCAACCGAGTGTTATCCAGAGGTTGGGGAAAGCATTTCAACAGGGCCGAGTTAGGAGACTTCAATTCTCCAGTTATCATCTGCCGCCATATCAAGCAGGTAAACATCCAAAATGGTTTCCT
>NZ_JMIO01000063.1 GCF_000691865.1 Methanoculleus sp. MH98A | reverse complement strand
AAGAAGATCTTGTTCTAACCATCCCAAACCCACACAGGTCAGAGATCGGCGTCGACCTGCTCGTGCGCATCCTCCGGCAGGCGGGCATATCCCGTGAGGAATGGAGCCGGCTCACCAGGTAGCGATCTATGTCACCTTTTTTGTGGTTGTGAGACTGAACGACCGTCCGGGGACCCCGGATGGCGATATTGACTATATGGGGAAATGGGACAGACGACCAGCCCGATCCGGCCCCTCATCGCGGGAAACGTTAATGTGAGAGCGATCCCCATCTAGAACCTACAGAACTTCCGGGCGCGCCCCGGGGGGGTGAGAGCGAGTGAATCATTTTGTCCGGCACGCACTTGAGCGGCTCAAGACCGTCGAGGGGTTCGAGAAGATCCGCTTCATCATCCTCTACGGCTCCGTTGCCGAAGGGCGGGCGAGAGAGGGTTCCGACATCGATCTCTGCATCTACTACGACGCCGGCCGCGAGGAGGCAGCCCGATTCCGGTTTGCAGCGCTCTCCGAACTCGCCGACGACCGCTACGACATCCAGATCTTCTCTTTTCTGCCGCTCTATGTCCGGACGGAAGTCCTCCGCGGAAAGGTAGTCTACTGTCCCGACGAGCGGTTTCTCTACGATGTCGCGTACCGGACGATCCGGGAATTCGACGATTTTAAGCACCGGTTGTACGACTACATCGGCAAGGAGGCGATGGCGTGACGCGCAAGGTCCGGGATACGGCAATCCGTATCAAACTCCAGGAGATGACCGAGAGCGTCGATATGGTCAAAAAGCACCTCCCCGACCCGGCAGATCCGTCCGGCATCACAAAAGATGCATCTCCTTATATACTGCAACCAACCCCGCTTCATCGAGTCGGCAGTCGATGAGATCAAGGAATTGCTGCCGGGAGAGATTGAGTTGTTCCGCCATACGAGAAAGCAGCCGGTCGCTAATCTCCTTTGTGCCATGGGAAACCCATGTACGGATCCCTGTGTCGCAACCGTTGTACATGAATACCAGTTTGATGTGCTTTGACATCCTGGCATCAAACCCCTTCTTCATGAGGCGGCGCACGATAGCCTTGTTTTTTCGAGGCACGATCAGACCTCTCCGGGTACGAGTGCGATGAGTTTCCTCCTCAGGTCGCGAGCACCTCCAAGTAAAGCACTCTCATCCTGCAGAACGAAATCGTTCCAGTTTTCCTCAAACTCGTCGATAATGTCCTTCAACCTTCAGAGAGATCCGGGGCGACGACCAGTAGTCGGTACTCGTGATTGTACAGGATATATTCCCCTTCATCCATCTCAGCCGAGATCTCGATAGGGTGCTTGAGTTCCCGGATGACGCCATTGATCCTGACATGAATAAGAGGAATTTGCCATGGGGGCACCTCTACTTGCGCCCGGGAGGCCAGCCTGGAGATGAGATCGCTGTAAGTCTCACGGGGATGTATCTTGAGATGGTTGAGTCGATCCTTTACCCCTGTTGCGATCTTAATTGATGTCATCTCCGACATACTACCGTGTACCACCACAGTAGTATATATCAGGTTCGATCACCGGTATCTCATACCTCAACGCCATCAAATCAAGCCGGTCGCGATCCCCTTCGTCTTACAGGGTAAAAGGGGACAAATCGGGAAGAACGCGGCCAACAGGTGTGAGGATGACACGGCACAACCCAGAGGGTTGTGCCGGTCAGGAAGATGCTTCGTATCTTCCGTGCACGGATACTTCCACCAGAGGATCCTCGACAGGGCAACTATCTAACGCATTCACCCGCCGCACAAGCCCGGAACGACTGAGGTCTCTCAGGCTTCGTCGCAACCCGGGTCTGGCCGTCAGGTTTCTCCCGATGCTCTACCGCCTCATGCCAGAAGCGCCGCGATGATCCCGGTCAGGAAGATCCCGTCGAACGTCCCCGCCCCGCCGATGCTCGCCGTCGGCGCCCCCAGTTCCGCGATATGGTGGAGGTTCAAGAGATCCGCCCCGATCAGGGTGCCGAGCGTCCCGCTCACGTAGGCGATGATCACCGCCGCGGCCGGGACGCCGCCCGCAAAGAGCGAGAGGATCAGCGCCGCAAAGAGCGCCGCGAGCGGCGGGATGAAGAACGGCGTCGCGATCCCGAGCCCCGGCACCGGGCGGGCGACGAGTTTCGTTACAACGGTCACGACCGCGACCCCGGCGAGCGCAAGGGCGAAGAGGTGGTAGCCCCCGCTGATCACGACCGACTCGTAGAGCAGGTAGAGCGATATCGCCACCGGGATGAGGGCGCCGCCGACGTTGATCGCGAGGACCGTCCGCTGCGCCTGCTGCGGGATGCGGTAGAGCCGCCCGTACATCACGGCGTAGCGGTCGTAGGCCGGCACCCCCGGCCGGCCCTCAAGCGTCCTCACCGGGATGTTGATGAAACTCCCGATCAGCGTCAGGAAGAGGATGAGGAGCGCCTGCCACCAGGAGAACCCGAGCCGCGTGAACGTCGCCCCGATCGCCGTCAGAAAAAGAATCGGAAAGACGATGACTGCGAGGAGAAAGAGAACGAGCAGTCCGAAGAAGAAAAGAAGCATCAGCGGGGAGAAGGGGTTGAAGACGACCCGGTCCATGTGAAGGAGTCGCCCTCCCTTCTAATATATACTACTCCCGGCGGGAGCAGACGATCGCGGCATGATCGTGGTGGTAGGGGTCGAGCCACCGGACGTCCGCGATATCGAGGCGCTTCTCAAGCCCGGTCCGCGCTTCGGCGAGCACCTCGGCCGGGTCGCGCCGGACGTCCACGCTCCGGGTCTTGAGCATCAGGATGAGGTGGCCTCCCGGTTTGAGGAAGACCAGGTTTCGCTCCGCGATCTCGACCTGGTTGGGCTGCGCCACGTCCTGGTAGAGGAGGTCCACCGCCTCCATGAACGGCGCATACTCCTCCGGGCGGTTCGCGTCGGCCATGATCGGGACGATGTTTCGCCTCCGGCGGGCCACCTCGAGGAGGTCCTGCATCGGCCGGGGCGCAAACTCCACCGCGTAGACGGTCTCGACGTAGTCGGCGACGTGCGAGACCGTGGTCCCGTTCGCCGCGCCGAGATAGAGCACCCTTATTTCGGGAGTGAGTTCCACCCCACCGCCGAGGGTGTAGAGCGCCGCCAGCTTGCTCCGGTAGGGGTCCCAGACCCGGTAACCGTCGAGCGTCCGCTCCCCGTAGACCCCGCCCTCGCCGGGGGAGACCAGCACGTTTCCAAGCCATTTCATCATGCCTCGACCCCCGCCTCGTCGATCCGCGCCTGGGCACTTTTGAGGAACTCCGGCACCGCCTCTCCCCGGTAGTAGTCGAGCCGGGCGGCGATGGCAAGTTTCGCCGCGAGCACCCGGGCCACCCGCCCCCGCACCGGTCTCGGCGCGTTGTGGACCCGCCGGTGCTGGAAGATGATCCCGTGCTTGGGCGGCGGCGTCCCGCCCCGGAGGTGGGAGAAGAGGGCCCGCTCCGAGCCGATAACCTGGATGGTGCTCCCCGGCATCCTCGCAAGCGTCTCAAGCCCCCCTGCTTTGGAGAGGAGCCTGGCCGCGACCAGCCCGCCGATGAGGGCGCTCGTATTCGGCATCACCTCGTCGGCACGGGCCGAGACCTCCCGCATCAGGCGGCTCCTCGTCCCGGCGAGCCGGTCGATCTCGTCGGCGACGTCCGAGAGACCTCCTCTCGCCCCCTTCCGGATGATCCCGAGCATCTTCTTCGCCGGGAGGGAGCGATACTTCCGGGAGAACGAGGGGTTCGTGACCTGGTACCACTCCGCGGCACGCTCCTGGAGAAGGTTGATGACGTTGTCGAGCTCGTCGAGCATCCTCACCATCTGGAGGAGCTCGACGTCCCGGCCCTGGTACGATTGGGCGATCTTTTTCCGGGCAAGGGTGGTGCAGACCGACCGGAGCAGGTCGACGTACTCCTCTCGCGTCCGGACGACCCCGCAGTCCCGGGCAACCTCCCAGTCGATGGGAACAAAGGAATCCATACCGGTGCGGAGCGTGGCCGCCCGCTCCGCGAGCGCGGCCGGATCGGTGCCGGCGGCCCGGCACCCCTCCTCGTCGACGTCTCCGAACCAGTAGCGCTGTAGCATGGTACGGTATTGGTGCCCGGCCGATATAAGAGCAAACCCCGCTGGCCGTCAGGCAAGACCGAAGGAGTAGGCCATCACGGGAACCATGATCGCGCCCATGCAGTAGACCCGGCGGACGTTGACGAGGGACGGAACGTAGCCGACCGCCGTTGCGAGGAGAAGGACGAGGCCCCCGAACGGGCCGCAGAGGAAGAGGGAGAGGCAGACGACAAACGCGATGACGCCGTAGTTGAGGCTCGTGACGTTCAGGCCGGAGAACCGACCGGCAGTGCGCGAGAAGAGAAGGGTCAGGAGGTAGGCGCCGACCGCGGCCATCGCGCCCGCGAGGAGGATGGCGGTTGCCGGCGGCATCTCCTCGAGCGCTCCGATCGCCGCCATCACCCCGTTCCGGGTCCGGGATACGGCGTAGAAAGCCGCAAGCCCGAGGAAGGCGTTCACGGTGTTCGCGGCGCTGGTCGCGAGGATGTACTCCCGGGGATTGGAGTCGTAGCCGACGACCGAGGTGAGAAGTGCGTTTGCCGTGGCGTTCGAGAGGCCGGGGAGCCAGCCGACGAGAGCGCCGGCCGCCGAACCGAGCAGGGAACCCCGCCGGATCGCACCCCCGGGCAGGTCGATCCCCGAGAAGTGCTGTGCGGGCATGGCCCCGTGCGACGCCTTGAGGAGGACCGCGATCCCGAAGAGCCCGGAGAGGAGGGGCATCAGCACCCCGGACTCGCCCCCCGCCGGCCAGGCGAGGAAGGAGTAGCCGAGGGAGAAGAGCCCGAGGATCCCTGAGACGGAGAAGACCGCAAGCGCCCAGCCCGGCGACTCGGAGACGACGATGAGGTAGCCGGCGACGGCGAGGATGACAAGCCCGATTCCCCAGTCGATCGCCGGCTGGAGGGCGGGGAGGAAGAAGACGAAGGCGAGCGCGAGAGGGAGCGAGAGGGCGACGCCGACGGCGCTCCCGAGGGCCGATATCCGGACGGCCTCCTCCCCCCGGCCTTCGAGGCAGAGGGCGTGCGCGGGGAGAACCGCAAGCGATGTGTCGGCGTCGGGGATGCCGAGGAAGGTGCCCGGAACGTTGTCGAGAAACGTGTGCGTAACGAGGGTGGAGAACATCGCGGATGCGATGACCACCGGGTCAAACCAGGCGAGCAGGAGCGCCTGGAGCGAGAGGAGGACGCCTGCCATGGTGTTTGCATGGATGCCGGGGACAAGGCCGCTCACGGCGCCGCAGCCGATACCGACGGCGGCCCCGAGCACGATACCGAAGAGCACGTTAATTACCGGTTGGAACGGTCGGGGATAAACCAACCGAATCGTCTCCCACGATACAGTCATATTCCACCGGGACGAAGGTTGTAGCGATGAAGATCGCCATCACCCGGCTCGAGAACAAGGCGGCGGGAGACCGCGCCCTCTGCGCGACGTATGGTCACGACTGCTACACGGTCTCGCCGCTCCGGGCGGATATGCGGCCCGACCGGATCGATACGTTCGTCGAGGCCGTCCACCGCGGGGAGTTCGACTGCCTCTTCTTCTCAAGCGCCCTCCCCGCCGCGGTCGTCGGGCCGAAACTCGAGCGGTGGCCCCGGGTGGTCGCGATCGGGCCCAAGACCGCCGAAGTCCTCCGGGGGTTCGGGATTGAGGCGGAGGTTCTCCCCACGTTCTACTCCCGCGACTTCGTCCCCTACCTCGGGGACTGGCTCCGGGGCCGGACCGTCGGGATCCCGCGGGCCGACGTCCCGAACCCGGGCCTTCTCGATGCGATCGCCGCGGCCGGGGGAACGGTCCGGGAGGAGCGGGTCTACGCCCTCATCCCCACGGGCACCGAGCTCGCGCTTGACGCCGCCGACGCCGCCCTCTTCACGAGCGCCATGTCCTACCGGGAAGCCCGCTGGCGGCCCCGGGACGACCTGCTCCTCGTCGCCATCGGCGAGATCACTGCCGACGCCATGCGGGCCGGGGGGCATCCCCCGGCGGTCGTCGGGGACGGGTCGCTCGCGGGAACCCTTGAAGCGCTGAACCTTCATGCGGAAGGCAGGTGAGGGGATGACCGGCCAGGAACGTTTCGTCCCCGAATCCGGGATCGTCGTCATCGACAAACCGCGCGGGCCGAGCAGCCACCAGGTGACTGCCTGGGTCGGGGATATCCTCGGGCGCCGGGTGGGCCACGCCGGAACGCTCGACCCGCAGGTATCCGGGGTGCTCATCGTCATGTTCGGCGGCGCCGTCCGGCTCGCCCCGGTCCTCCTCTCACACAACAAGGAGTACGTCTGCCTGATGCGCCTTCACGGCGACGCCTCCCGGGAGGCCGTGGAGCAGGTGGCAAAGGAGTTCGTCGGCCGGATCTATCAGCGGCCGCCGAGAAAAAGCGCGGTAAAGAGGAACCTCCGGATCAGGAAGATCCAGGAGATCGAGATCCTGGACATGGACGGCCGGCTCGTCCTCTTCCGGGTCAGGTGCGATGCCGGGACCTACATCCGGACGCTCTGCGTTCACCTGGGCTACGCTATCGGGACCTGCGCCCACATGGAGGAACTCCGGAGGATACGCTCGGGATCCTTCGACGAGACCGTGGCCGTCACGCTCCATGAACTCGCGGATGCTGCTGGAGCCGCCCGGGAGGGCAACCCTGAACCCCTGCAGGGGATGATCCTCCCCCAGCGACCGCCGTCGCCGATCTCGCGAAGGTCGTCGTCCGCGACACCGCCGTCGACGCCGTCTGCCACGGTGCGGTGCTTGCCGGGGTGGGGATCGTCGGGAAGGAGGGCGGGTTTGCAAAAGGCGAGACGGTCGCGATCGTGACGGAGCGCGGCGAACTCGTGGGGCTCGGGAAGGCCCTCGTCGCTTCGTCGGCGCTGAAGCCCGGGGAACCCGGATTCGTCGTCGCGCCCACCACCGTCCTGATGCAGCCCGGCACCTATCCCCGCGGCTGGAAGGCACGCACAGGGAGCTAATATTAATAAAATACACCGCCAACTAATGATGCACATTGCTGAGGTAGTCTAGACCGGTAGGGCGCGGGCCTGGAAAGCCCGTGGGGCGTTGAGCCCCTCGGGAGTTCAAATCTCCCCCTCAGCGCTTCTTGTTTTTCATGTAGTTTCTGTCGATAGCAAAGTGCATACCGACGATCTGTCTGCACTGTTCGTTTCGCACCGGGTCTTGTAGCAGAGGTATCAAAGACGATCACAACGACGATATTCAATAGAGCGCTATAGATCGTGATATGGGACGACAGGGGTATCCCGGGAGACAAAGGAGCGGCTGGCAGGGATGAAGCGGTACCCTCGCGAAACCTTTGACGATGTTATCAGGCGGCTCATGAATACCGCCGAGGACGAAGAGCCTCTGAGCGCCGAGGCTGTCCAGGGAATCGAGGAGTCGCTCGAAGATATCAAGGCAGGCCGCCTGTATACCCTGGAAGAAGCGCGCACCGAGTTGCAGGCGGTATGGGATACACAGTAAAACTCACGGGCGGCTATACCGGAAGCACTGACTTTTTTCGGAAAAAAAGGGGTTTCGCCCCTCAGATCGACATCCCGACCAGCATCATCGAGAAGAGCACCAGGTCGTAGACGGTGTGCGTGATCGCCGACGTCGTTGTGTTCGTATACCTCCGGATATAGGCGAACAGAATCCCCGCAAAGAAGACCGAGACGAGGCCGTCCCAGCTGTACTGGAATGCGTGGAGCGACGCAAAGAGGAGCGCCGGCAGGAGGATGCCGAACCGGGGCTGGAGCAGGCCGCGGATGCTCACCTCCTCGCCGAACCCTGCCGCAACGGACGCCATGATGACCCCGGGGAGCGTGAGCGTTCCGGCAAAGAGCAGGTTGACGGCCTCCATGTCGGTGACGGGAAGACCGAGCCAGCCCACGAGCATGGCGAGCGCCATGTCGATGAAGTGGAAGGCGGCAACGAGCACGAGAGCCGCGACGACGGCAAAAGCGATCTCTTTCCCCGTCGGGCGGACGAGGCCGAGCCGTTTGAGGGTCTCGCGGGGCGACCGCCGGACGAACGCTCCGGCGATAAAGAACGAGCCGATGAGCGTCCAGAAGAGGGTATAGGCATCCAGCGTGACGGTGTTCGCGAGCAGATCCCCGGACTCAAGCAGGAGGTCGAGGAACGTCTCCGAGAGGAAGGGCGGAACCCCCGCGACAAGGAGCGGCACGGGAGGGATGAGGATCATGGCGAGGATGACCACGAGCGCGACCGTATGGAGGAGCGAGTCCGGGTCGAACGGGAGATACCCCGCGAGCCATCCCCTGAACCGGCGGGAGAACCCGATGAGGCTTGCAAACGCCGCGGCAAGAGCGCCGAGGAGGAGAAGCGCAACCTCCGCGGCCAGGGCAAGGTCGACCGTCTCCGGATCGATCTCCTCGGCCTCGAGCATCTCGGCCGGCAGGATCGCTACGGCTCCGAACCCCGTCGCAATAGCCGCAAGCCCGGCCACCACGACCAGGAGCCAGAGGACGGCGAGCCACCGGAACGCAGGGTGCCGGGTTGCGAGATACACGAGCATGGCAAGGATGACGAAGAGCGCCACGTCGAGCGCCGAGGTGAGAAACGCTCCCGCTTCCCCGCCGACCTCCCCGAAGGCCGCAACCAGGAAGATGAGGCCGAAGAAGGCGATCAGCAGCTCGGGCGTGTGACGACGGAAGAATTCCGGCAACATCGCAATACCTGTCGACCGGCGGCATAAAGAACGTAACTCACCGCCGCGCAAGTCTCCCGAAGGCAAGCCAGCTCAGGATTCCCGTAACCCCGAGGAACGCCGCCAGCAGAAGGAAGATCGCCGGCAGCGGCCACCGGCCGGCGAGGACGGCTCCCGCAAACGGTCCTGCCGAGAGCCCTATGGCAAAGAAGGTATTGTACATGCCGTACGCGGCGCCCTGCGAGCCGTGGTCGCGATAGATATCGGCGAGGAGCGGCATTGTCGGCACCAGGGCGCAGCCGAGCGCGACCCCCAGCACGAAGACGGCGGCGGCGGTGAACGGGAGGGCCTCTGCCTGCATGGCGGCGACGATCGCGACCGCTGAGAGGAGAAGGCCACCGCCGATGAGGTAGCGGCTGCCGCCGTACCGGTCATAGATCCTTCCTGCAGCCGGCTGGGCGAGGATGGCGGCAACCGCCAGCACCGCAAAGACGACCCCGATCGTCGCCGGGGACGCGGAGAAGACTGCATGCAGGTAGACCGGAAGGTAGGGATCGAAGACGCCGTACGTCCCGGAGACCGCGACGATCACGACCGAACAGGCGGCGAGCGGGAGAAGGGCGCCCCGGGGCAGCATCGAGGAGCGGCCCACGCCGTTCTCCCGCCTGCAGGTGCGCACCGGTACGGCGAAGACAAGCAGGCCGACGGAGGCTGCCAGCACCGCCGGGACGAGGAAGGTGGCGGTGTATCCCGCGTACTCAAAGAGCAGCCCCCCGGCCACCGGCCCGAGGATCGTCCCTACCCCGACCGCCGAGAGCGCGACCCCCATCCTCTCCCCGAGCCGGGCGGGTTCGCAGGTATCGGCGAGGAGCGCAAGCCCCGCCGACCAGGTGGCCGCGGCCGACACCCCCTGAACCGTTCGGGCGGCAATCAGGTGCGTGATCGTGGTCGAGAAGCCGAAGAGCGCCGTCGCGAGCGCGAGGAGGAGCATTCCGGCGACAATGAGAGGGCGGCGGCCCACCCGGTCGGAGAGGAGGCCCATCGGGATGGAGAAGAGGAGGAGCATTCCGGCGTAGATCCCGAAGATGATCCCGATGACCGATTCGCCCACACCGAGCCGGGGGGCATACTGGGGGAAGACCGGGATGAGGAGACCGTAGATCATCATGTCCATGAAGATGACGAGCACGACCAGCACGAGAATCGCGTCCGGCGATGCGGCGATACGGCTCCGGAGGGTGCGGAGCCGATGCGGTCGTTCGGTCGTCATGCTGATTCATCTCCGTGTAGAGAACTGCTCTCCTTCGTAGGTTGGCGGCGCCGGGTTATATCGGTTGCAGAAGAAGATTTTGCCGGGACCGCTTCACCGGAATCCGCGGTAGTAGGCGAGCTCGCGGGCATGGGGTCGGAACGCTTCGACGAGCGCCGCCGCTTCGTCGTCGGGCAAAGGACCGCTCCGGCCGGCGGCTGCAAGCGCCCGCACCTCCGCGGGCGTCGAGCAGCCGACGATCGCGACGGAGATGTCCTGAGCGAGGGCGTACCGGACGAGGGCCTCTGATGTCACCCCGGCATCGGGGACGAGGTAGTTCGACCCGCCGAGCACCTTCATCCCGATGACCGCGACCCCCTGTTCCTTCGCGGCAGGGAGCGTCGAGGAGAGGAATCCCCCGAGCGCCCCCTCAACCGGGTTTATGGGCATCATCACGGCGTCGACCGGCCAGTTCTCGACCGCGTGCGCGAGGACATCCGGGTCGTGGTGCCCCGTCACCCCGATATGCCGGACGATGCCCCTCTCCTTAGCCTCGACAAACGCCTCAAGGGCGCCGCCCGCCCCCTCGATCTCCCGGATCTCGGAGAAGGTCCGGACGTCGTGGATCTGCCAGAGATCGAGGGTCCCGATGCCTATCCTCTGGAGGGTCTCCAGGAGATCCATCTCGGCGCCCGCGTGTGCCCGGCTCGCCGACTTGCTTGCCTGGAAAACCGGTGCCCGGAGGTCGGGGCGACGCACCCAGACCTCGCCGTAGTAATCCTCGCTCCCCGCGTAGGCCTTCGCCGAGTCGAAGTAGGCGATCCCCTGATTGACGGCCTCCATGATGACGGCGTTTGCCTCCGCATGCCGCCCGTACGTCCTGAGAACACCCTCTCCCCCGAGCCCTACAGCGGTGACCTCCCGCCCGGTCTTCCCGAACCTGCGCTTCTCCAGTGCCGTCATGGACCATCCTATCCGTACCCGGCTATAAATAATCTTCAGCCGGAGCCGGGGGAAACCGTTATGCGTCGCGACCCCCACGGGGGCCTGAGGTATGCATGTGCCGACGATTGTCTGGTTCAACGTCCCCGCCGGGGAGACCGACCGGGCGCGGGCGTTCTACGAGGAAGTCTTTGCCTGGACGACGGAGCCTTTTTCGGGGATGGAGGGGGCCTTTGAGATTGCAACAGGCGGGATAGGCGGCGAGATCCTGGCGCGGACCTACCCCGGAGAGCCGATAACGGCCTTCATCGGCGTCCCCTCCGTCGAAGAGTATGCAGCCCGGGTTCGGGGAGCCGGAGGAAGGGTCGTGATCCCGAAGATGCCGGTGCCCGGAAGAGGCTCCTTCGCCGTCTGCGAGGATACCGAGCAGAACCGGTTCGGCCTCTGGGAAGACGACCCCTCGGCGGGCTGATCGGGCATCGGCCGGTCCCTGCCGGTGCGGCACCCCCTCCTCCAAACTCCCGGCGGCGCCCGGGATGAGGAGAGCGTCCTGCTCCGCCGTCGACGCCGGCGGGATCCGGCCGTCTCAAATCAGGACATATAACCCGTTATCCGGCAATAGGGATCACCTAAGACAGGTTATGGCCAGGATAACCCCCAGAACCATCCCTATACCCGGATGAACGGGCATGGCGTTGCTGTGGCAGTTTTACACCCCGAATTTGAGTTTTCCGGGCGAGGGCAAAGTTTATTTACGCCAAGAAGCATCGTCCACCGCATGAAGAGGATGTTTGGTATCCTTGCTCTCATGGTGATTGCGAGCATCATGATTGCAGGATGTGTGCAGCCAGCGGGCAACGAGACGGTGACACCCGGCACAACACCGGGACTCACCGAGACCCCGATGGAGACAGAAGAAGAGACGCCGGCAATGACAGAGACCCCGATGGAGACGGAAACTCCGATGGAGACAGAAACGCCGGCGGCAACCGAAACCACGATGACAACGGAGACACCGCCGGGAACGCCGGCGGGCCTCGCCGCGAACGAGACCAACAACACCTCCTCCAGCGGCGTATGCCCCATCCCCAGCCCGGAAACACTGGCGGCCCTCGACACTAACGAGACCGTCTCCATCACCGAGCGCGGGTTCGTGCCGGAAACGCTCACCGTACCCATCGACACCTCGGTAGGATGGACAAACGACGCATCGAGAAACGAGACCGTAACGGGGACCGGAAATATGTCGTTCTTCAGCTCCGATCTCCTCCAGCCGGGCGATACGTTCAGTCACACCTTCACCGCCACGGGCAACTACACCTACCAGTCACAGACGTCCGGATCTACCGGGACGGTCATCGTCACCGCCTGACACCTTTTTTTGCGCCGGCGGCCGTAGGGGAGACCGCAACACCCCCTTACGTCCGCCGGTATGCCCCGGCCGCCTCGACCAGCCTCTCGGCGAACCCCTCCGGGAAGTAGGCGTGGGTATATTGCCCGACCGCGTTCTGCGCGATAAGCCCGTCGCGGCCAGCGTCGATTCCCCGGCCCCGGAGGAGTTCCAGGGCGAACCGGGCGTCACGGGCACAGTCGAGCCGTGAATAATGATACTCGTGGCCCCGGAAGGCCGAGCCCGGGGCAAGGACCGGTGCGCCCCCGGCAACCCGGGCTTCGACGTACCCGAGGGCCTGGATGCGGCCCGTCATCTCCGCCGCCGCCGGGAGGACGCCGGCCATCGGGTAATCCTCCTCATCGGTCGTGAGCCGGTCGGTAAGGTAGACGAGCCCGCCGCACTCGGCGTAGACGGGCATGCCGTCGTCGACCGCCCGGCGGACGTCTTCCCGGCACCGGGACGAGGAGAGCGCCTCCGCGTGGAGCTCCGGGTAGCCGCCCCCGAGATAGAGGGCGTCCACGTCCGGGAGCCGGTCGGTCATCGGCGAGAAGAAGACCGGTTCAGCCCCGGCCCGCACGAACCGATCGAGGTTGTCCGCGTAGTAAAAACAGAACGCCGCATCGTTCGCGACGCCGACGCGCACCCCGGCCTCCGGCCGGGCGGGGCTCTCCGCCGGCGCCGGGAGGGGCGGGGCAGACCGGGCGAGATCGATGATCCCGGAGAGATCGCACGTCTCCTCAACCACCGCGCCGAACCGGGCCATCATTCCTGTTTCGGCCGCCATCGCGAGCCCGAGGTGCCGGCTTTCGACCACAAGATCCTTTCGCCGCGGGATTCCCCCGAAGATGGGGAGGGTTTTCGTCTCCTCGATCATGGCGAGGTGGCGGGGGCTCCCGATCCGGTTGAGGATGGTTCCGGCGACCCGGACAGCCGGATCGAACCCGGCGTAGCCCCGGATCATGGCATGGACGCTCCGCGACGCGCCCCCTGCGTCCACCACGAGGAGGACCGGGGCGTCGAGAATCTTTGCGACGTGCGCCGTGCTCGCGGTATCGGTTCCTTCGAGCCCGTCGAAGAGCCCCATCGCACCCTCGACGACGGCGATGTCGGCCCCGGCAGAGGTCCGGACGAACGTCTCCCGCACCCCCGCCTCCCCCATCATGAACGGGTCGAGGTTGCGCGACGTCCGGCCGCAGATAGCCGAATGATGCGTGGGATCGATGAAGTCCGGGCCCACCTTGAAGGGCTGGACGGCAAGTCCCCGGGCGGCGAGCGCCGCCATCAGGCCGCTTGCAAGCGTGGTCTTGCCGCAGCCGCTGTGGGTTCCCGCGACGACAATCACTGGAATATGGCGCATAACGTTCCTGTAGTGTTGAATACCGCAGAAGATAAATATGACCGGGGCTGCCGGCGTGAGTCCCGCCATAGAGATCGCTTCGGGGGGCATGGTCAAGCCGTTCACGCCCGAAGGTGAGCATCTGGAGAGCAGTCTGACACGACAGGAAACGGCATATCCCTCCGGATTGGTTTTTTATGCGTTGTAAGCCGATTTTCCCGGCGCCTCCGGGACCCCCGGGAGAAGGTTAATCCGGTGCCGATGCCCGAAGGGTACCTATGATGCTCGAAGAGGTGCTGCACCGGATATCCGAGCAGGCGAAACGGAAGCGGATGAGCCTGCCCGACCATAAAACAAAGATCGTCTGTACCATCGGGCCCGCATCGCGCTCCCGGGAGACGCTCGCCCGGATGATCCTCGCCGGCATGAACGTCGCCCGACTCAACCTCTCCCACGGATCGTTCGACGAGCACCGCGAAAACATTCGAAACATCCGGACCGCCGCGGAGGATACGGGCCTCCCGGTCACGATCCTGCTCGACCTGCCGGGGCCGAAGATCCGGGTCGGCACCCTCGCAGAAGAGCCCATGATGCTTCACAAGGGCGAAACCATCACCCTTGTCTCCGCCCCGGCATCGACCGATCCTTCCCTGATCCCCGTCGATTTCGACCAGTTCCCGCAACTGGTCTCGCCGGGGAGCATCATCTACCTCAGCGACGGGTTTCTCCAGATCCAGGTCGACGAGGTCGGCGAAAGAGATGTCCGGGCGACGGTGATCGTCGGCGGCCCCCTCCTCTCGCGCAAGGGAATGAGCCTCGTGGGCGGCGAGGGGCTCCTTGCGGTCAGCGCCCTGACCGAACGCGACCTCGAGTGCATCGAGTTCGGGCTTGCCGAGGGGCTCGACATCTTCAGCATATCCTTCATCCAGCGGGCGGAGGATGTCCTGAGAGCCCGGGAGTATGCCGCCCGGTCCGGGAAGTCCATCCGGGTGATTGCAAAGATCGAGCGGCAGGAGGCGCTCGCAAACCTCGACGGGATCCTCCGGGAGGCCGACGGGGTCATGATCGCCAGGGGCGATCTCGGTGTCCAGACACCCATCGAGGAGGTGCCCGCGGTGCAGAAGCGGATCATCCAGGAGGCCAACATCCTCGGCCGGCCGGCGATCACCGCCACCCAGATGCTGATGTCGATGACCGACAACATCCGGCCCACCCGGGCGGAGGTGACCGACGTCGCGAACGCCATCCTCGACGGCACCGACGCCGTCATGCTCTCCGAGGAGACGTCCATCGGGAAGTACCCGATCGAGACGGTCGCGATGATGGCGAAGATCGCCCGGTCGACCGAGGAGAAGCGCTCGCTCGTCGGGGCCGGGTGCACTCCGCTCGATTACTTCCGGCGCGGAAAGGGGCGCGAGGAGATCACCGTCAACGACGTCGTCTCGCTAAACGTCATCGAGGCGCTGGACGCGCTCGGCATCCACTACGTGCTGACCCCCACCCGCTCCGGGAGCACCCCCAGAAACATCTCCCGGTTCAAGCCCGGGGCCTGGATCCTCGCGTTCACCCGGAACCCGAGCACCTTCAAGTTCCTGGCGTTCTCCTACGGGGTAAGCCCGTTCCTGATCAGGAGCGAAAAGGAATACTGGCACGGGGCGATCCTCGACTCGATCCGGGACTCGGGGCTGATCTCGCCCGGTGAGCGCGTGGTGCTGACCGAGGGGGTCTCTCCCGGGCGCGAGGGAACCGACTCGCTCATTATCCTCACGGTCGATTGAGGGGACGGCCGGGCTGCACCGTCCGGGAATCCTCCGGCACGTAAACCCTATCCCGGGGGAGGGTGAACACTCATCAGGTATGTCGGCGGTCGTTCCGGGAGAACAGGAGGGTATGCTCAAAGAGAAGACCGCACGCCTCTCGGTCGTATCGAACACGTTTCTCGTCGCGGCGAAACTCGCCGTCGGCGTCTCCATCGGATCGGTCGGTATCATCTCCGAAGCGATCCACTCCGCCATCGACCTCGTTGCCGCGGGCATCGCCTATTTCTCGGTTCGCCAGTCGGCCCGGCCCCCCGACGAGTGCCATACCTTCGGGCACGGGAAGTACGAGAGCATATCGGGGCTTCTCGAGGCGGTCCTGATCCTCGCGGCGGCTCTCCTGATCATCAACGAAGCGGCGAGAAACCTCCTCGGTGGCGAGGAGACGCTGAATGTCGAGGGGCTCGGGCTCGGTATCGCCGTCATGCTGCTCTCGGCCGGAGTAAATTTCTACGTCTCTTCCCGGCTGATGACGGTGGCGAAGGAGACCGAATCGATCGCGCTCGAGAGCGACGCCTGGCACCTCCGGACGGACGTCTATACCTCCGCCGGGGTCGTCATCGGGCTCGTCCTGATCCGGCTGACCGGTCTTGTGGTGCTCGATGCGCTCGTTGCGATCGCGGTCGCCGCCATCATCCTGCGGGCGGCCTTCGATCTCATCCGGCGCTCGTTCGAAGATCTCGTCGACAGAAGCCTCCCCGCCGACGAGGAGAACCGGATACGGGAGATCATCAGCGAGCACTGCACGGACGTCATCGGTTTCCACCGGCTCCGGACCCGCCGGTCGGGACCGAACAGGTTCGTGGACTTTCACCTGGTCGTCCCGCGAACCGCAACCCTCGAAGAGGCGTACGGAGTCGTGAAGCGCGTGGAGGCCGACGTCAAGCAGGAGTTCCCCCGGACGAACGTCACGATCCGGGTTCAGCCCTGCACCGGTGAGGACTGCTCCGATTGCGGGATCTTCACCACCTGCCCGGAGTGCAACCGGCTCGGGCTTTGCGGGCGGGAAAAAGAGCGGGAGTAAAAGACCGGGGGACCTTACCGCCAGGAGAAGAGGCCGCGAACCTGCATCTCCTCGCTCGCAAGAACGCTCAGCCGGTCCTGCTCCTGCTCGATCGTCCGGACCTGCTCCTGAAGCATTGTCCGGGTTGCGTTGTCGCAGGTGCAGTTTCCAATCAGGTGTCCGAGTTCCGCGGCCCGTTCCCGGTTCCGCTGCGCCTCTTCCTCAATCAGCAGGGCGGCTTCCGCATCGCCGCCGAAGAGGAACCGCATGAAGGCGTGCCGGGCCCGGATCTGCTCCTCGGCCTCAAAGGTCTTCTGGACCGAGTTGTTGATCTCCCGGGCGATGGCGGAGACGTTCTCTCCTATGCCGCCGGTCCGGTTCCCGGCACCGAGCAGGGCATGGACGGCGAGCCTGACGCGGTCCCGATCGGGAGCCCCATCTCCCGGCCGGAGGGGCGTGTGCTCTGCGGCCCGCTGCTGCACTCTCTCCCCGGCGGTTTCGTTACCTTCTTCCGCACGGACGGTTCTGTTCTCCTCGATCCTCGCCTGCTGTTCCCCCGCGGGCGTCGCGTTTACCGCGCCATACCCGGCCTGTGCTCCCCCCGGGTCGCCGTGGGCGCCGGAAGCGGCGGCCGCGAACCCCGGAAGAAGGAGGAAGGCGATCATGGCTGCTGCAACGATGCGTTTCATCGATCTTCACCTCTGGTAGAAGAGAGATCGGGAACAGACGTATATACAATAATTGAACCGGGCGGTTCAACGCTTTCAGAGCAGCAGCGTGAGGGCGATGCAGGCCACGACCGGGACGACGAGATTGTCGTCCACGGGGCTCGCCAGTTCGGCGACGGCCGCGAGCGCCGCGGTCGCGAGGGCTACCCCGGGCGGGACGAGGAGCGAGAGCACGATCGCCGTCGCCGCGAACCCGGCGAGTGTGCCTTCGAGCGATTTGTGATTGTAGATCCGGATTCTGCCGAACCGGACGCCGGCAAGGGTGGTGACGCTGTCGAGGAGCGAGAGCACGACAAGCCCCATGAAGGCGACCTCTTGTGCAAAGAAGGCGATACAGAAGAGAGCTCCGAGCGCGAAGAAGAGCGCTCCTTTCCCGGGGGCGGCGTCGCGCCGCTCGAGGCCCGCGATGATCGGCGAGACGACCGGAATGGTGTAGCCCCGGGAGATGGCGTCGGAGAGGATGAACCCCGCGAAGAGAGCGAGCACGAGGACGGAGAGGACGAGATCGCGATCGAAGAGGAGGACGAAACCTGCGATCCCGAGACCAAAGATGAGGTGGACGACCTGCCGGAGCGACTCGTGCATCATTCCAGAGGTTGGCGCGGAACCGGTTAAACCCTATGCAGACGGATGCGGATCACGGCGGTTAAGTAGCCGTGGAGCGCATAATTTAGCACGAGGTGATGGATGGAGCCTTCAACCTACACCGGGAAGAACGCCGCCGAGGCCAGGGATATGGACGCCGTGGCGCGGTTTTACGTCAAATGCGCGCTCTGGCTCGGGACACACGATCCGGTGTTCGTGGATGCCTATTTCGGCCCGGCGGCGGTGCGGGACGAGGCGCTCATGGTCACGGTCCCGCCGGATCGCATCGCCGGGTACGCCGCAGACCTCCTTGCCACCCTGGACAGGATCGACCCCGACCGTCTGGAAGGTGCCGGACGCATGCGCCACACCCACCTGCGGGAGATGATCCGGGCGCTCGAAGCCCGTGCCGGAATCCTCGCGGGGGAGAGCACCACCTTCGATGCCGAGATCGAGGCACTCTACGGGGTCGCGGCGCCTGAAGACGACCCCGCCTGGTACGATGAACCGCACGCAGTGCTCGATTCCCGTCTTCCCGGAAACGGCGACCTCTCCGCCCGCTACAGGGCGTACATGGACTCGTTCGTCATCCCGCCAGGGGGGCTGGAACCGGTCTTTGCGGCAGCATTTGCCGAAAGCCGCCGCAGGACGGCTGAACGCCTGCTGCTCCCGGCGGGGGAGCGGCTCGAGATCGGCTACGCCTCCGGGGAGCCATGGGAAGCGTACGTCCGCTACCTCGGGGACGGGACGAGCCTCATCCGGGTGAACGCCGATCTGCCGGTCACCGTCGACCGGGCACTTGCCTACGCCTGCCACGAGGGTTACCCCGGCCGCCACACGATGCGGGCGATCCGGGAGGCGGCACTCGTCCGTGCCCGGGGCTGGATCGAGCATTCGGTCGTCACCCTGGCGTCGCCGATCGCGACGGTCGCCGAAGGGGGCGCCGTGCTCGGAGAGGAGATGATCTTCCCCGCGCCCGAGCGGGCGCGGTTCTTCGAGGAAGTTCTCTTCCCCCTGGCCGGATTCGAGCCGGCGGATGCCGATCTCTTCGATGCCGTCGTTACCGCGTCCACGGCCCTGAACCTCACGGGAAACGCCCGTGTGGCCCACGGGTACCTCGGTGGTGCGCTGTCACGGGAGGAGGCGTTCCGGCTCCTCCAGGACGTCCTGCTCCTCGACCCGAAAGCGGCACAGGTGCGTCTCCGGTTCATCGAGGAGTTCCGGGCGTACCCGGTGGCTCTCGCGCAGGGCTACCGGATTGTCCGGGACTACGTCGGGGACGGTACGGACAGGTGGGAGCGCTTCGTCCACGCCCTCACCGAGCCGGTGCTGCCCGGCGACCTCACCTCGAGCGACAGTCCCGGATGAACGACCGGGCCTCTTCGTCGGTGATCGCGTAGGTCGCCTGGGCATCGAGCGCGGCGACACGGAGGACCACCGCGACGTCGTCGAGGCGCCGCTTGTGGTCGCCGCGAACGTGCTTTCTCACCTCGCGCAGGGTCTCGAGCGCGGTCGCGACGTTCGCGATCGTGCACAAGGCGCTCTCCCGGGTGCCGGCATCGACAACGGGGAGGGCACGAGGCGGCCGGGTGACGGGGACAGGGGTCATGCTACCTATCCTTGCGCTTCATGAACTTGAACCTGCTGGAACCCCTGCAGATAACGTATTAACCCCAAAACCCCAATCTGAATTGAGTATCTCCCTGCCGGAGATCGACCTATGAGCGCAGACGATACCACCAATATACCCGGGCCGGAGGGCTGGAAGGCGCTCCTCGCAAACCCCTACCTTGCCGGCCCCATAAAATTCATCCTCCCGATCGCCATCGCCCTGGCTATTTTTGCAGCGCTCTACCTGATCGAGCCCTACCAGCAGTTCCTCGTCATCTCGGGACTGCTCGCCGCCTACTTCGTCCCCCCGGCCGGGAAGGAGTCGATCATTCCCATCGCGATCGTGATGGGTTACCCCTGGTGGCTCATCACCCTCGCGATCGTTCTCCTCGACGTGGCCGTCTCCCTCTTTGTCGTCTGGAACTTCGACCTGGCGCTGAAGATCCCGCTCATCGGCCGGTTGCTCGAGAGCGGGATGGCGGCGGGCCGGAACTACACCGATACCCGGCCGTGGATCCGGCGATTCTCAACGATCGGGCTCGTTCTCTTCGTCTTTTTCCCGCTCCAGGGACCGGTGCGATGAACGGGTCGATTCTCGGCCGGCTGCTGGGGCTGGATCAGGCCCGGGTCTTTGCCTGCGTCTGCGCCGGATCGCTCGCCTCCAGCCTCGCCCTCGCTCTCGGCTCCGACGTGCTCCTGGACATCTACCGGCAGAACCAAGCGCTCGGAATCGGCATCCTGGCCGCGATCGTCGTCGCAGTTCTCGCCGTCTTCACCGGCCTGAAACTGCGCGAGAAACGCCTCCGGGAACGCTCGCCCCGGTGACGGAAATAGCGGCTCAGTTGAAATGCTTCACACAACCTTCGAATAGCACTCAGTTATCAATAGAGGCGGTAATGTGACCTCACGCGAAGGCGCGCTGCCCCCCGCTCCGGTGCGGGACGAACTCTCCGGTTCTCCTGAATGTACCGGGAGACGAACCGCAATCACAACGAGTATCTCTTATGCCCGTACGGTTGTACTGTACGTAGAGCCCGCAACATGCCGCCGAGGAAAATTATGAGGTCCGAGGAGATCAACGGCAACATATTCTACAACGGCGACTGCATCGCGGGGGCAAGAGCGCATATCCCCGACGACTCGGTCGACCTGATCGTCACCGACCCTCCCTACGGCATCAACGGCGACCGGTTGCACCAGCACTACAACCGTGACGAGGCGTTCGTCGTCGACGGCTACGTCGAGGTCCCCGCATCCGATTACGGGGAGTTCAGCCAGAGGTGGATCCGGGAAGCCGAACGGATATTAAGGCCGGGCGGGTCGATCTACATCGTCTCGGGCTACACGAACCTCTACCACATCCTCCACGCGCTACGGCAGACGCACCTTCGCGAGGTCAACCATATCATCTGGCGCTACAATTTCGGCGTCTACACGAGCAGAAAATACGTCTCCTCCCACTACCACATCCTCTTCTACGAAAAACCGGGCGGCGAGCGGACGTTCAACCTGGAGTCGCGCTACGGAACCGGGGAGAGGGGGCCGGACAACGGGTCGCTGAACTACCGCGACCGCGAAGACGTCTGGTGCATCAACCGCGAGTACAAACCGGGACAGGCGAAGAACAAGAACGAACTGCCGACGGCACTGCTCGTAAAGATGATCCAGTACAGCAGCAACGAAGGCGATCTCGTCTGCGATATGTTCCTTGGCGGATTTACGACCGCAAAGGTGGCCGTCGCCCTCAACCGCCGGGCGACCGGGTTCGAGGCCTCAAAGCAGGTCTTCGACCTGAAGATCGCAGAACTGCGGGATACCCGGCCGGGCTGCCTGCTTTCCACGCTCCGGACACCGGAGACCGGGGAGCCGGCGAACCGGGGCAGACCCTGGACGGAGACCGACCGCGAGATCCTCGTCTCCCGGTTCGCCGCGCTCATCGAGTCCGGCGAGACGAAGAAGAGGGCGGTCGAGATCCTGGGAAGTGAACTCGGCCGGGGCCGGTGGGCAATCGAGAAGATGCTAAAAAAACGGCCAGATTGAACTGCTTGCCACAATCTCTGGATAACTCCCGATTACCAATAGAAGTCAGTGACGTGGCCTCACGCGAAGACGCGAAGGCGCGAAGTCTGGATGGGTACTGATGGACTCCTTCGCGTTCTTCGCGTCTTCGCGTGAATCGGCGACGTATAGATAATCCGGAGGTGATTCGTCCTCCGAGGAGAGGGGTTTAACAAAGCCCAAAATCAGGGTGCTCGAACGGGCGGTAGCGGCTGAACCCGACGCAGGAGACGGACAACGCTAATGCCCTTCAAGACCAACTTCTCCTGCAGCATTCATCCCGATGAGAAGAGACCGATGGCAACACCCACCGCACGACCGTTCCTCAAGTGGGCAGGCGGGAAAGCGCAACTGCTCGATGCGTTCGCCGCCCGAGTTCCGCGGGAACTCGCCGAGGGGACCCTTCCGGTCTTTGTCGAACCGTTCATGGGCGGCGGAGCGGTCTATTTTCACTTCAACAGCACTTTTGCGTTCAGGGAGTGCCACCTCTTCGACATCAACGAGGACCTCGTCCTCGCCTACACCGTCGTGAAAAACGACGCCCCCGCTCTCATCGAATACCTGCGCGACGTCGAAGACGAGTTTCTTTCAAAAGACGATTCGGGGCGCAGGGACTACTACTACGCTGTCAGGGATACATTCAATCGCGAGAAGCAGGAGATCGACTTTACCGGGTACGGTGACGCGTGGGTCGAACGGGCGGGACGGTTCATCTTCCTCAACAGGACGTGCTTCAACGGCCTTTACCGGGTGAACTCCCGGGGCGGGTTCAACGTCCCGTTCGGCAGGTACAAAAAGCCGAAGATCCTGCACGAAGAGGTGCTCCGGGCCGACTCGCTCGCGTTCCGGAACACGACCATCCATCTCGGCGACTTCACGCAGGCGGAGCCGTACATCGCAGAGGACACCTTCGTCTACTTCGACCCGCCCTACCGGCCGCTGAACCGGACGTCGTCGTTCACGCAGTACTCGAAGAACAGGTTCTCCGACGAGGAGCAGAGGCGTCTGGCGGAGTTTTATGCACGCTGCGGCGCAAAGGGCGCGAAACTCATGCTGAGCAACTCCGATCCCAGGAACGCCGACCCCGAAGACGGGTTCTTCGACGACCTCTACGCCGGGTATCGTATCGACCGGGTCCCGGCAAGGAGAGCAATCAACTGCGATGGGACGAAACGGGGAGAGGTCCGCGAGATCATCGTCATGAACTACCGCCCGGCGTGACCGCGGGAGTCCGAACCGTCCCAAAACTATAAGGTCTCGCCGGGGTATGCGGCGCTCATGACGTTTCGGGAGATCGACGACGACTTCTGGGAGATCGTCCGTAGACACCTCCCGCCTCAAAAACCCCATATCGGCAGGCCCCGGCGCGACCCCCGGAACCTCTTCAACGGGGTTCTCTACGTCCTCACCACCGGGTGCGCCTGGAGCGACGTGCCGGTGAGATACGGGACGAAATCGACGGTGCACCGCTACCATCTCGAACTCTGCAGACGAGGTGCGTACCAGGCAATCTTCCTCGATCTCCTCCGGTCGGGCTACGAGTTCCGGAAGAAGGAGAGCGCCGCGGCGGGTCTCGCGGCTTCCACAGCGTAGAATATGTGGTTCCAACCGCCTGCGGAATAGCGTGACGTTCAGTATTCCACAGATCTCTTCGCGTTCTTCGCGGCTCGCACCTGCGGTGCTCATGCTCCGGGCCGGATGGAACGTCGCGGCTCGCACCTGCGGTGCTCATGCTCCGGGCCGGATGGAACGTCGCGGCTCGCACCTGCGGTGCTCATGCTCCGGTTCTAACGAACCATCGCACTTCGAAGACCTTCGGTCTTCTCAAGCTCCGGATGCCCCATCCGTCGCACTTCGCGGCTTCGCGCTCTTCGCGTGAGATCTCGGCACTACGCCTACCGTCACCTCACGCGAAGGCGCGAAGAACGCGAACTCCGGTGTCCGGGCGTTACCAACTCCTCGGTACCGAATTTTACGAGGCCGCCCCGCTTAGTGTCGGGTGCCGAAATTCGTGAAGTACTGAGACTTCAAAACCAGAAGGGGATGCATCTCCTATCCCCTGGTGACGTATCCAGATCGGACACCCTCTAAAACGCCCCCGCCACCACCACATAGAGTTCGCCCAGCGGCGCCGGGGGCTGTGCCGCCGTCCCGACAGTGATCCGTTCTGCCGGGTAGCCGAGATCCTCGCAGACGGCAAGCCGGGTCCGGGGCGGGAGGGAGGCCGCGAGCGCCCCGACGTCGAAGGCCGGGTCGGCGACGAGGAAGACGACCCTGCCCCGCACGGCCTCCTCCCGCGCTTCGGCTATCGCCCGGTCGTGATCCTTCCCGTGGGCGGAGACGACCGCGGCCCGCGCCAGCGGAACCTTCAGGCGGGCGAACGCGACCTGGAGGGAGGAGATCCCGGGGACGACGTCGCCCGGGAGGTAGCCGAGCCCCGCAAGCATCGGGTCGCCCGTCGAGAGGACGACCGCATGGGCCGGAAGGGAGCGGAGGCTCCGGTAATCCTCGATCTCGTTGACCTCGCAGCCCGGCGGGATGGCGTCGCGGGCAAGCGCGATCGCCCGTGCGGAGCCGTAGACGAGCGACGCGCCCGCGATGACCCTTGCCGCCTCCGCGGTCAGCATACCGGGGCCGCAGCCCACGCCGACGATCTTCATGGCGACTCCCCGATGATCCGGCCGTCGCGGTCGACGATCACCACCCGGACGCGGGGGTAGCGCGCCTGGAATGCGCGAAGCTCCCGGCGGACCGTCTCCTCCCAGAGCTGGGTCGCCGAGAGTTCCTCCACCGTCACGCACCCGGTTCCGGCAAGGACGTCGCGGTTCATGAACTTCAGGATCAGGCCGGGCAGCCCGCAGATGACCGTGTCGCCGTCGACCGCCCGGAGTGCCTCCTCGAGTTTGTTCCCGACCAGGATCGCCTCGTGCTCCGGGAAGAGGAGACGGGAGTAGCGCAGGCCGAGCCTGCCGGTCGTCAGCACGACCGCTCCGGGAGCCCGGGCGATGCGGTCGATCACGCCCTCTATCATATGGTCGTCCCAGGGCTCCACGAACCCGGTCGTCCCGAGGACGGATATCCCCCCGTGCACCCCGACCCGGGGATTCAGCGTCTTCTGCGCCACCTCCGCACCCCGGGGGATCGTGAGGATGACCGTCGTCCCGGAGAGATCCGCCTCCTCCACCGCCTCGTCGATGGAGCGGCGGATGCAGTCAAGCGCCGGGGCGCTGATCGCCGGCGTCCCCTGCCGGTGGCGGGGGGTGTCGCGGGCGAAACTCCCGATACCCTCGCCGGGGACGAACTGGACTCCCCCGGAGAGGGAGGGGGCCGCCATCGCGACGAACTCAAGCCCCCCCGTCACATCCGCGGTGTAGTCCCCGGCGTCCTTGCGGCAGGACGCCTGCCCGCGGTAGCCGTCGACCGGGAACCGGACCGTAATCCCGCAGGGGAGGGTGACGTCCACCTCCCGAATGGTCACGCAGGCGAGCGAGAGGATCGCAGCCTTGCAGGCCGCGGCCGCCGTTGTTCCGGTCGAAAACCCCCGCCGGAGGACAGTTCCCGATGCGGTCAGGACTGCAAGTCCCCTCCGGACGTCTTCGAGAAGGTCCGGGGAGCGGCAGGCCGTCACCCACGCCCCGGGATACTCGAAGTCAGTAACCGGGTCCCGCATGACCTCCACGCTCGGCATGAATCGTGATGATCTCGTTCATCGCCGCCACCGCGACCGGCGTCCCGCCCCGGGTGCCGGCGTTCGAGACCGACGGCACGTCGATGGTGCGTAGTATCCCCTTCGACTCTGCGGCGTTCACGAACCCCACCGGGGTTCCGACGACCAGCGCCGGCCGGACTCCTTCCCGGATCATCTCGCAGACGACGAGAAGCGCCGAAGGAGCGTTCCCGATGACCACGACCGACCCTTCCAGCCGGTCGCGCAGGGCAAGGAACCCCGCCGACGTCCGGGTGATCCCGCGCTCGCGGGCGATATCCTCGCCGTAGTCGAGGACGCAGACGACCTCGCTCGCGTGCCCGCGTTTCAGGATGCCCGCCTGCACCATCCGGATATCGACGATAATCGGCGCCCGGCAGGCAAGCGCAGCAACCCCGGCCTCGACCGGACCGCCGGCGAAGCGCATGAGATCGGCCATCGCAAAGTCGCCGACCGCGACCGAGCATCGCTGCCGGATCCGGTCTTCGAGGGTGGTGTTCCCCACCCGTTCCCGGGCCAGGTTCCGGCTCGCGCTCGCTATCGCGTAGGCCTCCGGCGTGACCGCCGCAAGGTCAGTATACGTATTTCCGGTGGTATCCCCGGGGCGTGATGATTCCTCTCGCACCATTCTCATCCCTCCAGATCCTGGTCTCTTCTCCGCCGATAAAAACGATCGAATGCATGTCCACGAAGGCGAAGTGATCGTCAAACTCCCCAAGCGTCGTGATCAAGCGCTCCTCTCCCTCCCGGTAGGCGTTTTTGATCACCCCGACCGGCGTCGTCTCCGGGAGGTGGCGGCGGGCGATCGCGACCGCCGCATCAAGGTTGTGCGGCCTTCCTCTTGAACGGGGGTTGTAGAGGACGACCGGCACCCGCATCCGGAACGCGAGGTCGAGCCTCCGCTCGATCTCCTCCCGGGGGGTCAGGAGATCCGAGAGGCTCATTGTGACGTAGTCGCCCGAGAGCGGCGAACCGAGCCGTGCCGCCGCCGAGACCGCTGCCGTGATCCCGGGGACGACCTCGACCTCGACTGGCGAGCCCGACCGTTCGGCCACCTCGAGCACGATGCTCGCCATCCCGTAGACGCCGGCGTCGCCGCCGCTCACCATCGCGACGACACGGTCGCGCGCGAGGTCGAGCGCCTTTGCCGCCCGGTCGACCTCCTTGCCCATGCTGCTCCGGACGACCTCTTTTCCGGCGAGCATCGGCTCGACAAGATCAAGATAGAACCCGTTGCCGATGACGCAGTCCGCCTCGCCGAGGGCTTTTAAGGCGCGGGGCGTCATCTGCAGCAGGTTACCGGGGCCGGTGCCGACGATGTACAGCCGTCCTCCGCTATCGTGCGATTGCAACAGTGACACCACCATATGTCTGTTTGACAAGAACCAGTTCTTTTCGCTTCGCGATCGCGAGAGCCGCGGGTTCCGCGACCCCGGCAAGCCCGATCAGCGGGGCCCGCGAGGGCGACGGAGCCTCCTCTGCGTTCAATGTCCCGTCGTCTAAGAAGACGAGGTTGCCGCCCAGGTTCGCGACGGCATCAATGAGCCCTGTCTCGCCGCGCTTTTTTGCGGTCGTCGCATAGACGAGCACCTCTTCCGGGGCGATCCCGGCCTTTCCGAGCGCCTGCCGGACGGCGGCCGTCACCCCGGCCGCGCCGATGCCCTTGCGGCACCCGACGCCGACGACGTACTCCCCCTCCCGGACGAGGAGGGAGACACCCGGGCCCGCGACGACGATCCCCGGCCCGGCGACGGCGTAGAGAGGCACGTCGGCGTCCAGCATCGCGGCGTTCACCGCCCGGGTGGAGTCACGGTTCACGATGTCACAGCCCGTGCGGGCGGCAAGCCCCTCGACCGACTCCCGCCCCCGGGTCTCGGTCGCGGTCGTGATCACCGGCTCTATCCCGAGAGCGGCGAGTTCCCGGGCCAGGTCGTTTCCGCCGTGGTGCCCGCCGACAACCGGGACGGCGTAGCGGAGATCCGGGCCGACCACCACCACCGCCGGGTCGCGCCACTTGTCGGTGAGGAGGGGCGCGATCCCCCGGACGGCGATCCCGGCCGACATCAGGGCGACGATCCGGCCGTAGCCGGCAAACGCCGCCCGGAAGGCATCAGGGCCGTACGGGAGAACGTCGGCACCGAGAGCGTCCGCAATCCGGCGGGCGTCGGGGAGGAACCGCTCGAGCGCGATCACGACAGTCCCGGTCATGAGTAGAGGACCGACCTCCCGAACCCGGACGTCGCCGGATCCACTACCTTCCCGATGACGATCAGCGCCGTCCGCTCGATCCCGGCCGCCCGGGCCTTTGCCGCGATATCCGCCACCGTGCCCCGGACGATCTTCTGGTCGGGCCAGGAAGCGTGGTAAACGACCGCTGCAGGAGTATCGGGCGGGCACTCCACCCGGGCGAGGACCTCTTCCATCCGCTCGGTTCCGAGGAAGACCACCATCGTCTGCCCGAGGCGGGAGAGCTCGGGGATCAGGTCCGATTCAAGCGTCGCCCCCGCCGGGCGGGTGACGACCAGGCTCTCGGAGACGTCGCGGAGGGTGAACTGGGTCTTTAAGGCTGCAGCCGCCGCGAAGAGCGACGATACTCCCGGAACGATCTCGGCCTCGATCCCGCGCCGCTCGAGTTCCGCCATCTGCTCGACGATCGCGCCGTAGAGCGCCGGGTCGCCGGAGTGGAGCCGGACGACGAGCCTCCCCGCCCGGACGTGCTCCTCGACGGCATCGACGATCTCGTCAAGGGTCATCCCCCAGCTGTCGAGTTTCAGCCCTGCGCCCGATCTCTCCACGAGTTCCGGGTTCACGAGCGAACCCGCGTAGATGAGGACGTCCGCCCGCCGGAGGAGATCCATCCCCCGGACGGTGATGAGATCGGCGCCCCCGGCCCCGCACCCACGATGTAGAACTTATGCATGCGGCCGCCTCGCAAAGAGGATCGAGAAGTAGTCGCTCTTCTCGGGGAGATCGCCCCCCCGGTAGACCCGCTGCTCCGGCATGAACATCCGCTCGACGAGGACGAACTCCGAGTAGCCCTCCTCCGAGAGAGAGGCCGCGAGCGCCGCCGGCTTCCTGACTTTCATGAAGATCCGGGATTCCGGCCCGTTCCCGTCGGAGACAAGAAATCCGCCGGCCACCGGGACGTTCGCGACCGACGCAAACGCCGTGATGGAACTGATCCCGGGCTCGGTCGCAAACGCGACTTCCGGGTAGCGCTCCGCAATCACCTCGCAGAGCCGTGAAAAGGTCGAGTAGAAGTTCGGGTCGCCGATGATCCCAAATACGGTAAGACCGTCCGCTGCGTACGGCGCAATCCGGTCGGCGTTCTCTTCCATGCACCTTCGGATGTAGTCCTCGTCGCTCGTCATCGGGAAGTTGAGGACGGCGGCGTCGGGCCGGTAGGGCTTCACCAGGTCATAAGCAAGATTTCCGGGGACAAAGACCGCCGCTGCCTCCCGGAGGAGCCTGACCGCCCGCAGGGTCAGGAGTTCCGGGTCGCCGGGCCCGAGCCCCACGCCTACGAGCATCCGGCACCCCCGACGACGATGTAGACGGGATTGATGGGTTTGAACATCACCCCGCCGGCGATCCCGGCGGACCGGGAGACCTGGACGTGGACGGCTTCCTCGAAGATCCCGAGGCGCTGCATGCTCGCTATCGCCTCATGAAGCGTCCCGACCATCACCGCGTTCACGACGATCTTCCCCCGCACCTGATCGGCAAGGAGGTCGAGGACCTCCGGCAGGCGGCGGGAGCCCCCGACAAAGGCGGCGTCGAGCGCCCCCAGATCCGGGAGGATCTCCACCGCATCGCCCTCGAAGAACTCGATGTTCTCTGCACCGGCGCGAGCCGCCTCGGCCCGGGCATACGCGATCGCCTCCGATCGGCGGTCGATCGCGTAGACCCGCTCCGCCGTCTTCGATGCAGCGACGGCGATCTTTCCCGTCCCGCACCCGATATCGGCCACCCGGTCGCCCGGGAGGATGCCGAGTTTTGCGAGCGAGACGGCCATGACTTCGTCCTGCGTGGGTCCACCCTTCAATCCCATGGCATTCACGTTACCCAGATAAATTTGTGCTAACTCCTATTTAATGGAGCAGTGGGCCGTCTCGCCGCCCGGCTCCGGGCGGCGCGGGACGACGGTGCACAGATCCGGCATCAGGGACGAAGATTCTGGTGCTGCAACTCGCGCGAGGAGCATAAAGGTTTTTGCGGGACAGAAGACATTATGAGTACAATGCTCAGGATAAACCGAGACAAGTGTGGATACTGCGGCACCTGCGTCGCAGTCTGTCCCGAGGATGCGCTCGAGCTGATCGATGTGTACCTCAGCCTTGAGCGGGAATGCATCGCCTGCGGTATCTGCGCACGGGCGTGCCCGCTCGGAGCACTGGAGGTCGTCCATGAAGAATAACTACGATATCCTCATCATCGGGGGCGGGCCCGCCGGCGCTCTTGCGGCGAAGACGGCAGCAGAAGCCGGAAACACGGTCTGCCTCATCGAGAAGCGCGCCGCCATCGGCACGCCCGTCCGGTGTGCGGAGGGGATCGGCAAAGAACTCTTAAAAGAGTTCATCAAGCCCGACCCGCGCTGGATAGCCGCCGATATCGAGCGAGCACGTCTCATCTCGCCGAACGGCACCACCATCAGTCTCGAACAGGACAAAGCGGGAAATGAGGTCGGCTACGTCCTCGACCGGAAGATATTCGACCGTGAACTCGTCTGGCAGGCTGCCGAGGCCGGGGCGGACGTGATCGTCAAGACCCGGGCGACCGCGCCGATCATGGAGAACGGAGCGGTCCGGGGCGCGAAGGTGCTCTCGGTCGGCATGCCGGCGGATATCCGGGCCGAGGTGGTCATCGCCGCCGACGGCACGGAAGCGCAGTTCGCCCGTCGGGCCGGGCTCGACACCGTCGTCCCCCTCCGGGAGATGATGAGCTGCGCCCAGTACCTGATGACCGATATCGATATCGACGCAGGCTCGACGGATTTCTACCTGGGCAACGAGATCGCGCCCGAAGGTTACCTCTGGGTCTTCCCGAAGGGCGACCGGACGGCAAACGTCGGGATCGGCATCTCCGGCCGCAAGAGCCGGGACGGGTCCCGGGCAAAGGACTACCTTGACCGGTTCGTCGCGAAGAACTTCCCGAACGGTAAGACGATCGAGGCGATCGCGGGCGGCGTCCCGGTCTGCCGGCCGCTCGCCTGCACGGTCGCCGACGGGCTCATGGTTGCCGGAGACGCGGCAAGGGTCGTCGATCCCATCACCGGCGGCGGGATCGGCAACGCCATGCTCACGGGCAGGCTCGCCGCACAGGTAGCCTCCGAGTGCATAGCGGCGGGCAACTGCTCGAAGGAGGCCCTGATGCCCTACGATGCAGGGTGGCGGACATCGAGGATGGGCACGATCCTCGAGCGGAACTATAAGGTCAAGGAGTACTTCGTCACCCTCGACGATGCAAAACTCAACACCCTCGCGGAATCAATTGCCAATATCAGCCTCAAAGAGTTCTCGGTCCTGGCTCTCATCAAAGAATTGATCACGCGGAACCCGAAACTGCTCCTCGAACTCAAAGCACTCAAAGATACGCTATCCTGAGCGTATCAACTGCTTGTTGAGGGTCTTTAAGGTCTCCGTCTCCGCCTCTTTTTTCGTGAACACCGTGATGATGTCGCCCGGCCGAATACGGACGGTGCCGCTCGGGATGATGAGGTCGCCCCCGGCACGCCGGATGGCGATGAAGACGAAGTCCCGGACTTCGAGTTCGCGGATCTCGTGGTCGACGATGGGAGCGCCCTCGTCGGCGACGATCTCGAAGATGGTGCCGCCGGGGATCGAGGCGACCTGCTGGAGGTTTGGGCTCTTCGCCCAGTAGTAGAGCCGGGTCGCCACCAGCTCGTCGGGATTCTCGCTGATCCTCACCCCGACCTCGTTGAAGAGATCGGAGTGCTCTTTCTGGTTGACGATCGAGACGACGTTGCCGACGTCGTAGCGTTTCGCGAGCCAGCAGGTCATCAGGTTCACGGCGTCGTCGCTTGTCGTGGCGACCAGAGCATCGGCCCGGTCAATCCCCGCGTCCTCGAGCACCGATTTGTCGGTCGCGTTCCCGGTGATGGCAAGAACATCGTAGTGCTCCAGGATATCGCTCGCGCGTTCCTCGTCCTGGTCGATCACCACCACGGAGTCGCCGGCGTTCACGGCGATCGCAGTCAGGTTCCGGCCGATTCCTCCAAGGCCGATGATGATCGTGTACATCCATCTGGATTCAACCGTCAGCATTGAAATACCTTGCGAATAAACCAGGTTGTGTGATCTGCGGAGTGGACGAAGCAGGAAAGGGTTCGGTTCTCGGCCCGATGGTCGTCGCCGCCGTCGGGTGCCGCGAGATCGAGGACCTTGCGGCCCTTCCCATCCGGGACTCGAAGGCGCTCCGGCCGAAACAGCGCGAGGCACTCTACGAGATCCTCTTCCGCGATTTTTCCATAGCGATCGTCACCATCGATGCCACCGGGATCGACGATGCCCGGAGCAGGATGAGCATGAACGCCTGCGTGGCCGAACTTCACGCCGAGGCGCTCATGAGCCTCCAGCCGGAGTGCGCCTACGTGGACGCCTGCGACGTGAACGCGGAACGCTACGGGCGGACGGTTGCGGGGCTCCTCGACTATCCCTGCGAGATCGTCGCCGAACACCACGCCGACGCCCGGCACAAGATCGTCGGCGCGGCGAGCGTCGTCGCGAAAGTCACCCGTGACCGGGCAATCCGGGAACTCGAGCGGCAGTACGGGGCGATCGGGAGCGGCTACCCCTCCGACCCGGCGACCATCGAGTTCCTCCGGGGCTACATCCGCTCTCACGGGAGCCCGCCGGCCTGCGCCCGCCGGAGCTGGAAGACGGTCACGAATCTCTGTCAGACGACGATGCAGGATTTCACCTGACCAAGAATTTATGCCTCGCGCGCCCTAATCCTGAGTGATGAACTGGCTCCAGATACTCCTTCTCCTCGTTGCGGCATACCTCCTGATAGCCTACTACATCCGTGAACGAGGGCTGTTTCAGGATCACGTCATGTTCTTCGGCCCGGTCCTCGCCATCAAGACCGAGCGGGTCGGTTTCTTCGACTGGTTCCGGAAGTTCGGGACGGTGCTCCGGGCCTATGCGACGCTCGGGGTCCTGCTGGTCGTCGTGGTCTCGGCCTTCATGACCCTCGCCCTGCTCGTCGCGGTTCCCCAGTATCTGGTGCATACCCCGGAGCCGACCGGGATCTACGATCCGAGAAACCTCCTCGCGATACCGGGCGTCAACCAGGCGATCCCGATCACCGCGGCCGTCTTCCTCGGCCTCCTCCTTACGATCGTCATCCACGAGTTCGGTCACGCCATCCTCGCCCGGGTCGAGGATATGCGGGTCAAGAGCATGGGCCTTCTCATCGCCGTCATCCCGATAGGGGCGTTCGTCGAGCCCGACGAGGAGGACGTGGAAGCGGCCAGGGGGATGCCCAAGATCCGGATGTTCGGCGCCGGGATCACGAACAACATAGTTTTCGGCCTCGCATGCTTTGTGGCGATGTTCCTTCTTTTCGGGATGGCGACGCCCCTTGCCGTCCCGCTCGTCCAGGGAGTCTACCAGGACTACCCCGCGGCCGACGCGGGGATTCCCGGCTACTCGATCATCACGGGCGTGAACGGTGTTCCCGTGGCAAGCCAGGAAGAGATTGCGGCGATCATGGACGGGACGCAGCCGGGAGAGACGGTCACGCTGACGGCCGCAAAAGACGGGGTCGAGAGCACCTACACGCTCACCCTCTCCGAGTGGCCGGAGGCGCTCGACGGCGACCGGGATTCCGGGTTCATGGGGGTCTACTACTACAGTGCTCCCGCGGTGAAGGAGCATATCGGGAACGTCGCGGATCTCGGGCTCCTTGCCCCCCTCTACCTGACGATAGCCCCGATCGACGCCTTCATCCAGGGCAACACCCAGCAGCTCGGGATCCTGCTCGTCGATACCCCCGAGCAGATAGCCTGGGAGGAGCCGTTCCCCCTCTTCTGGGGCACGGTTCATCTCCTCTTCTGGACCGGGTGGTTCAACCTGCTGGTCGGGATGTTCAACGCCATCCCGATCGTCCCGCTCGACGGCGGCTACATGATGAAGGAAGGCGTGGAACGGTTCTTCGAGCGCCGTGGCTGGTCCCAATACGCGCAGAAGGTCGTCGCCTCTATCAGCGGGTTCGTGACGGTGATGCTGATCCTCCTCATCACGATGCCGATGATCGTCGCGGCGCTGCGGTTCGTGCTGGCGATGGGGTAGAGACCCCCATCTTCGTGCGCTCTCCGATCAATGACTCCGGGTGCTGACGCGACCGCAACCGATCCGCTGACGGCAACGGGTCAGAGACAGCGTTACGCGATCTCGTAAAAGTTGCTCAGGTGGGAACACAGGGAGCGCAGGAACCGGTATCCCGATAAAATCTCGTCTGGTTCGGAATAGTTCCGTGGTTTCGCCCTATCCTCTTCCTTCGCAAGCAAGTAGCAGACCTCGGAATAGACTCTTTCGCGCACCAGCCTGAGACAGGTCTGTCGATAGCGTTCGATGTAAGAAGCGCCCTTAAACTCCGGAAATACCTCAAAGTGCGGTTCATTGTTCCTCACGCTCCTTCGAGACCCCTCGCAATCCTCAAGCAGCAGCATATACCCTAACCAGGGAGAGGGAGATGTCCTGAACGCTCCCTCGCGGTAGGCAGTCCAGAGATCGTATGCGCTCCCTAAAACCTCCTCGGTCCGGTTATTGATGTTGTTCCCGAACGAAGGCCCCTTCTGGGATTTCAGTTCAAGGACAGCAACAAGTTCCCTCTTCCCGTCGGGATAGTGCTTGATGACGATAAGATCCCACTGTTTTTCAGCACGGAAGTATCCTGGAAGATCGAGCGATCTCTTCTGCGTGCAGATATCATCCTCGGGAACTCCGATATCCACGAGCAGACTTCGGATCAGCGAGAAGAATCCATCCATATGCTTTCCGCCCGTCGCCTCCGAACGAAAGCCCTGATCTCTTACACCACGGTCATTCTGATCTTTCGCCTGTGATGCTCTCTTATCCCAGAAGTACTGCACCGCACTGGAAA
>NZ_JMIO01000062.1 GCF_000691865.1 Methanoculleus sp. MH98A | reverse complement strand
TGAACGTCCTGTTCAGCTGCTCGTAGATCTCATGCGAGATCTCGTCTCCCTGGTGCTCGATCTGCTTCATCCTATGGCACTGCTCTTTCACGTTCTCGAAGTTCTCGACGAGTTCGACGAGCAGATCGGCTGCGGAGACGACCGTCTGGGCCATCCTGTCGAAAAGATCAAAAAAAACCTTATCCTGAGGGACTACCCACTCCTTAATGCCCACAATGATCATTATAGCGTTTTTCAGTCAGGGACTATATAGCGATCGGTCAGGCTCTGCGGGTACGGTAACATGGAGTTGATGTAAATGCAAAGCCCCGTAGGGGGCGCATCCGTCATCTTTCCGGGATGTCCCGGTGCATTGCGGGCCGGAATTGCTCTTACCCGGAGACCCTGGGGAGGCTGCTTCGGATGAAGTCGAGGTCGCCCTCCTTTGCCGCGATCTCGTAGAGCATGGTTCCGGGACCGGCGCAGCGTTTCGTGAACGGCAGCAGGATCTTTCCCCTCTTGACCTGAAGCCCGACGAGCATCGGAGACCTCAGGAGCACCCGGACATCCCTGAACACAAAGTTCGGCGGTATCTCGTAGTATTCCCTGCAGTGCGTTCGGACATAGTCGTTCGCCTCGTCGGGCGTTGCGTTCAGGAGGAGCACTTTTCCACCGAGGTTGTTTACACAACAGGATGGCATCAGGGGTTGTTCGTAGTTATGTGAATAAAGATCTTGCGCCGCCCTTAAGGACAACCATATATAGAGGTCGGTACGATGCGGGCACCATGGCCACCACAGAACTCTCCATGAAGGGCTTCGAAGGTTTTCTCAACCTCGCGCGGAATCGCTACAGTGTCCAATCGTTCAAGAAGGCCCCCGTCGAGGACGAAAAACTCGGTGCGGTGCTCGATGCCGTCCGCCTGGCGCCGACGGCGGCCAACCGGCAGCCTTTCCGGTTCATCGTCATCCACACCGCCGGAAAGGAGAACGAACTCGGCCGCATTTACGGGAGAGCGTTCTTTTGGGAGGCGCCCATTCTCATCGCGCCTGCACGGTGCCGTCGGAGGCGTGGACGCGCTCCGACGGGAAGAACTACAGCGACGTGGACGTGGCAATCGCCATCGATCACCTGACGCTCGCGGCTGCGAGCCTGGGGCTTGGGACCCACTGGGTCGCCGCCTTCGATACCGGCGCGGCGCGCGAGGTGCTGGGCATTCCCGGTGACGCCGAGCCCGTTGCGTTCACCCCGCTTGGTTACCCTGCCGACCGGCCGCAGGAAAAGCAGCGCAAGGAGGTATCGGAACTGGTGCCGCTTGCGAGCACTGGTGACTCCAGGTAGCCGGTCCCGGCCTGATGCTGAGGCGGCCGTGAGGGCGGGGGCACCCCGGTCGGTTCACTTAATGCCTGCAGCCGCCAACCCTTCTTGAAGTGAAGCGCGAACCGGCAGTAAAGAAAGTCCTCTACTGGTGCGACCAGTGCAACGTCCCCCTCATCGGGCGCACCTGTGCCTGCGGAGCGAAAGCCAGGGAGATAGCGCTCCTGCAGCCGCACGACGTCCGGCCGGCACTCGCGGCGGACATGGCCCTTATCCGGCGCCTTCTTGCCGAACGGTTCGGTGATGATATCCCGCTGCCCCGCGTCGTGCTCCTGAACAAGACCGGCGGCGTCGACCGGGCAGACCTCGTGATTGTCCACGGCGACCGGCTCGGCTGGCTCACGTTCGACCCGATCGCGCGGAAGTTCAGTCTCGATATCGCTCCCGAAGCGCTCCCGCACATCCTGCCGCACGTGACCCGCGGCATCGTCGACCTCGAGGCCGAGCCCGCGGTGAACGCCCATAAGGGCCGTGTCGGCGGGAAACGGTTTCCTCTGGCGACTCCCGTGCCGGACGGGACGGTCATCGTCTCCTACAAAAACCGGTTCGGCACGGGCATCGTCAGGGACGGACTGGTCCGGGTGAAGGAACTCATCCCTGTTGAGCCCCGCACCCGGCCCGACCCGGGCTGGGACGAGGTGATCGAGAAGAACCGCTACCACTTAAAAAACCTCGAACGCAACGCCGTCCGCACCATCAAAAAACACATGAGCGACCGGCCGTGCGTGAACGTCTCGTTCTCCGGCGGCAAGGACAGCACCGCCGTTCTCCATCTTGCGCGGAAGGCGGGGGTGGAGAAGGCGTTCTTCATCGATACCGGGCTCGAGCTCCCCGAGACAGTGGAGTTCACGGCGTCGCAGGGCGTCGAGATCATCCAAAAAGGCGGCGACTTCTTCCGGGAGGTCGAGAAGGCGGGGCCGCCGACGAAGGACGGCCGCTGGTGCTGCAAATTCTTGAAACTCGATCCTCTGAATACCTATCTCGCCGGGATCGGTCCCTGCGTCACCATCCAGGGGAACCGGTGGTATGAATCCCGGAACCGTGCCGATCTCGAAGAAACGACCCAGAACCCGGTAAATCCCCTGCAGCTGAACGTCTCGCCGATCCGGAACTGGCGGGCGCTCGAGGTCTTCCTCTACCTCTGGTGGCGCGAGGCTCCGATGAACCCGCTCTACGAGATGGGGCTTGAGCGGGTGGGCTGCTACCTCTGCCCGGCGGCGCTCGAGAGCGAGTACGAGGGTGTCCGGGAGATGCACCCGGAACTGGCGGACCGCTGGGACGAATTCCTTATCAGGTGGGCGGAGAAGAACAGGTTGCCGGACGCCTACCACCGGTGGGGGCTCTGGCGGTGGCGGACGCTGCCCCCGAAGATGCGCGAGATCTGCAGGGAACGGGGCGTCCCTGTCAACGACGACGTTACCCTGCGGTAGTCTCTGATCAGGGAAGTGGCAAAGGTGGCAACTATGAAGAGTACGGATACCCGCGAGCCGGCACTGCCGGCAGAGACCGAGTCCGTCCCGGACGAGATCCGCAAGGACTTCCCGATCCTCGGCGACATCGTTTATCTCGACAACGCGGCGACGACCTTCTCGCCGGAGCCGGTGGTGGAGGCGCTCGTCGAGTTCGAGCACCGTTACCGGGCCAACGTCGGCCGGGGCGTTCACCGGCTGACCCGGATTGCGACGCAGCGCTACTGGCACGCCCACGAGAAGGTGGCCCGGTTCATCGGCGGAGAGGCGGGGGTGACTGTCTTTACGAGGAACGCCACCGACGCGATCAACATGGTCGCGCAGGGGCTTTCCTGGAAGCCGGGCGACCGCGTGGCGACCACCATCCTTGAGCACCACTCGAATCTTCTCCCCTGGAGGGCGCTTGCAAAACAGGGGGTCGCGCTCGACGTGGTCGGGATCGATGCCGATTATTCGCTCGACCTTGCCGCGCTCGAGGAGACTCTGGCCGGAGGCGGCGTCCGGCTCGTCGCCGTCACCCACGCCTCGAACGTCCTCGGCGTGACGACGCCGGTTAAGGTGATCGCGGCGCTCTGCCGGGAGCACGGCGCCCTCCTCCTGGTGGACGGGGCGCAGTCGCTCCCGCACATGCCGGTGAACGTCGCGGACCTCGGCTGCGACATCCTCTGCTTTGCGGGGCACAAGATGTTCGGCCCGACCGGGACCGGGGTCCTATGGATGCGGGATCTCCTTATCGAGCCCCCGATGCTCGGCGGCGGGATGGTCGCGAGCGTGAGCGCCGAAGGCTACGTTCCGGCGGAGGGCTACCAGCGCTACGAGGCCGGGACGCCGAACGTCGGCGGCGGGATCGCGCTCGGCGCCGCCGTGGACTACCTCTCGGGAATCGGGATGGAGAGGATCCACCGGCACGAGGAGCGCCTGACCGCCCGGCTGATCGAGGGGCTCTCCGGGATAGACGGGGTCACGGTCTATGCGGGCCGGCAACCGGGTGCCCGGATAGGGATCGTCTCGTTCACCATCGACGGCGTCCACCCGCAGGAGGCGGCGCAGATGCTCGATGAGGATGCGGATATCCTGGTGCGCTCGGGGCACCACTGCTGCCAGCCGCTGATGGAGCACCTGGACCTCCCGGAGGGGACGGTGCGGGCGAGCATGGCGGCCTTCACGACGGAGCAGGAGATCGATCTCCTGATCGCGGCCGTCGATGAGATCAGCCGGGGGCGGTAGAGCCGTCTCCCTCAATCCTCTAACCCCATTCGGCGTTTGGCTCTTCCAGGCTCAGGGTTTCCACATCTCCAGTCTACTCTTGGAATCTGCTCTTCGGTTGCACTTAGCACGGATTTCGAGGGAAGTGAGGGGTGCGCACCTCCGGTGCTCAAACCCCGTGCCTACTAGGATATCGTAAATCCAGAACATCCGGTCTTCTCCAGCGATGTCCCGTAGGGGCATCGCCTATCGCCATGCACTGCCCGCCCCCTTGGGGGCGGGAGGAGCGTGAAGCGCGGGTGGTGGGGGTTACAGATGTCCGCGTACAAGGTAGAGACAGGGGAGGGGGCACGCCCCCTCCCCGTCAGCCCCTCCCCCAATGGCGATACCCCCACGGTTCACTACATGGGCAAATTTGGGAAAATTAAATCTGAACGCACTATCTTACCGGTGGCAGGAAACTCCCGGGCCTAGATACGGCTGGGCATTCTCTCCTGCCACGATCAAATATACAGGGCCACTCCTGAACCCCACGGACTCATCCCTCCCCCCGGGACCGCCCGCTCACCCGGGCCCTATGCGCCCAGTTCTATAACCCTCTCCGCGTGCGTATACACCGCCATCTCCGGCGTGCCCGCGAACCCGACGATACAGAGCCCGGTCTCCTCCGCAACCTCCACGGCAAGCGCGGTCGGGGCCCCGGTGGAGACGAGCACCGGGATGCCGGCGATCAGGCACTTCCTGACCATCTCGGAGGTGACCGTTCCGGTGCCGACGGCAACCGTCCGCGAGAAGTCGAGAGATTCCCGCAGCCCCCGGCCGATCACCCTATCGAGGGCGTTGTGCCGGTCGAGGTCTTCTGCGCGGGCGACGACGCGGCCTCCTGAAGCAAGAGCAACCGCGTCGAGCGGTTTGTGGGTGGTGAGGGCGGCGACGGCGGCCTCGATCTCTGGCACGGTAACTACGAGATCGGAGTTGATTGCGGGCAGTTTCTGGGTGTCGATGTAGGAGACGGCTCCCCCGCACCCGGAGAGGATGGTCTTCTTCACGCTGACCCGCCTGAAGATGTTCTTCGTGATGACACTGATCCGGTTCTCTTCGATCCTGACCGACTCGATCTCGTCCGCGCTCCCGATGATCTCCTCGGTGTAGAGGTAGCCGGTGATGAAGTCCTCAAACTCGCCGGGGCTCAAGATGACGGTCGTCAGGTGCCGGCCGTTGACGAAGATCGCCGCCGGGGTCTCTTCGGCGGCATCGTGGGCGATCTCTCCGCCGCTGATACGGATACAGGCAATTCTCTTGAACATGGTTCCTCACTTTGCGTATGCCGCACGCGCCGCCGGGATCGCTGGGGGCGGGATCGATTCTCTGTAGAGATCATGCACGGGAGGGGACCAGACGATACCGGTTTTCGTCCCCACCGCACCTCTCATGCGCACTGCCGGACGAACTCCTCGGGCATCGAGGTGCGCCGTGCGGTCTCTTCGACCGAGAACCCGCTCTCAAGGAACCTCGTTACCACGCTCTCCATGGGTTCGCCGACCTCGATGATGTGCATGTCGGGATCGTAGAACCTGACGGCCCGCTGTCCCCAGGCCTGCTCGATCGGTTCGTGGACGTAGTTCACGGAGTCCATCCCTTTGAGCCTTGTCAGGAAGCCGTCCAGGTCGTCCTCTTCGAAGTAGAGTTCGGCGTTGTTCGACCGCGGAGCGATATCGTTCTCGGCGACGCCGATGAGGTCCTGGAAGTGCGACATCAGGTGTATCGCGAACCCTCCCTCGAAGATCACGTTCTCGCCGTGATCGTGGAGAACCTGTTGATCCAGCACCTCTTCGTAGAACGCCCTGGAGACCTTCACGTCACGAACGACAATAAGCGGGCATACGAACCTCATATCGATCATCTCAATGGGGTACTGGAGCAGTTCAGCCTTCCGATCTCCGCGTCTCCCGCTTCCCGGAACCCCTTCGTTTAAATGCCCTGAAAAATGGTGTAAAAAGGGTATTAACGGCTGTCCGGGGGCGGGAAGAGATGACAGGGGAATTTCCCCCGCCGCCGGGTATTGCCAGACACACCCTTTTGCGCCCCGGCACGGGCACATTCGGGTTTTTATGGAACTCAAGATGTCGTTGATCACACACCCGGCCGAACGGTCGGGCACAGGCAGGGGGGGGTCGGGGTGTTACCCCGTCACCGCCTGCCGGCCATCGCACCTGATGGTGCTCATGCTCCGGACGTTCCGTCCGTCGTCCTTCGAAAACGCTTCGCGTTTTCTCGAGCTCCGTTCCTTCGAAGCCTGACGGCTTCTCGGAACATCGCTTACTTAAACACGTCGAAGATCTGGTCGCTGCCGGTTGCGGAGAGCCGCTCCCGTTCCGCCGTCTCTTCGACGAGCGCGAGCACCGGGAGTTCCATGTCCACACCCGGGGTGTGGCCGAACATCTTCTCCATCTCCGTCTGCAGGGAGTGCATGTAGAGCGAGTTCGCGATCTCCATCGGGCAGTTCTCCTCGCACTGGCCGCAGTTGACACAGGAGTCGGCGATATGTGCGAACCGGATCAGGTGGAACATGAACGGCACAGGAAGCTCGCCCGGCGGAACCAGATAGGACTTCTTCGTGCTGCACTCTTCGCAGTAGCAGATCGGGCAGTTCTCGATGCACTGGTAGCACTTGATGCACCGGGACGAGTCCTCCATAATCTTTTTCAGACGTTCCTTGCCCTCGCCGAGCGCCTCGAAGTCTTTCGCCCGCCACTTGTCGCCGAGTTTCAGCATCGCGTTCTCGACCTTGCCGCGGATCTCGATGCCCTTCGGGTTCGCGGGTTCCGTGGCGATCGCTCCGGCTTTTGCGGCCGCATCGAGGAGGTTTGCACCCTTCTCGGAGCAGACCTCGACGAAGGTGGCCTTGCCGGCCTTATCGCCGATGACACCCCAGTTGCCGCAGGCGAGGTCCGCCTGGCGCGGGACTTTCATCTTGCAGCGGCGGCAGTTGCTGCGGCGGCCGTAGCCCTCGTCCTCAAGCTCGTCCATCGAGATGCCCTTGTGCTGGCCGTCTTTCGTGACGATGATGAACTGGCCCTTGTCGATCTCTTCCTTGACAACGTCGTCGGGGTCGACCCCGAACTTCTCGCGGATCATCTTCCGGGCAGCCACGGGGCTGACGGAACCGCCGCAGTTGACGCCGATCATGAGGAGGTTATCCGGGTTGACCTGGTTGCGCTTCGCGAGTTCGTAGATACCCATCGCGTCGCACCCCTTCACCGTCACCCCGAGACGCATGTCTTTCGCGCCGCCCAGGTACTTCTTGATCAGTTTCGAGAGCAGGAGCGTCCCGCAGTGGAGCGAGCCTGCCGTCTCCGAGAGCTCGGCGGGGTCGGTGATGATCGTGGGGACCGCGTCATAGAGGTCCACTCCTTTCTTCACCGCCAGCACGGCGTCGACGATCTTGTTCTCCAGGGCATACTTGAGCAGTCCGGTCACCGCACCGCCGCACTCCGCGACGCTGGCGATATCGGGGCTCGTCGTCCAGGCGTATACCATATCTCCCTTTGCTGCCATTTACTGCACCCCCGTGATCTTCTCGACCTTCACAGCACTGTGCTTCAACTCCGGCATCTTGGAGAGCGGGTCGAGAGCGGTGTTCGTCAGCATGTTCGCGGCCGCATCCCCGAAGTGCATCGTCATCATCAGAACGCCGGGTGCGACCTCATCGGTCACCTTCGCGATGGTCTCGACCTCGCCGCGCCTGCTGGTGAGTTTGATCTTCTCGCCGTTCTGGATCTTCAGACGCGCGGCATCCTCGCTGTTGATCTGGACGTAGCCTGCGGGCACCTCGTGGTGGAGGAGCTCCGCCCGGCCGGTCTGGGTCCGGGTGTGGTAGTGGAAGAGCAGACGTCCGGTCATCAGGGTGAACGGATACTCGGTGTCGGCGACCTCCGCGGGCGGCCGGTGCTCGAGACCGAAGAAGTGACCGAGGCCGTCGGCCGACGCGAACTTCTCGCGGTGCAGGATCGGCGTTCCGGGGTGGTCCTCTGACGGGCAGGGCCAGTGCACGGACTCCGGCTTCTCCATCCTTGCGTAGGAGATGCCGGACATCGACGGGGTGACCCGCCGTACGTCGTTCCAGATATCCTCCGGCGAGTTGAAGTCGAAGCCCTGGAGCCCGAGTTTGTGGGCGAGATCCACGAAGATCTGCCAGTCTTCCTTTGCATCGCCCGGGGGCTCCACGGCTTTCCTTACACGGTTGATGCGCCGCTCGCCGCTGGTGAACGTCCCGTCCTTCTCGGCGAAGGATGCCCCGGGCAGGATTACGTCGGCGTATTTCGCCGTCTCGGTCATGAAGATGTCCTGCACGACCAGGAAGTCGAGTTTCTCGAGCGACCGCATGACGTGGTTCGAGTCGGGGTAGGAGACGACCGGGTTCAGCGCGAAGATGTACATCGCTCTTATCGGGTCGCCGCACTGGGTGATCTGCTCCGTCAGCGTCACGCCGTACTCGCTTTCAAGCCCGGTAACGCCCCAGAGTTCCTCCATGCGCTTCCTGGTGGTGTCGTCCTCGCACTTCTGGTAGCCGGAGAAGACGTTCGGGTAAGCACCCATGTCGCAGGCGCCCTGGACGTTGTTCTGGCCGCGGAGCGGGTTGACGCCGGTGCCGGGCCTGCCCACGTTGCCCGTGAGCATCGAGAGGTTCCCGAGCGACCGGACGTTGTCCGTGCCGGTCGTGAGCTCCGTGATGCCGAGGCAGTAGATGACCACCGCGCTCTTGGCGCTGGCGTAAATCCGGGCGATCTCCTTGACCCGCTCGGTGGGGACGCCGGTGATCGACTCGACATCCGCGTAGTCCTCCACGGTCTTCTTCAGGTCTTCGAATCCCACCGTCCTCTTCTCGATGAACTCCTTGTCATGGAGGTCCTGCTGGATGATCCAGTACATGATCGAGTTGATCAGGGCAATGTTCGTCGAGGGGTTGTAGCGGACGTACTCGTCGGCCAGGCGCGCCGTGGGCGTGTAGCGCGGGTCGCAGACGACGATTGTCTTGCCTGCCTTCTTGGCCTGGACGAGCCGGCGCCCGGCGAGCGGGTGCGCCTCAATGGGGTTCGACCCGATCAGGAAGATGACGTCGGCGTTCAGGACGTCCTCGAAGGGGTTCGTCGCGGCACCGGAGCCGAACGAGAGCGAGAGCCCCGCGACGGACGGGCCGTGGCAGATACGGGCACAGTTGTCGATGTTGTTGGTCTTGAAGGCTACCCGAGCGAGTTTCTGCATGATGTAGCACTCTTCGTTCGGGGTACGGCACGAGACCTGGAACCCGAGTGATTTCGGGCCGTACTTCTCGTAGGTCTCCTTGAACTTCGAGGCGATGAGGTCATACGCCTCGTCCCAGGATGCCTCGACGAACTCGCCGTTCTTCTTGATAAGGGGTTTCGTCAGCCGGTCGGGGCTGTGCACGAACTCCCAGCAGGTGGCACCCTTGGGGCAGAGTTTGCCTTCGTTTACCGGGGTCCTCTTGAGGGGCTCGACCCCCACGAGCTTACCGTCATTTACCACGAGATTGAGCCCGCACCCTACGCCGCAGTACGGGCAGGTTGTGGGAACGTAACGTAATTTACCATTAGTGTCAGCCATGTGAATTCTCCCGATAGTTGCATTCAACGTCGGTTTTGCCAGTCATGTCCGGCTAGAGCGGACATGTTAACAGTGGCTTTACTCTACTAAGGAGTATATAAATTTAAACTTACTCCTTTAACATTGGCTGAAGTTTCATGCTGTATAGTTGATGTCCCTTGAACCCAATCTCCGGCACCCGGGTTATGGCCTCCGATATCAATGATTATGCGATTAGGTGACACTTCCTCGGCGATATGCCGCAGTAACCCGTTTAGGGTAAAGTAAATTTGATTTACTGATCCAAAATGTTTACAACCAACCTTGACCAAACACCTCTCCGTGCAACCGAGACTGAATCACACATGGGAAGATATCGAGGCCCGGCTCGAGTCAAGAGGCTCCTCTCCTGAGTTGATCGAGGACTTCAAACGATGCATCGATTTTCACACCTTCGCGGCCCCCGGGCTCCTGGTCGGGGTCTTCATGGTGGACTATGCCATGGAACTCCTGGACGTCCCCCGGGGCGAGAAGATCTATGCCGTCTGCGAGAGCAAGAAGTGCCTGCCCGACGCCCTGCAGGTGGTCGCCCACTGCACGGTCGGCAACAACCGCCTCCGGGTGATCCCGATCGGGAAGTTCGCCATCACCATGAACGGGCCGGCCGACGCCCCGTACGTGAACGGGATCCGGGTCTTCGTCGACGGCGATAAGATCGAGCGGTATCCGACGTTCGCCCTCTGGTTCACGAAAGACCCGCTCTTCGACCCGAGATCCCGGGGTATCGCGCTGATCGACGAGTTGATCGATGCAGGACGCGACATCCTCTCCTTCGAGCGGGTGCGGGTGAAAGTGCCCCAGAAGTGGCCGTGGAAGTCCGCGATCTGCTCCATCTGCGGCGAGATGGTGCCCAGCCATATGCTCGTCGACGGGGCCTGCGCGGACTGCCGGTCACAGTCCTACTACGAGAAGGTAGCCTACTGAGGAGATCACCTCCCCCCCGGGGGGAGGCATAACCCCATCGAGATGGAAGGCACCGCATGGAACTCTCCTCTATCGGGCTCGTGCATTCAGGTATCCGCTCCCGTAGCGAGATGCCTGTCCAGGGCGTCGACGCCGAGATCGAGATCTATTCCCGGTATTCCAGGGGACTCTCCGGTATCGAGGAGAACTCGCACCTTATCCTCATCTGCTGGATGCACGAGGCCGGCCGGGACGTCCTCACGGCGGTCGCCCGGAAGGTTTCGGGCGATCTCCCGGAGAAAGGTGTCTTCTCCCTCCGCTCTCCGGTGCGGCCGAACCCCCTCTCCGTCTCGGTGGTGCGGCTCCGCGGTGTGCGGGATGGCCGGTTCCTTGCTCTCGCGAACGTCGACCTGATCGACGAAACGCCGGTGATCGATATCAAGCCCTACCAGACGGGATGGGACTGCGTCTTCTCCGCGACCGGCCACGACCGGACGGAGAAGATCCGGAAGATGAGCCCCGGCGAGTACCGGGCCGGCCTCATCCGCGAGGCCGTGAACTATCACGGGGAACTCTGCCCCGGGGTGGCGGTCGGGGTGCGGATTGCGGAGGCGGCGACGCGGATACTTGAGCGCGACCTGCGCCACCCGCGGGTTTCGGTCGCGCCCGGCCCCGATCCCTGTATCGCCGACGCGCTCATCGGGATCACCGGCGCGAGCCCCGGAAACCGCCGGCTGGGCTGTTCGGGAGGAGACCGGTACGTTCTCTCCTGTCCCGGAAAGGAGGTGGTCTTCCTCCTCCGGGACGTGCCGGAGAGCGTCGATGCGATCCTTGCGGCCGGCGAGGCGTCGCTCTTTGACTGCACCGTTCGCTCCCGGCCGCAACAGAAACGATGATCCAGGAGTCACGAATATGCCACACAGGTACCTGAACCTCACCCCGCTTCCCGAGGCGCTCGCGATCATGCGGCGGGAGTTCCCCTCGCCGGGCCGCGCCGAGACCGTTCCGCTACGCGAGGCTGTCGGCAGGGTGACGGCCGAACCCCTGTATGCGGGGTATTCCGTTCCCATGGCCGATATCGCGAAGTTCGACGGTTACGCAGTGAAGAGCGGCGAGACCCGTGGAGCGCAGGACCAGCGGCCGCTGCCTCTTGCCGGGTATTCACGCGTCAACACCGGCGAAGTGCTCCCGCAGCCGTTCGACGCCGTCGTCATGATCGAGGACACCTGGGACGAGGGCGGCATCCCCCGGATCCGCAAGTCCGCCGCACCCGGGCAGCACATCCGCCGTGCCGGCGAGGATGTCCGGGCGGGAGAACTCGTCCTCCCGAAAGGCCACCGCATCCGGCCGTTCGATATCGGTGCGCTCGCGACCTACGGGATAGACCGGGTGAGCGTGCGGTCGGTCCGGGTCGGCATCGTCCCGACGGGGAGCGACCTCGTGCCGCTCGGTACGGCGCCCGGGCCCGGCCGGACGATCGAGACGAACACCCTCATGGCGGAGGCGTACCTCACCGGGATCGGGGCGACCTGCCGCCGTTACGGGATCGTTCCCGACGATACCGGCCTGATCCGGGAGGCGGTCGAGACAGCGGTCGCCGAGAACGATATCGTCATCATCTCGGCGGGTTCGTCGGCCGGCACCCGCGACTTCTCCCGGGACGTCGTCGAGGATCTCGGGGAGATTGTCTTTCACGGCATCGCGGTCAGGCCGGGTAAACCGGCGCTGCTCGCGAACGTCGGCGGCAAGCCGGTTCTCGGGATGCCGGGGTATCCCGTCGGCGCACAGACGGTTCTCCGCGAGGTTGCCGGGAACCTTCTCTCGTGGTGGGGGCTCTCGCCGGTCCCGTGCGGGGAGCTGGACGTCCGGCTGTCACGGAGGCTTGCGTCCGACCTCGGGTTCGACGAGTTCGTTCCGGTCTCGGTCGGGCGGGTCGACGGCACCTGCTGGGCGACACCCCATCCCCGGGGTAGCGGCATCCAGATGGCGGTCGTCCGGGCGAATGGCTACCTCCACATCCCGGCCGAACGGGAGGGGGTCGAGGAGGGCGAGGAGGTGCGCGTCCGGCTCACCGTCCCGCCCGCTTCCATCACCCGGACGCTTGTCTGCGTCGGGAGGCGCGATCCCGTCCTCGGGGAACTCGGAACCCATCTCGCGGAGGCCGGCTACCAGTTCCACTGCTGCAACGCTTCGACGATGGGGGCGGTGCTCGCCCTGCGGGCGAAGACCTGCCACGCGGCGACGGTTGCTCTCCCCGAGACCGCGTCGGCATGGGACGACCAGGTGCTCCGCTACCTGCCGGACGTCGACCTCCTCCGGGTGCCGGTGGCCCGGACGGAACTGGGGATCGCGTCGGCCGATCCTCTCGACGCCGGGAGCCTTGCGTCGCTCCGGGTCGCCAACCGCCCGAAGAGCGCGGCGGCGCAGTTCCTCCTCGATTCGTGGCTCGACCGGGAAGGGATCGACGTCTCCCCGTCGGGCGTTCCCGCGGACGTCCGGGTCTGTTCTGCCCTTGAAGCGCGGGAGGCGGGGCTCCGGTTCACCTCGATCGGCTGCGAGTCGTGCGATCTGGTGATACGAGAGGAACTTGCCGCGGACGAGGGCGTCGCCGCCCTCATCGAGGCCTTACGCTCGCCGGAGTTCCGCGCGTACCTCCATTCGATCGGGAGAGCGTCCGGGGACGGAGATGCGCCCGGCGTCTTTTCGGCCTGAGCCGCCGCACCTGCTCGAAACGCATATCCTTTTCCGGCATGACCACTTCTCATGCGAGTCAGCGAGCAGACACGGGAGCAGATCATGGCGGTGCTCCGGCGGATGACGGACGCCATGGGCAGAAAGGATGTCGAGAGCCTGGTGGCGCTCGTTGACCCTGACTTCCGGGGTTTATTCGCCGACACCGGCGAAAAGGTGATCGGGAGGGAAGCCTGCCGCCGGCACCTCGAGCGCGGCTTTGCGCGGGCGGAAACCGTCGCACTCGATCTCTCCGACGTCCGTATCGGCGCCGAGGGGACGGTCGCCTGGGTGATGGCCGATATGACCTGCCGTTTTGTCTCAGGCGGTGTCCCGCGGACCCGGAACGGGCGGATGACGGCGGTGCTCCGGGGGACGGGCCACGCGTGGGTTTTTGCCCAGGTGCACTGCTCGCTTCCGGCAGAAGGATAGAAAGAAGGGCGGTCGTATCCGGCGTAACTCTTTTTGCCCTTTTGGGGATCTGTTTGGGTCATGGGGGAGTGCGAGCGAAGCGAGCTTGAGCACCGGAGGTGCGGAGGCACGAAATGTGCAGTTCTCACGAAATCCGTGCCGGGTGTCGCCGAAAAACAGATCAAGATATGGTTGGAAGCCTTTTAGCCGGGCAACGCGGTGGAAATGGCAGAGCAGGTTCTGCTATTGGGTCCAGTCGCCGCACACATGCTGCAAAAAGCGTTCGGGGTTCTCCTCTCTCCACCTCAAGCCTCCGCTTCAAAGAACAGAATCGCCCTGCCGTTGCCGTCGATGACCGCGAGGGTATCCCCGACGATCCGGTAGCCCGCCGCCGACCGGAGGAGGTTGAGGTAGGTTTTCTCCTGCTCCATGATGCCGGCGGGCTCGGCGCAGGAGGCTTTCGTCGCGATGATCCGCTCCACGCCAATCCCCGTCTCGTTGACCTGGTAGGGGGCGGAGTAGGCGTTGCACCCGGCAGACCCCGAGAGCGTGCCGTCGCCGTCGAAGACCAGGGTGATATCGGTTCCGGGCACCGGCGATGCGACGGTGCTGCCGCCGCCGGTGGTGTAGCGGGTGAGGTGCCATTCGGTCGAAAGCAGCGGCACGCTCTCGGGCTGCTCTGCTCGCGCGAACGCGAGCACCTCCCGCCCGGAAGGCCCGGAGATCGTCAGCCGGTCGTCCTCGACCCGGTAGGAGGCGGCCGCCACGAGGAGTTCCCGGTAGCGCTTCTCCTGCTGCACGAGTTCCTGCGCCTCCGCAGGATAGGCCGCGGTGGCGACGACCGGTTCCACTGCGATTGCGGAGCCGTTGATCCGGTATGAGGCGGAGTAGAGGTTGCACCCGGCGGACCCCGTGAGCGTTCCGCTCTCGCCGAAGACGATGAGCGGTGCCGTCCCGTGCAGGGGCGCGACGACGGAGCCGTTATCGGCGCGGAACTCGACCAGGTCCCATGCCGTCCCGCTAAGTGGTTCGACGATTCGGCCGGTCTCGTCGGGGTTCACGTCCGCATCGCCGGTCCAGGCGACCGAGACGATGCACGCCGCTACGATGATCAGGAATGCAGTCTTCGCGAGTATGTTCTGTCCCCCTCTTCCCATCTCTTTCGGGTAGGCATAGGGAGCGAAAGAAGAAATAGTAACTCATTTCCATCGAGATTTCCTCATACCTCCCCTTCCTCAGGATCGGAAGAGTGCGGTATCTATCCGGAGTTTCTGTCCGGAGAGCGCTCCTAAGGGAGAGAAGGGCGCTCTGCCGGGGTAAAAGGGCTAAATCGGGCAGGGGCCGATCGGCCCCTGTGCCGGAGACGGGGTACGGATCAGGGCCGGCCCGCGCTGTAAGAGAGCAGGGTCGCTCCTCCTTCATCGAGGAGATCGAGCCGGTTCCCGTCGATCTGGTAGCCTGCAACCGAGGTGAGGAGGTTGAGGTACCGGTTCTCCTGCTCCATGACGCCTTCCGGCTCGTTGCAGTGCATCTTCGTGCTGATCGGCGGCTCAATGCTGAGTTCAGCGCCGTCGATCTGGTAGCCGGCCCCGTAGGAGTTGCACCCGGCGCTGCCGGTGACGTTTCCGTCAGGGTCGAAGAGCGCCGTGATCGTGGTCCCGACGATCACCGAGGAGACCGTCTCCCCGCCGGGGATGCTGAAGGACTCAAGCGTCCACTCCGTTCCGGCGAGCGGTGCCGGCGTGACCTCCGGTGCCTGCACGAAGAAGAGCAGGTCGGTGCCCTCCGCGTCCGTGAGGATCAGGCGGTCGCCCTCCGTCCGGTAGGAGGAGACGTTCGCGAGGAGGCCCATGAACGCCGCTTCCTGCTCCATGACCCCCGGCGTCTCGCAGTACATCAAAGTGCTGTAGAGCGAGGAGACCGTGAGGTCTGCGCCGTCGAGGCTGTACTGGCCGCCGTAGTGGTTGCACCCGGCGTTGCCGGTGACGTTCCCGTCGTCAAAGTTCGCGGTGATCGTCGTGCCGGCGATCACCGAGGAGACTGCGTCTCCGTTGGCGCTGTAGGACTCAAGCACCCAGTCCGTCCCGACGAGCGGGAGGTCGGGCGTTTGTGCGGCTTTCTCGAAGACCAGCAGGTCGCCGCCCTCGCTGTCGGCGAGGATCAGCAGGTTGTCTTCCATCCGGTAGGAGGCGACTTCCGTGAGGAGCGCAAGGTAGCGGTCCTCCTGGTCCATGATGCCGGGCGGGTCCATACAATACATCTCGGTCCGTATGGCCGGCTCGATGGTGAGCGCTGCGCCGTCCACGGTGTAGTCTGCGCTGTAGTGGTTGCACCCGGCCGACCCGCCGAGGCTGCCCTCTGCGCTGAAGGTCACCGTCACGCCCGTGCCGTCAAGAACCGGTGTCTGGGTGCCGTTCTCCCCGGCGAGGCTCGTGAGCGTCCACCAGGTGTTTCCCGCGAGTCCCGTGGACTCGTCTCCCTTCACGAAGACGAGGACGTCGGCGCCTTCCGCGTCGGTGATGACGAGCCGGTCGCTCTCGATCCGGCATCCGGCCGCCGAGCCGAGGAGATCGATGAACCGTGCCTCCTGGTCCATGATGCCTTCGGGCTCCGTGCAGAGTTTCAGTGTCTGGGCAATCGAGGAGATGGAGAGGGTCGTTCCGTCGAGCTGGTAGTCGCCGCCGTAGCCGTTGCATCCGGCCGAGCCGGTGACCTTGCCGTCGTCGTCGAACCGGGCGGTGATCTCCGTTCCCGGCAGAACCCCGACGAGCGTGCCGTTTTCGTCGAGGTATGAATCGAGAGCCCAGGAGGTCCCGGTGAGCCCTGCGGCAGTTCCGGGCGTCGACGTGCCCCCCGTGCACCCCGCGACGACGATGCACGCCACGACGATGACAGAGAGTGATACCGTCGTGAGGATGTAGTTCCTTCTTCTGTTCGGTGTCATACAATTGCATATGGGCGGGATTGAGTGATAAATGAATGGTAGGCTACGAAAAAAATCGAACCTATGTGTGGCCGGTTTGCCGAATCTGGCGAGTATACGTTTTATCCGGGTGCGGTTATCTTACGCTGCCGGACGGCGGAAGGCGGGCCGTTCCTCCGGTGTTGCGATGTTCCGGCAGCTCTCGCCGGGCACATTCCTGTGCATGCGGGGGTTTTTATCCGGCCAGTTCCATACCGGGTGTGGGAGATGGATGCTGTGGCAATGTTGATCCTTCTGCGACACGGCGAGAGCACCTGGAACAGGGAGAACCGGTTCACGGGCTGGACCGACGTGGACCTCTCGCCGCAGGGTGTAAAAGAAGCTCATAAGGCGGCGGAACTTCTCAGGGACGGCGGGTACACGTTCGGCGTCGCCTATACCTCCGTCCTGAAGCGGGCGATCCGGACGCTCTGGATCGTGATGGACGACCTCGATCTCATGTACGTTCCCGTGCACCGGTCGTGGCGGCTGAACGAGAAGGGTTACGGCGCCCTGCAGGGCCTGAATAAAAAGGAGACGGCGGAGAAGTACGGCGCGGATCAGGTGCACCTCTGGCGCCGGGCATACGACGTGCGGCCGCCGCCGCTCGCGTGGGACGATCCGAGGCACCCGCGGTTCGACCCCCGCTACGCGGATCTCGACCCGGAGAGCCTCCCTGCGACCGAGTCCCTGCACGACACGCTCGAGCGGGTGCTCCCCTACTGGGAGAGCCATATCACCGAAGATCTCCGGCGGGGCAAAACCGTCCTGGTCTCCGCCCACGGCAACAGCCTCCGCGCCCTGGTCAAGCACCTGGACAATGTTCCCGACGACGAGATCGCGGGGCTCAACATTCCTACCGGCTATCCCTTGGTCTACGAACTGGACGGGGACCTGAAGGCCGTGAAGCACTATTACCTCGGTGACCCGGAGGAGATCGCGGCGGCCACACAGGGCGTGGCCCGGCAGGCGGGGCCGGGATAACCGGGGCTATCCTCCCGGCCTTTCCCCGATACATCCCTTTGTTTACCTCCCTGTAACACAATCGTAACACCGTTCCTGCTGTTGTTACAGATCTGTAACATCTTTTGCCCGCCTGTAACAAAACTGTAACAATTAAATCTCCGCCCGGTAAACATTATTCTATGTCCAGGGTCGTCCGGGTTGACGAGGAGGCACTGGAGGTCGCCCTGCAGTACGGGAAGAACCTCTCAGCCGGGATCATGAAGATGGAAGAGATGCTCAGAAAACAGGAGAAGGCGAAGCGCGACTATACCAATATCGAGGAGATGGTCCGCCGGGCGGTCAGGGAAGAACTCGATATGCTGACTGCCAGGTACTGAGTGGATGGGCTGAGCCCGGGGCAGATGATGCCGGGGGGCACTCTTTCCCTGAGTGTGTGGCTCGGAGAAGACCTCCTGAGAGAGTTGTTGTTGCTATAGGGTCTGGCACCAACTAGAAGAGGATAAGGACAGACACGATCCAGTTTTCCCCGCAATACGGGTGCAGTGGACCGTGGTGGCTATCGCCAAGAGAGGGGTGGGGACAAAGGGGAGTGCGATGGGCGGCACGCCCGGAGCTCGAGCACCCGAAGGTGCGGAGTGCGAGCGCAGCGAGCATGAGAAACTCGAAGAGTTTCGAGGTGTGAGCGCAGCGAACACGAGAAGAACGAAGTTCTTCGAGGGGGGATGCTCCCCCCTCCCCTGAAACCCCTCCCCCAAATGCGATATTCGATGGAAATCCGTGCTCTGGAGCGATTCTAGACGAGGTCATCTAGAAGATCGTCCAGCGTAAAGATTCCAAGACCACCAATTCACCCCCGCCCCGTGAGTTCCGCGAGCCCGCGGAGCCACTCGAACGGCGCACCGGCGAACTCCTCCGGCGTCATCCGCCACACCCAGTTTCCCGTGGTGGTCGAGGGATAGTTCATCCGTGCCGCGGCGCCGAGGCCGAGGACGTCCTGCATCGGGACGATGCACGCCCGGGCGACCGAGGTCATTGCCAGCCGGACGAGCTCCCGGTGAACCTCGTCCGCCGCGACTTTCCGCCCGATATAGGCGAAGAACCGCTGCCTGTCTTCTTCCGACGCCTCCTCCTCAAACCACCCTCTCGCCGTGTTGTTGTCGTGTGTCCCCGTGTAGCAGATGAGGTTTGGGGCGTAATTGTGCGGGATATGGGGGGTTCTTGCGATCCCCTCGCCGAACCCGAAGAGGAGGATCTTCATCCCCGGAAAGTCGAACCGGTCGAGGAGGGCCTGGACGGCGGGGGTGTTCGCCCCCAGGTCTTCGGCGACGATGGCGAAACAGGGATGCTTTCGGGCGAGCGCCTCGAAGAAGTCTTCTCCCGGCCCGTCGACCCAGGTGCCGCGCTCGGCCGTCGCGTCGCCCGCCGGAACCTCGTAGTAGTCGGCGAATGCCCGGAAGTGGTCGATCCGGAAGAGGTCGTAGAGTTCGGCGGACCGGGCGATCCGGCCCGCCCACCAGTCGTAACCGCGCTCCCGGAGTGCGGCCCAGTCGTAGACCGGGTTCCCCCAGAGCTGCCCGGTCCTGCTGAAGATATCGGGCGGCACCCCCGCCACCACGGTCGTGCGGAGGTCTTCGTCCAGTTTGAAGATCCCGGGGTTCGCCCAGACGTCGACGCTGTCATACGCGACGTAGATCGGGATGTCGCCGATCACCTGGATGCCCCGTTCGGTGCAGTAGCGCCGGAGGGCCGACCACTGCCGGGCGGCGATGTACTGGAGGAACTTCTCTTTTCGTATCCGGTCGTCGAGCAGTTCGCGCATCTCTTTGAGGGCTCCCGACTCCCTTGCCCGGATATCCTCCGGCCACCGGTTCCACGCCTGCCCGCGGAAATGGCCTTTTAACGCGACGAAGAGCGCGTGGTCGTCGAGCCACCATCCCGCGCCGTCGCAGAACGCTTCAAACCTGCGATCCGGCCCGGAGTGGCGGAACCGCTCGTACGCAACCGCAAACAGCCGTTCCCGGTACCATGCGGCCGCCTCGTACGCCGCCCGCTCCTCCGGGAACCCGGGCGCCGGCTCCAGTTCGCTCTTCCTGAGATAGCCTTCCCGGACGAGCATCTCGGGGCTGATGAGGAGGGTGTTCATGGCAAACGCCGACGGGCTGGAGTAGGGAGAATGGGCGTACGCCGTCTCTGTCGGGTTGAGCGGCAGGATCTGCCAGTAGTGCTGCCGGCCCCGCTCAAGCGCATCGACGAACCGGTATGCCGCCGGGCCGAAGTCCCCGATGCCGTAGGGCGACGGCAGGGACGTGATATGCAGGAGTATGCCGCTCCCCCGTGTCTGAATCATGCACTGTCTCCCCTGACCGGAAGGTTCGTCCCACTGGGGCGGTCTCCACTTATAGCCTTATCCCGCCCGGGGAGTACGGTCAAATAGATCCCGCTCCATAGGGGCCGGAATGGAGGTGATCGAGACGGCGTTACCGACCGGCATGACCAACTCCCGTATTCAGGAATACCTTCGCGACGTCCCCTACCCGGCGACCCGGCAGGTTCTGGTCGACCGTGCCCGTAAGACCGGTGCACCGGGCGATATCCTGCGGGCGCTCGAACGGCTGCCGGAGAGGCGGTATGCGAGCCCGGACGCCGTGATCGAGACCATCGGGATGCTGGTGTGAGGGTATGCCGTCCCCCGCCGGAGATCACCGTGCCGCTGCAGTCGCCGTCGCCTCCTCACGGACGGTGAAGAGGTCGCGGAGAGTGTCCCTGATGCAGGCCTCGAAGATGTCCCGCACGTGGGTGTGGGCGATCTCCAGCCAGTCGGCCACCCCGTCCGGCGGGATGTTCTGTCCTTCCGTCAGGTAGTAGTCGATGTTCAGGAGGTACGCGTTGTGCTCCGTCGATTCGGGGACGGCGTCGGTGAGTTCCACCCGGCAGTTGTCGCGGTTGTCGTGGAACGAGAACTCGCACCCGGTGATGAACCTGCCGGCACCTGCGGGAGTTCCGGCGGGAGGGTGGGGTAGAAGGCGAAGTAGTCCGAGAGCGTCACCTCCCGCTCCGGGATCTCGATGAAGTTGACGTAGCGCAGGTTCATGGTGCCGATGGCGTCGGTGCCGATGACCTCCCGGAACCGGTCGAACGCCCCGTGGATCCGCTCCGAGAAGGCCTCCCAGTGGACGTAGGGTTTCTGGCAGCTCACCGAGAGCAGCCGGGGCCCGACCTGGACGGCGCAGCCTCGTCCTCGGCGAGGAAGATCGAGCGTTCGCCGACCAGGAGTTCTTCGCGGAGCCCCTCCGGGCCGAGGAGCATGACCACCTCGCGCACGTAGCGCTGGTCGCGTTTTGGGTAGGTGTCCTTTAAGTGACTGTAGAGTATCCCCGGATAGGTCAGGTCCCAGGCGGTATCCTCGGGAAACCGGAATTCGCATATCACTTCGGCGGCGGGCGGGTTGACATACTTCCTTACCTCTGCCATATTCTTCTCCCTCAGGGGGTGTTGGATGGAAGGAGACTACTTTAAGGTGACTGCCCGGCGGAACCATCACGATGCTTTATCTCCCGCGGCCGCTATCCGGGTGTGATGGGCGAGACGTTCCGCCAGACGGTTCACCTGGTCATGGGGGTCCTCGGCGCGGCGGTGATCCTCCGCCTGGACGACCGGTGGGCGTTCATCTTCGTGAGCGCCGCTCTTGCCCTCCAGTTCCTCCTCTGCGACGCCTTCACCCGCGGCTACGACGTCCCGGTCCTCTCGCGGGTGATGGACGAGTCGGAACGCACCGGGAAGGTGCCGCTCAAGGGCGGCATCGCCTACGCCGCCGGGGCGCTCTTCTGCCTCGCGGTCTTCGGCCGCGAGTACACCGCGGTCGGCCTCGTCACGGTCGGGGTGCTCGACAGCGTTTCAACGCTCGCCGGGCTGCGGTTCGGGCGGCACACCCTCGTCGGCAGCAAATCATTCGAGGGGACGGTTGCCGGGGCGGCGGCGGCCGCGCTTGCCCTCTCCTTCCTGATCCCCTGGTGGGCGGCCGTGGTCGTGGTGGGGGTTGCGGGCGTCATCGAGGCCTGCTTCCCGCTCGACGACAACGTGGCGATTCAGGTGGGGGTTTGCGTGGTGCTGGCGGGGATGGGGGTCGGAGTGGGGTTGTGACAGAAGAGTCTCGAGTGCTGGATTTGCGGAGTGCATGGTGCAAAAGCCCCGTGCTCTGGACCGTGGTGGCTATCCCCGAGAGGGGGGTGGGGACAATGGGGAGTGCGAACGGAGTGAGCATGAGAAACTCGAAGAGTTTCGAGGGGGGGAATACTCCCCCCTCCCCACCTGACGGTGGTCGAGCTCCGGGCGTTCGCACCTTCGGTGCTCATGCTCCCGCTCTGGCGACCGGTCGCATTCCGCCCATCCCCCTCCCCGTCAGCCCCTCAAAGAACTTCGTTCTTCTCATGCTCCTGCCCTTCGGCCAGTCGCACTCCCCGCGTGGCGATAAGCGACGTTCCGGCAGGAACGGAGCTGGAGCACCGAAGGTGCGATATCCATGGGAAACCCGCACACGGGCAGGTGCGGCAAAAAGAAAGTAGCATGAACCCTCAGCACTATCTTACTAAATCGCGCTGAGCCCTGTCGATCCTCTCCCTTTCAGTGCTTCACACCCCGCTTCTTGAGTTCCTCCGACTTCTTCTTCGAGCACTCCTCGCACCGGAACTCGGGCGCCGGGTCGTTCGATTTGTCGTAGTTCTGCGCCCGGACCAGGCGGTAGCCCCGGGCGACCTTCCCGCAGTCCACGCACCGGACCTCCTCTTTGACCTCCCACTGGGCGGCGAGCGCCTCGGAGGTGAAGATGAACCGGTCGACCCAGAAGAAGATGAGGCCGCCGATGAGGTTTGCGACGACGGTGGCGGCGAGCGCCCCGAGGCCCGCGAGCCAGTAGAGCACGACGGCGAGGATGGGCGTTGAGAGCTGCCACCGGACGAGATAGAGGCCGTATCGCTTAAAATTTACTTCCACATATAAAATTCGGCGGGCGACCTCATAAAACCGGGGCCGGCATCAGTACCCCGCTAACGATCTTGAGGGAGTTCCCGCGAGGTCAAACCACCGATCTTTCTTCGCACCTCTCGGTGCTCATGCTCTTGTCGTTCCGACAGTCGCACTTCGCGGCTCGCACCTGGCGGTGCTCAAGCTCGCTACGCTCGCACTTCGCGCGAGCTAACCGGAATAGGCAACAATACGGTCTCACGCGAAGAACGCGAAGTCGCGAATGCCGGTGCCCGGGTACTGCTGACTCCGCGTTTAAACTTGTCACCCGAGCACCAGGATCCGGCGGGTCAGGCTCTTGTGCACCCGCTGCTCGTGCTCCTGCAGGACGGTGAAGTGGCGGGCGGCGATCGGCGTGATGTCGCGATGCGTGACGACGACCGCGCGCCTCCCCGGCCGGAGGATGCGCCGGATCTCCGCAAGCGATCCGTCGTAGAGCCGGTCCATGCTGTCCGCACGGATCCGGACCGACTGGCCGTAGGGAAGATCGGTCACGACCGAATCAAGCGCCCCGTCGCAGATCGGGACCGCCGTGGCGTCGGCGATCATTACATCCGAATCCGGGAGGTTCTGCCGGTAGCCGTCGACCATCGCGGGGTCGAAGTCGCTCCCGAGGATCCGGACGCCGATCTCCCGGGCCTCAAGCAGGATCCCGCCGGTGCCGCAGAAGGGGTCATAGACCATCTCCCCGGGGCGGACCAGGGAGATGTTGACGAGCGCCCGGGCCATCCGGGGCATCATCACGCCGGGGTGGAAGAACGGCCGGCGCATGGGGTTCCGCGCCTCGAACGCCCCCCGGTCGATCTTCTGGATGACGCGGCCGAAGTAGCAGCGGTCTTCCGAGACGACGGCGCGGTATTCCTCGACGGGATCGCGGAGCGAAACCGGGCCGGCGATCAGGCTCCCGATCAGCCGCTCGACCTCGAGGTGTTCGGCATCCATCCGGCTCTCCTGGATCATCTTTACCCGGCCGGCGAACGGCTTCTCCGTCCGGAGCGCAAGGTCGCGGAGGAGATCCTCAAACGCTGCCCTTGTGGGCTCGCACTCCCCGAGGTACTCCATCACCACGTGCGTCAGGGCGAGGCGCCCGGCGATCTGGGGGTCCGGGCACTCCGCGACCGCGACCTGGGTCCTCCGGTCGAGCACCGTGCCCACGCACTCCAGTTCCATGGCGGGGAGGTCGGGGTGCTCGCCGGAGAGCTCGAAGAGCAGCTTCATTCCTATGGTATTGGGGGCGCGAGGGGGATAAAACGGGCGGGCATGGGTTCTGCATATTCGCTCGGTCGAACGCGTGGAAACAGGGGAAGCGAGGAGAGAGCCCGGTGCAGTGGACCGTGGTGGCCTGCGCACCTCCGCACCTCCGGTGCTTAAACTCCGTTCCCGAAACCCTTCCGGGTTTCTCCAGCTCCGATTCTGACGAACCGTCGCATCCTGAAGGAACGTCGTTCTCCGGTGCTCGAGTTCCTGCCCTTCGGCCAGTCGCCAGTCCAAGACCTTCGGCCTTCTTCTGCTCCTGCCCTTCGGCCAGTCGCCAGTCCAAGACCTTCGGTCTTCTCCTGCTCCTGCCCTTCGGCCAGTCGCCAGTCCAAGACCTTCGGCCTTCTTCTGCTCCTGCCCT
>NZ_JMIO01000061.1 GCF_000691865.1 Methanoculleus sp. MH98A | reverse complement strand
ACTCCGACGGTGAACGTGACTCCGACTCCGACGGTGAACGTGACACCCACGCCGACGGTGAACGTGACGCCGACACCGACGGTGAACGTGACACCGACTCCGACGGTGAACGTGACGCCGACCCCGACGGTGAACGTGACCCCGACCCCGGCAATGCCGGAGGAGACCATGGATCTCCAGCTCTATGAAGGCTGGAACTTCGTCTCTATCCCGAGGCCGCTCTCTGCGGGCAACGATACCGCGGCATCGGTCTTTGCGGACGTCGACACCGGCGGGCGGTCGTTCTACACCCACACTCCGGCGGGCGGGTTCGAGCCCCTGGGCGAGAATGAGACCCTGCTGGTCCTTGAGGGATACTGGGTCTACTCGACCGAGGAGACGACCGTGGAGCTGATGCTCAGCACCAACCCGGTGCGGTCTCCCGCGGTCAAGACGCTCAGTCCGGGCTGGAACGCCATCGGCTACTCCGACCTGACGGAGAGCAGTGCGGACGAAGCGCTCAGGTCGGTGGAAGACATCTGGGTCTACGTCGTCGGTTACGATGCGGAGAGCCAGAGTTACCGGCAGGCGATCGTCAACAACCAGACGGATGATCAGGAACTCTTCCCGACCGAGGGTTACTGGCTGTTCGTGGGCGAAGATGGCAGACTGGCTGCCATCAGCGCCTGACCTTTTTTTTGACGTCCGCGGGGCTGAGACTTCTTTAGAAAAGCATCTTTTTGAGGGCTACGGCACCGTAAATCGTCCCGGTGCCGCCTGCTCACTCCTCAGTTCCCGTATACTCCCGCACCAGGCGTCGCCGTAGGCTTCCCTCTTCTTCGTCGGGATGTAATTGAACTCACCGGCTCTCCGGAGAAGCTCGGCGCGAATCGCGGCGTCGTCCGCGAGATGCAGGTTCCGCACACCGTCGACGATGAAGTCGAGCTGGTTGACGCCGGTCTCCTTCCCGTCCACGAGGATCGTCTTGATCTTGATTGCGTCCGGCCGGACCCCGCCGCAGACGGTGCAGTAATCGCCTTCCTTCTCGTTCGTCACGCTCTCACTCCCGTATCATCGTAAGCGACATCTTGAACCGGGTTATGGCCGAGAGGGCGTGGGGGACGTTCGCCGGGAAGATGATCGTCTCCCCTTCCTTCATCTGGTGCGTCTCGCCCGCCACCCAGACCTCGCACTCCCCGTCCAGGATCGTCACCACCGCATCGTAGGGCGCGGTGTGCTCCGAGAGCCCCTCGTCCTCGTCGAACGAAAACAGGGTGATGCTCCCCGCCGGTTTGTTGACGATCATCCTGCTTGCCACGGTCCCGTCCTGGTAGGCAACGAGATCCGCCAGCCGGAGGACTCTCCCCCGTAACTCTGTACGCTTCTCTTCAGACATGGATCCTACCTTTCGATGATATAACTCACTCTTCCAGCGGCAATCTATTTTTCGCATTCGCACGCCTGTACACGAGCGCCCCGTCGATCGGGCAGGCCTCAGTACACCGGCCGCAGAGGTAGCACTCGCCGGCTCCGGCGGACGGGTCTGCCGCCCCGGTCGGGCACGCCCGCTCGCACTTTCCGCAATTGACGCAGGCCTCCGTCCTCCTGATCCGGTAGAGGGCCTTTGATGCTGCGGGGGCGAGCAGGGCGCCGTAGGGACAGACGTAACGGCAGAACGGCCGGTAGACGACGGCGGAGAGGAGGACGATCCCGAGGAAGACGATGAACGAGACGGTCGCGACCGTGAGGTTGAAGAAGGCCGGGAGGCCCAGGAGCGCAAGAAGGTTCACCGAGAGCCCGAGGCCGGCGGCGAGGAAGACGACGAAGACGCCCGCCCTGACCGCCGTCGGGACGCGGCTTTCGGCGCGGCCGCGCTTCTTCACCGGCACGAGGTACATGAGTTCCTGGACGGCGCCCGCCGGGCAGACCTGCCCGCAGACGATCCGGCCGAATACGAGGGTGAGGGCGATAAAGGCGAGCAGTCCCACGATTGCCATCGGGAGCGGCGAGCCGAGCGCTGCCGCGTCCCGGAGGACGAGGAGCTGGAACTGGTAGGGGAAGACCGGCGCAAAGACCAGGAACCCGAAGAACACCGAGGCTGCGAGGAACGGCAGCGCACGGCGCCGGGTGAACCGGCCCGAGTACCAGAGCCATGCGAGGGCGGCAAACGCGATGATGCCGTAGATGAACCCTGCGGCCTTCGGGATCGACTCAACGACCATGTATCCTCACAGCAGCCGCGTCCCGGTCGTCGGCCGCGGGACCTTCACCACCAGCACCCGGAAGGTGGCGTTGCTCTCGTTCATCCAGCGGTGCGGGATCTTTGCCGGGCTCTCGACCAGGCGGTCCTTTTCGACTTCGGCACGCTCGTCGCCGATCTCGACGATCCCCGTGCCCTCGAGGACGTAGAAGAAGACGTCCACCGGGGTTATGTGCTTTTTGAGCGATTCGCCGGGGTTAAGCGTGATCACCACCGCCGTCGCGTGCTCGGTGTCGTAGACCTTGCGGGCGTCGACATGGTGCGGGTTCTCACCGATCGGTTCCTGTGCTACATCGACAATCTTCATATCGTTCATCTCCGGATAGTCTCATACCGCTCATCCTTTGTAGTTCGTCCAGTAGTTTGCGAGGCACTCCCGCCGCCTCCGCTCCTGCCGCCGGGCCCGCATCTCCGGGAATGTCGGCTCGGTGCTCTGGATCGCCGGGCAGTAGGGGCAGAGGGCATAGGCCACGTCGTCGGCCAGGTCCCTGACCGGGCAGAGGTAGGTCCCCTCCCATTCGTCGACGATCTGCCCGCCGGGAAACGGGGTGCCGACGGGATGAGCGGGTTCTTCCACAACAAACATGGTGAACGCGGAGAGGAGGTACTTCAGGTAGAGGTACTTCGGGTCGTTCTCCCGCGCTTTTGCCGTGCAGGCCTCCGCCACCATCGAGCAGTAGCCGCCGAACGCCGGGGCGAGGGGTTCGTCCAGTTCGCGGCCGCCGCCGTTCCGGGAGAGAAGGACCAGGCGGTGGTGCGCCCCGAAGATCTCTTCCCTGACGCTTGATAGAAGGCGGTCTCGGTAGTCCTCCGGGAGGTGGCTCACTTTGCGCTCGAACCGGGCGTTCATCGCCTCGAGGTCGCGGAGGTCGTATGCCGCAGTTTCGTCCGCGATGATCCGGAGGAGGTCGCCCTTCGTCTTCACGCCCTGCATCCGGCGGCACGCCGCCCGGATGGCCGCTGTTGATACCGTCCCTCCGCGTCCCGCCTCCTCGCCGCCGTCCTCGGCGAAGGTGTCGATGAGGAGGGCGCTGACCTCGTCGGGGCCGGTCCCGGAACGGGTGCTGCCTTCCCTGCCGACGAACCGCTTGATACCTTCAAGAATTGCTCTTAGCCGCATGGTCGAAGATCTTAGGGAGTATGGAACGCACGAAGGTTTAACTCTCGTGTAACTCTCATAGTAACAATTATGGACGACCTGATCCGGAGCCTCACGGCGCTCGGGCTGACGGCGTACGAAGCCCGGGTCTACGCTGCCCTCGTCGGGATCGGCGAGGGGAGCGCCCGCCAGATCCACGAGGCGAGCGGGGTCCCGCGCCCGAGGGTCTACGACATCGCCGAAGGGCTTGCCGGACGGGGTTTCATCACCGTCCGGCGGGGGAGCCCGCACGTCTACATCCCGGCTGAGCCCGCGGTCGTCATCCACCACCTGAAGAGTGCCGTGGATGCCGCGGCGACGGCGGCGGTGCAGGGTCTCGACGCCCTCTCGCTCGACGCCCGTTCGAAGAACTCGCCGATCTGGTACGTGCAGGGGGAGTGGAGCATCCGGCGCCACGCGGAGTCGCTTGCCGGCGGCGTCGCCCGCGACCTTGCGGTCGTCTGCCTGGACTACCGGGAGATCGGCGAGTTCGCCCGGCTGATTGCCGGTGCGTCACGGGACCACCCGGTGAGCGTCCTCCTCCCGAACGGGAAGCGCGGGATCAAAAAGCCGCTTGGGGACGCGTCACTCTACGTCCCGAAGCCCTTCTGCACCTTCTTCCAGGAGAACATCTTCGAGAAGGTCTACTGCGGCCCCATCCCGGTGGACGGGTCGGCGTTCCTGCTCGAGTACATCTTCATCGCCGACGACCGTGTCTGCATGATCGTCTACCGCCAGGACGCCGTCCGTAACGCCGTCGTGATCACCCTGCCGTTCATCACCTGCGTTCAACGGCAGTTCGTCAACCGGATGATCGCGAACGCCGACTGCATCGGCGGCCCCCTTCCGCGGAACCCCGATCAGGCGGAGTCGAGCGGTATGTAGGGGGCGAAGGTCAGGACGTCGCTTTTGACGGCGTCGAACCCGACCCGCTCGACGAACCGTGCGGTCCGCTCTCCCGGTCGTGCATTCATCTGGTAGTACTCGAGCAATCGGCGGACCAGGTCGAGAGCCTGATCTTTCGTGAGGTCCTTTGCGGCGACGTCGCCGATCCGGGGGCGGCCGCCGGAGTTGCCCCCGAAGATGACCGTCCAGCCTTTTGCGTTCCCCATGAGCCCGATGTCGCGGAGGTAACTCTCGCCGCAGCACCGGGGGCACCCCGAGACTCCCATCTTGAGTTTTGCCGGCAGGTTCATGTCCTGGTAGAGCTCCTCGACCTCGAGCCCGAGGCCCAGGGAGTCCTGTTTGCCGTATTTGCAGGTCACCGTCCCGGGGCATGCCTGGACGTAGTGGACGCAGGGTGCGGTCGCCTGCCCGACGGTCATCCCGAGTTCGTTCCAGATGCTCTCGACGTCCTCTTCTTTGATGCCCACGAGCACCATCCGCTGCCCCGACGTCATCTTGATGACGGGGATCTCGTAGCGCCTGACGACCTTGATGATGCTCTCCAGGTGCTCCGGGCTGACGATCCCCGCGGGGGTTCTCGGCACGATTGCGTAGGACGTTTTATCTCTCTGGAGGATTGCTCCTCTGGGTCCGTTTTCCATGCTCTTGTCACCTCTCCGGCAGTTTCGGATGCGCCGGATACAATCCAGCCATCGCTGTCCGGAGGTAAAAGCATGCTGTCACCCTGCGGGGTACACCCGTTCAGGTACTCCCGTAGCCCCGGGAGCGCAGGCGCCAGAGCAGCACGGCTGCCGCCAGGAGCGCTACGTTGATGGCGAGCAGGGGCAGGTTTTCGGGGCTCGCGACGTAGGCGAGGAGGCCGGCCGGCAGGAGGGTTACGGAGATGACGGCGGTCAGCACGGTGGCGGCAAGGAAGACCGGAAACGACAGTTCATACCCCGGCGCCCTGAACCCCTCAAAAAGGGGCTGCTGCAGGAGGTAGGACGCGTAGGCGACGGCGAGCACCAGGGCGATGTAGGCCGCCGTTCCCGGGAGGAACCGCCTGCCGAGCGACTCGCTCTTTATGAGGAGGTAGAGGACGGCGAGGGGGGAGACGCCGACGAACGCGGCCATCCAGGTGGTGGCGCTCACCGCGAGGCCGAACGGCGGATCGAATCCGGCAAGGGCGAGTGCGCCGGGCTGGGTAAGGACGAGGAGGAGAAGGTTGATCAGGAGGAAGTCCGCTCCCATGCGGCGCCCGGAGTCCATTCAGGTTTCTGTCGGCCGCCATGCTTTAAACGCTTTCTGTTCCGCGCCGGCAGCCTTACTCTTCCTCGATATACCGTTTCAGCGCCACGGCGTTGTTGTGCTCCTCGTCCTTCGCGGCGTAGAGGAGCGTAACGGTCCCCTCCCCCGCCTCCTGCCGGAGCCGGGCGAGTTCCTCCTCCTTCCCCTTGAGTTCGGCCCGGTAGCGCCGGAGAAACTCCTCCCACTTCGCCGGGTCGTGCCCGAACCACCGGCGCAGTTCGCTCGACGGTGCAAGATCCTTCTCCCACCGGTCGAGCGACGCCTTCTCTTTCGAGATCCCTCTCGGCCAGATCCGGTCGACGAGAACCCGGGTGCCGTCGTCTTTTGAGGGCTCTTTGTAGATCCTCTTTATACGTAGCATGGGCGGATGTGCGGCCCCCTCGAACTTAACCCTGTTCCCGGGGTAACCCGGCTCTGGCGGTCGGGTTCCCTCTCCGGGTGCACGGAGCGGCGAAGGTATAAATACGATGTACAGAAGTTCTTCGCCATGAAGCCCAACGCAGTCCTTCTCGTGGCGCTCCTCGTCGTGAGCGCCGGTTTGCTTGCGGCGGGGTGCACCGCGCCGGACGGAGACGCCACCCCGACCGCCACGGAGACGGTAACGACACCGACCGGGACGCCGGCGGTAACGGAGACAGGGAACGTCACAACGGCGGCGACGATCGCAACGGGCGGCCCGGGTGCGACCTTCGCCATCGCCGCCGATAATCTCGCCTTCGACACGAGCACCATCACGGTGCCCGCGGAGGCGAACGTGACGATAACCTTCGAAAACCGGGATGACGGGATCCCGCACAACATCGCGGTCTACACGAACGCCTCGGCGATCGAGGAGATCTTCGTGGGTGAGACCATCACCGGCCCGGACCAGACGACCTATACCTTCACGGCGCCGGAAGAGCCCGGCACGTATTTCTTCCGGTGCGACGTCCATCCGCAGCAGATGACCGGCGACTTCATCGTGGAGTGAGATTTACTCAAAATGTTTTTATTGCTCGTCGCGTTCGGGACGGGCGGGATGCAGAGGGGCCTGCGCCCCGAACGGGGGTTTCCGACGGCAGCGGCTCGAACTGATGCAAACTTTTAAGTAACATGTGCGTGATGGCCCCTCCCATGAGGCCAATTCCAGTCCTTCTGGCGGTGCTCCTCATCCTCGGCGCGAGTATACTGGCGGCGGGATGCACCATGCCGGGTGAAGACGGCGCCCAGCCGACCCCGATGGAGACCGAAACCCCGATGGGGATGGAGACCGAAACCCCGATGGGGATGGAGACCGAGACCCCGATGGAGACCGAGACCCCGATGGAGACCGAGACCCCGATGGAGACCGAGACCCCGATGGAGACCGAGACCCCGATGGAGACCGAGACTCCGATGGAGACCGAGACCCTGATGGAGACCGAGACCCTGATGGAGATCGAGACCCTGCCCTGAGCCGGGATGACCGCAGCGGTCGGTCGGACAGGTTACTGACGCAGTCGAACAGGCCGCATTGATGGTGCGGCCCCACTTTTTTCTTACGCATTCCCGTGGAAGGAGCGTCGAGGTACTTGCATCGAAAATTGCCTTCTGCACCGTCCGTATTCGCAAAGCAGCCTCACAGGAGACGCGTCCACGATACCGCATCAAAAAAGGGGTTGGGGTTCAGCGCCTCTTCCTCGCCCAGAGGAGGAAGGCCAGCGGTGCGAGGAGGGGAGCGTAGACGAGCGGTGCCGCAGGCGTCGTCGTCGCCGCGACGGTCGGTCCGGTCGTCATCGTCTCCGCCCCTTCGGGCGTCCCGGTAGCCTCCGTCGTGACGTTCGTCTCCGTCGTCACGGTCGCGTTCTCCGGCATCGCGGCGATGGCGAAGGTGGAGAATCCGGGGGTGGTCGCCCGGAAGCAGTAGTTCCCGTCTTCTTCACCGACGACCTCGGTCTCCAGGATCTGCCAGCCGCCGTCGACGTAGCGCATGAGCCTGACGTCCTGTGGGAGCATGTCGTGCTCCTCGAGCCACTTCGCCGGGACGGTGAAGGTCAACGTCGCGTCGCCGACCCGGTTCGGGTTCGCCCACGAGAGAGCGATCTCGACATACTCGTAGGTGCTGCCGCCGGGAGGCGCCGCCAGGTTGGGGCACCCCGTCTCCTTCACGGTCATCAGCAGCTTCGGGATGTTGTCGGACGCCGTGATGGCGATGCTGCCGATCGACGTGATGTCGATACCCGAGAACGTGTGCGTCTCGCCGCCCTTCAGATCCTCGCAGATCCCTGCGAAGAAGGAGGGGCCGGGGTCGCCGCCGCCGCTGCTCGAGGCGCGTTTGTTCGATCCGGGGTTGGCAGGGGGCTGTGTGGGGTCAGGCGTGGGATCCGTCGTGGGGTCGGTCGTGGGCGCCGCCGTGACGGCGACCGACGCCGTTCCTTCAACGCCGCCGGCACACGCCGTCACGTCCGCAGACCCTTCTGCGAACGCCGCGAAGAGACCTGAGCGGTCGATCGTGCCGACATCATCGTCGGAGCACGACCAGGCCACCCTGACCCAGTCCATCACGTTCTCGCACTGGTCGAATACCGTGGCCGTGAACTCCCGGGTTCCTCCGGCCGCGAGCGTGGCGTCAGGCGGTTCGACCTCGATGCAGGCCGGAACCGGGAGCGAGGGGTCGACAGTCACGCAGGCGGAGTCACAGACTCCGTCAGCCGATGCGGTGAGGGTCGCGGTACCTGCACTCTTCGCGGTGAAGACGCCGCTGGACTCATCGATCTCGCCGACGCACAGGTCGCTGCTCTTCCAGGTCACGTTGACGTCCATGGGGAAGCCGTACTGGTCGAATCCTCTCGCGGTGAGCGCCAGGCAGTTGCCGGCGGGGATGCAGAAGCAGGACGGGCTGACCTCGATCCGCGCAAGTTCGGGCGCCGTCGACCGGACGGTCACCGTTGCGGTTCCGGTCGCGGTCTCGTTCTCTCCGGCAACCGTTGCGGTGACGGACGTGATGCCTTCGCAGACTGCGGTGAAGAGGCCACCGTCTGCGGTGATCGTGCCGACGCCTTCGTTGCCGCACGACCAGGCCACGGTAGAACCTGCGTTGTCCTGCAGGTCATACACGTTCGCGTTGAACTGCCATGTCTCGTCGACGTCGAGGATGATCGCCGACGGGGAGACCACGATACCTGTGGATTCGTCGGTGACCTCTACGTCCGCCGTCCCGGCGACGCCGTCGGCCGTTGCGGTGACGGTCGCCGTGCCCGCGGCGAGAGCCTCGAAGAACCCGGTACCGTCGACATCGCCGACGGTCTTATCGCTGCATTCCCACTCGATTGTGACGTCCGACATCCCGCAGCCGTTCTGGTCGAGAGCGGTCGCGGTGAACGTCGCGGTGTCGTTCCTGGCGAGCGTGACTGCCGACGGGGTGACGACGATGGACGTTACGACCGGGTCGTTGCAGTGCACGGTGACGCTTGCGGTTCCTTCGGCACCGTCTCCGCACGCGGTGATGGTCGCCGTGCCGCCGCCAAGGGCGGTGAAGACGCCGCTGGACTCATCGATCTCGCCGACGCACTCGTCGCAGCACTCCCAGATTACTTCTGCGTCCTCGACGATGTTTCCGAACCGGTCGAACGCGATGGCGTCAAACTCCAGTTCGTCGTCGACCTCGAGCGTGGCCTTGGACGGCACGACCGCGATCTTCGCGAGTAGAGGCTCTTCTTCGCAGACGGTGATGGTTGCTTCCGCAGAGCAGTTGCCTGCCGTTGCGGTTACGGTCGCCGTACCCGCGGCAAGGGCGGTGAAGCATCCGTCCTCATCGACAGTTCCGACGGCTTCGTCGCTGCAGGCCCAGTCGATCTCACCGGCGGGCATGACGTTGTCGTCCTGGTCGTAGCCCGTTACCATGAACCTCTGGACATCCTCGACGTCCAGGGTGGCTCCGGGCGGTGTGAGCGTGATCCTTGTCAGGACCGGCTCTTCCGGTTCATCTGCGTTAACGGTGACGGTCGCGGTTCCGGAGACATCTCCCGCCGACGCGGTGACGGTCGCGGTGCCTGAGGCAAGGGCGGAGAAGAGGCCGGTATCATCGACGGTTCCGATGGTCTCGTTGTCACATGACCAGGCGAACTCGACGCCGGTCATCTCAAGGCCGTTCTCGTCAAAGGCAATTGCCGCGAACTGTTCTGTGTCGCCGACATCCAGGGTGGCCGTGTCCGGTTCGACCTCGATGCGTTCGAGCACCGGTTCTTCGGGCTCATCAGCGGTGACGGTGATGGTCGCGGTTTCGGAGAGGTCGCCCGCTGTTGCGGTGACGGTCGCGGTGCCCGCTGCATGGGCAGTGAAGAAGCCGCTGGACTCATTGATGGCTCCGACGGTCTCGTTGTCGCACGACCAGGTGACCGAAACGCCGGGCACTTCGCCACCGAACTGGTCACGGACAGTCGCTTCGAACGTCACCGTCTCGTTGACATCAAGCGTGGCCTCGGGCGGTTCGATCGTGATTTCAGTTGCGGCCGGTTCTTCATCCGTGACCGTGACGGTCGCGGTTCCGGTGATGTCTTCGGCGGTTGCAGTGATGGTCGCGGTGCCCGCGGCAAGAGCGGTGAAGATGCCGTCCGTGTCGATCTCGCCGACGGTCTCGTTGTCGCACGACCAGTTGAACGCAATGCCGGTCATCTCTTCTTCGAACTGGTCAAGGGCAGTTGCCGCGAACTGCTGTGTGCCGTCGATCTCCAGGGTGACCGTTTCCGGTTCGACCTCGATGCTATCAAGCACCGGTTCTTCGGGCTCATCAGCAGTGACGGTGACGGTCGCGGTTCCGGCGATGTCTTCGGCAGTTGCGGTGACGTCCGTCGTGCCCGCCGCATGGGCAGTGAAGAAGCCGGTGTCATCGATGGTTCCGACGGTCGTGTTGCTGCATGCCCAGGCGAACTCGGCGCCGGCCATCTCTTCTCCGAACTGGTCGAAGGCGGTCGCGGTGAACTGTTCGGTGCCGTCGATCTCCAGCGTGGCTGTGTCCGGTGTGACCGTGACACGATCGAGGATCGGTTCGACCGGTGCTCCCGGTTCGTAGACGAATATGTAGAGGTTCGAGTCCGATTCACGGCCTCTCTGCCAGACGATCGTGTTTCCGCTGACGGCGGGGTAGAGATGTTCGTCATCTTTGTCTTCGGACAGAACAACAGACATTTCTTTCTCGGCGGAGAGGTCGTACATGAAGATGCTCCGCGCCGGAACCCGCTTGTCCTCCCAGACGATGATGCTCCCGCTGATTGCCGGCGCAACCTGGTCGGCGCTGTCGGAGGTGATCCTCTGCTCCCCGCCGGACGGGTCGTCGAGATCGGTCATGTAGATGTCGGGGTTCCCGTGCCGGTTATCCTCCCAGGCTACGACGCTCCCGTAGAGCGAGGGCCAGGACTGAATCGCCGTGCCCGTGGATACTGCCCCTTTTATCTCGCCGTCATTGATGGAGTAATACCGGATCCTCTCACCCGCCTCTTCGACCCAGGCGACGTACTTCTCCGAGAGTGCGGGCTTGAACTCGGTGTCGATGTCCCCTCCGGGGATCGTCATCTTCGCGTCGCACTCGATGACGTCTTTCACGCTGCCGGCGGCGATGTCGTAGAGGACGATGTTGGTATCGCCGCTGCTGTCGTCGTACCAGGCAACGTAGTTCCCGCGGACGATCGGCAGCCACTGCTTGCCCGTGTCGGTTGTGAGCTGTGTCTCAATGCCTGTAGAACGGTCATAGAGGTAGATGTCCCAGTTCCCGTGCCGATAGTCCTGCCAGACGATGTAGTTTCCCGAGATGGACGGCCTCTCCTGCGAGGCGGGGTCGTCGGTTATCCTCTCGCCGGTATAGGAAGAATACTGCATACCCCGATATGGATCTGCCCTGAATTTGTCTACCGTCCCAAAGTAGATATCCTTGTTATCGTGCCTGTCGTCTTCCCAGACGATCAGGTTGCCGTCGATATCAGGCCATTCCTGCGCTTCGTTGAAGGGAGAATAGAGATCCTCCCCCGGCGCAGGCTCTACCGCCGCAGCCGGCGGGATCAACAGTCCGATGGTGACGACTGCGCACAATAGCACCAAATATGCATGTTTTTTCATTTCTTTCCCCCTTGACAATCGCTCCCTGTCCGCGAGACGGCGGCGCAGACCTGCCGGTAGCGCAAACAGGCTGGCTAACGCAGGTGCTCGCCGGGGCGTCCGGCAGACGGAGAGCGAATTCCGATTTAAGACCCGGTCATATGGTAGCCGGTGAATGGGTGGATAGCGGTATAAATATATATCTTTTACGGTGATTTATTCTTAAATTTTTATAATAAAAACAGGGATCTCTGATGCGTCTTTACGGGCAGAGGGAGACCCGGAAGGGGCCTTCGCAGGTCGTTGTCTGACGGATCGCGAGGAGGCCGTTCAAGACGGATATTCGCTCAGGAACCGGTCGGGTCGGGTATTTCTCCCCGGAATCGTTCGGGACGAGTCGGGTGCCCGGCCGGTCGGCGCATCGCGGCGTGGTTCCACTGGCTCCTCCGCCTGGCGACCCATTCAACGAATCTTCCCACGGTGCTGTAGAGCGGGTTCGTCGGGGCGCTCGTGCAGTAGCGGGCGGGCGGACGGATCAAGCCAGCCCCGCTTCTTCCAGTAGGCATGGCCGGCCGGGAAATCGTCGGCGAGCTCGTCGAACGTTGCCCGCCGGCCGTGGATGATGATGACGCCCCGGAACCCCGGGCGCCGCTCCCGCCCTTCCGTCAGGGCCCTGGAGAACTCCCGTGCAGCTTTTCTCGCGCCTGCTGTTCCGGCATCTTCGGCGGTTGTGACCTGGCCGGCACACCCGGTACGCCGGGGTAGCACCGCGGCGGTCCAGCCGGTCTAGGTCGGACCGAAAGACCTCGATCATGGTCGTCCCATCGGCATATCAGGCAACAATGTCGCAGGCCGTTCCGTTTGCCAATCAAACCCTTGAGAAGTTAAGTATATCCATATCCTTATATTAATGGGTGAATATTACGGGCAAAGTATTATATAATCTGAGTGCCAGCATGGACTCACCACCTAAGGGGGAAAGTGATATTCAGCGATACGCTCACCTGATGGAGTTTTGCTCGATCGATACGATATGTAGGGCTCCTCGGCATCCAGGTATAGGGTGCCGGCGGTTGAGCGGTGTCCACCCTACAGAGGATTTCGGATGACGTCGATACGGCTGCAGGACGTTGGGGATATCCCTCTCGGGACAAACAACGGGAAAAATCCGTTTGAGAGGGTGCGGAAGGAACCTCACCGGAGCGATCGGCTCTCCGGGGGCCGGGAGACGGCCTTCTCCGACGCCGGCAGCCGGAAATACCGGCTTACTCCAGACGGTGAGGAGGCACTCACCTGCACCCCTGCAACCTGCCCGTACCCCTTCGGGGAGCATGGGTTAGCCTTCCTCGCCGAATGCGGGGACTGGATTCTCCCTTTGCTCCGCTGGAACTGCTACGCCGGCATAATCAGACGACGGCTCAAGCAGCATGTTTGTGATTGCGTATGAAGATTCTACAGGTGACACCGTTCTTCAAGCCGAGCTGGGAATCCGGGGGCGTGGCACGTGCGGCATATGAGATCTCACAGCGTCTCCGGAGAGCAGGCCACGACGTCACGGTATATACGACGAATCGGAGCACCTATCCGACCGGGCTTCCAACGAACAGACCCCTCAATGTCGATGGGATGAAGGTTTACTATTTTGAAAACTTACGGAAGTATTTTCCGGGCACAGCACTGCCCATAGTCCCGTACTATTTACCGTTCGTTGCACACCGGGATCTGCAGAATTATGATATAATTCACATCCATGAGCACAGGACACTCCTTGCGGCCATGGTAAGTCATTATGCCAGGGAGTACGGCGTTCCATACGTTCTGCAGCCGCATGGATCGCTCCCCAAAAATAAAACCCTGGGTAAGGCAAAGGTGAAAAATATCTTTGATTTTGTCTTCGGATCCGCCATTTTAGATGCCGCATCAAGACTGATCGTCATGAACAGCATGGAAAAGGAACAGAATGTAATGATGGGCATTCATGAGGACAAGATCGCTGTTATTCCCAACGGCATCAGTCGCGAGAGGTGCGCTACAACCAAGAGCAAAGGGGAATTCCGGAAGTTTTGCGGAATAGAGAACGGAAGCAGCCTCGTTCTATACCTGGGCAGAATCGATAGAATCAAGGGAATTGATTTTCTGATAGAAGCGTTTCACCGGCTGGTACAGGAGCAAACAGATGCCATCCTGGTCATTGTCGGGCCGGAATGGGGTTACAAGCGGGAACTCGAGGAGAGAGTGCGGGCTCTCGGAATTCAGGATCGGGTACGGTTTGTCGGTTATATCGATGACGTCGGCTTTGCCTACCAGGATGCCGATCTGCTCGTCTATCCGGGAAAGTATGAGATATTCGGGCTTGTTCCGTTCGAGGCAATCATAAGCGGAACCCCGGTGATTGTCACAGAAGACAATGGCAGCGGAGACCTCATCAGGGAAGGTGACTGCGGCCTGACTGTACGGTATGGAGATTGTGCGGATTTAACGAAGAAAATGGCATTTTGCCTTGAAAACCCCGGGGAAGGGAGAAAAATGGTTCAGCGAGGACAGGAATTCGTTCGAAAGAATCTGACATGGGACCGGATCGTGGAAAAACTCGAACAGGAATACCGGAAGTGCCTATGAACATACTGGCGATCCCGACAACCGTCGGGTTGTCAAAACCCCAGAGCGGGGGCCAGAACAGGTTTTGCAACCTCGTCAATTGTCAGGCCGCAAATAACCGGATCGTTGTACTCGAACCGGATCACCTTTATGATGAGGGTGACGCTGATGTCGCGCAGGTATACACCTATCACGATATCGAGGCGCTTCGTAGGAGACTATCCATATTCAGAGATATTAATCCCGATTTCATCCGCAAGGCGGCACGGATCATCAGGGACGAAGAGATCGATCTCATCCAGATCACCCATCCAGTGGAGCATTGGCGGCCAGGATGCTCGGTTTCCTTACGCGCAGGAAGATAAAAATAGTGTACGACGCTCACAATGTTGAATCCGATTTCATTCAGCAGACCTTTGCGAACCATAATCACTACTCCCTGGTGGAGCGAAAACTCATACCCACTTATACCAATTTACTGGAGAGGGTCTCCTGCAAGTACCTCTTCGACCACATCACCGCCGTGAGCGACAATGATGCAGATACGTTCAGGAGGAGGTATCATCTCAAAGAGGGGATGATCAGTGTCGTTCCTTCGGGGTGCAACATCCGTTCGAGGATGTCTGATGGGGCAAGAGATAAGATTCGTGAAGAGATGGGGCTGCACCCCACGGATGTTGCCGTATTCTTCCACGGCCTCTACGGGCATCCGCCGAACCGGGAAGGGTTCGATCTTATTCAATCGTATATTGCCCCTCATTTGCCGA
>NZ_JMIO01000060.1 GCF_000691865.1 Methanoculleus sp. MH98A | reverse complement strand
GATCAGATCTGGTGCGTGATACCATGGCATTTGCATTGCACATCAATATGGAACGATGTACAGGCTGCAACAACTGCGTGGTGGCATGTCCGGTCGACGCTCTCGAGCTCTACACCGAAGATCCAGCAACCAAGGAGAAGATCTACAAGGTCAGAGACGGCAAGGCCGTCATCCTTGATTTCAACTCAGAGCTCTGCGCCGGCTGCGGCGTATGCGTCCAGGCATGCCCCTATGGAGTTATCAAGCTTGTAGGACCGTGGGAAAGCCGGGCGAAGGCCCGAAAAGTGGAAGCCTAGGAGTGATACAAGAATATGGCATTGTTTCCAAAGTATTCCAAAACGCGGGAAGGCCAGAACGTCATCATGGAGCAGAGGCTCCTGAAGGCGGTCAACAACCTGATCCTGAACGCCGAAACCTGCACGGGCTGCGGCATCTGTGTCGACGCCTGCCCGGAAGAGGCAATCGTGCTCGGACCCGTCGGTGCGACCCGGCGCGGGGCAATCGACTACGCAGAACCCGTCGACGTCAACCCTGAGAAGTGTTCGTACTGTGGCGTGTGTGTCATCATGTGCCCCTTCAATGCGATGACACTCAAGATCGACGGGGAGGAGCGCCTCCCGATTCTTGAGCAGGAGGGATTCCCCACCTACGACATGGTCACCGTAATCGACGATGAGAAGTGCGACCGGTGCACCATCTGCGAGGAAGTCTGCCCGAGGGACGCCATCAACCGCGACGTCCCCGCATTCGAAGGCGGCGACGAAGCCGGCAAACCGCGTCAGGCTGCACTGCAGACCAAGACGACGTTTACCGTCGATACCGAGAAGTGCGACGTCTGCGGCATCTGCGGTGAACTCTGTCCGAGCATCACCGTCATCCGCAACGCTCCAAACCCCGAGACCGGCAAGATCGAAGGGGAAGTCAAGTGGGAAGAGAGCACCTGCGACGGATGTCAGATCTGCGTGGAGGCCTGCCCCCAGGATGCAATCACCCTCGAGCGGGAGATCGTCAGCAGCAAGCTGTCCGGCAAGGTCGACATCGAGCAGGACAACTGTTGCACCTGCACCTGGTGCGTCCAGTCCTGCCCCCAGGAGGCAATCACCGTCGAGAAGATCTTCGAGGGAGACATCGAGATCCACCCCGAGAAGTGCCCCGGCGGCTGCTCGACCTGTGTCGAGGTCTGCCCCTGCAACGCGCTCTACCTGCCCTCCCCCGTCCCTGCAAAGGATATGGCGGGACAGGTTGAGGCCAATATCGCCATCAACAAAGACTTCTGTATCCTCTGCGGCGCCTGCGTCAATGCCTGCCCGAGCGAGGATGCAATTGTTCTGCGGCGGACGGGGATCCGGATGAAGGATAAAGAGACGGACCTCTTCAAGCAGATCAAGGAGAAACTGCTCACCCCGAGGACGTCAAAGGTCAAAGAGACCGCCCCCGGAGAGATTGAGGTCAAAGTTGTGGGAGAAGCAGAAGAGGCATGAGGGATAGCCAATGGCAGTGAAGAAAGACTATAAAGACCAGAAACTCGTTGAGAAACTCCGGGACAGGAATTACTACATCCCTGACAGCAACCCCGAGTTTATCAAGGAAGTTGAGCAGATCGGGCGGACAGCCGCCCACATGTGCTACCAGTGCGGTACCTGCACCGGTTCGTGCCCCTCGGCACCCCGGAGTTCGTACCGTATCCGGCTGTTCATGCGCAAGGCAATCCTCGGTCTCGAGGAAGAGATCCTCACCGACCCGGACCTCTGGCTCTGCACCACCTGTTACAGCTGCACCGACCGATGCCCCCGCAATCTCGCGCCGACCGACGTTATCATGGCGATGAGGAACCTCGCGGCCCGGCGCGACATCATACCGCGCAACTTCCTCAAGACGACCCAGTTGATCTACGAGACCGGTCACGGTGTTCCGAACAACGACGCGAACCGTGCCGCCCGGAAGAAGCTCGGCCTCGATGAGGAGCCTGAGACGACGCACAAGTACCCCGAGTACCTGCCGGGCCTCAGGAAGATCATAGACCACTACGGACTGAAAGAACGCGCAGACAAGATCCTGTCGGAGGGTGAGTGAAACCATGAGCGGAAACAAGCGCCAGTATGCATTCTTCCTCGGGTGCATCGCCCCGAACCGGTACCCCGGCATCGAGGCGTCGGCCATCAAGACCAGTGAGAAGGTCGGCATCGAACTCCTGCCCCTGAAGGGTGCAAGCTGCTGTCCGGCACCGGGTGCGTTCGGTGCGATCGACTTAAACATCTGGTACGCCATGGCAGCCAGAAACATCGTGCTCGCCGAGCAGATGGGCATGGACATCACCCTGATCTGCAACGGGTGCTACAAGTCGATCTACGAAGTCAACGAGAAACTGAAGCATAACGATGACCTCCGCGACGGGGCCAACGAGGTGCTTGCAGAGATCGATATGGAGTTCAAGGGCACCATCGACGTCTGGCACCTCGCCGAACTCTACTACGACCCCAAGATCGTAGGCGTCGACAAGATCGCTGAGAGCGTCACGCGCCCCCTGACCGGCGCGAAGATCGCCGTCCACTACGGCTGCCACCTGATGAAACCCAAGAAAGAGCGGCACTTCGGGGACACCGAGAACCCGATGTGGATCGAAGAACTCGTCGCCGCGCTCGGCGCCGAACCGGTCCAGTACCGCAACAAGATGCTGTGCTGCGGTGCCGGCGGCGGTGTCCGGGGATACGACCTGACACACGCTATCGACATCACGAACGAGAAGATGATCAACCTGCAGGAAGCGGGCGCGGATGCGCTGACAGAAGTCTGCCCGTTCTGCCAGCTCCAGTACGACAGGGGACAGGTCGAGATCAAGGAAAAGTTCGGCATCGAATGGGGACTCCCCGTCCTGCACTACAACGAACTCCTGGGACTGGCACAGGGCATGAGCCCGGACGAGCTTGCACTCGACCTCCATGCCATCGATGTTGAGCCGTTCCTGAAGAAGATCCTGTGAGGTGCAAATACATGGCAGAAATCAAAAAGAACGAAGAGCCAAGAATTGGCGTTTTTGTGTGCCACTGTGGTACCAACATCGCGGGCTCCATCGACGTCGCGGCGGTGAGGGATTACGCCAAGACGCTCCCGAATGTCGCCATCGCCGACGATTACCAGTACATGTGCTCGACCCCCGGCCAGAACAAGATCAGAGACGCCATCGCCGAGCATAATCTGACCGGCGTCGTCGTGGCGGCATGTTCGCCCCGTCTTCACGAGCCCACGTTCCGTAACGCGACCGCGGCAGGCGGCTTAAACCCCTTCCGGTTCGAGATGGCAAACATCCGCGAGCAGAACTCGTGGGTGCACATGCACCAGCCCGAAGAGGCAACCGCAAAGGCGAAGGACGCAGTCCGGATCGCCGTAGCAAAAGCCTCCCTGCTTGAAGACCTCATCCCGAAGAGCGTTCCCGTGGAGAAGGCGGCCATGGTCGTCGGCGGCGGTGTCGGCGGCATGCAGGCAGCGCTCGACCTTGCGAACGCAGGTATCAAGACCTATCTCGTGGAGAAGAACCCCACGATCGGCGGCAGGATGTCCCAGCTCGACAAGACCTTCCCGACGCTGGACTGCTCGCAGTGTATCCTGACCCCGAAGATGGTGGATGTCTACCGCAACGAAAACATCGAGCTCCTCACCTACACCGAGGTCGAGGGAGTCGAGGGTTACATCGGCAACTTCGACGTGACCCTCAGGAAGAAGGCACGCGGGGTCCTCACCCCGGCCGAGGCGGAAGCCCGCGGTATCATCGGCGGCGGCTGCACCGGCTGCGGCGACTGTGAAGCCGTTTGCCCGGTCATCAAGCCGAACCCGTTCGAGCTCGGCATGGCGCCGAGAAAGGCGATCTACATCTACCACCCGCAGGTCTCCCCGCTGATCTACACCGTCGACTTCGACGCCTGCGTCAAGTGCGGCCTCTGTGTCGAGGCATGCGGCGAGAAGAAGGCAATCGACCTCGATGCGAAGGACGAGTTCATGACCGTCAAGGTTGGTACCGTCATCATCGCCACGGGCTACGATATCTTCCCCATCGAGAAGAAGCTCGAGTGGGGTTACAAGAGATTCGACAACGTCATCACCTCGCTCGAGTTCGAGCGGCTGATCTGCGCGTCCGGCCCGACCGGCGGCCACCTTGTCCGCCCGAGCGACGGCGAAACCCCGAAGAAGGTCGCGTTCGTCCTCTGTGCGGGTTCCCGTGACAACACCGGCGTCGGCAAGCCGTACTGCTCGCGGTTCTGCTGCATGTACTCGCTCAAGCACGCCCACCAGATCATCGAGAAGATCCCCGGCGCGGTGCCCTACATCTTCTACATGGACATCCGGTCCTTCGGGAAGATGTACGAGGAGTTCTACTACCGCATCCAGAACGAGGGTGCGAAGTTCATCCGCGGCAGGGTAGCAAACATCCTCGAAGACCCGGTGACCAAGAACCTCCACGTCAACGCAGAGGATACGCTCCTCGGCCGGCCCCTCGACATAGAAGTCGACATGGTTGTGCTCGCGGCCGCCGTTGAGCCCTCCGCCGAGACCGAGAAGACGCGGAGACTCTTCGGTGTCTCCTGCTCGCAGGACGGCTGGCTCCTTGAGGCACACCCGAAGCTGAACCCGTGCGGCACCACCACTGCCGGCGTCTACCTCGCCGGCGTCTGCCAGGGACCGAAGGATATCCCGGACACGGTCGCCCAGGCAGAGGGCGCGGCATCCGCGGCGTCCATCCCGATCCACAGGGGAGAGGTGGAGCTCGAGCCCTACTTCGCCCAGTGTATCGAGGAGAAATGTGCCGGATGCGGACTGTGTGTCAACCTATGCCCCTACGGTGCCCTCGCGCTCGTCGAGAAGGACGGCCGCAAGGTCATGCAGGTCACCGAAGCCAAGTGCAAGGGCTGCGGCACCTGCGGCGGGTTCTGCCCCGGCGGTGCAATCAAGATGCAGCACTTTACAACCCCACAGATCGTTGCACAGATCGATGCATTCCTCCTCGGAGGTGAACAGTAAATGGCAGACGAGAACTGGAAACCAAAGATCATCGCCATCATCTGCAACTGGTGTTCCTACGCCGGTGCGGACCTTGCCGGCGGCGCCCGCATTCAGTATCCACCCGACATCCGTGCCATCCGCGTGATGTGCACGGGCCGGGTCGACCCCCTCTTCATCCTGAAGGCATTCCAGGACGGGGCGGACGGCGTGCTCGTCTCCGGCTGTCACTTCGGCGACTGCCACTACCTTGAGGGCAACTACAAGGCAGCCAAGAGGATGTTCCTCTTGAAGAGTGTCCTCAAGAACATTGGCCTTGACGACAAGCGTCTCAGGATGACCTTCGTCTCCGCATCCGAGGGTGCAAAGTGGGGAACGGTCATGGAAGACGTCGTCAAGACCGTCACCGAGCTTGGTCCAAGCCCGCTCAAAGAGTTTGCCAGATAATACACAATAGACAGGGGATGAATAAGAATGGCAATCAGAGTGAATTTGATCACGGGTCGCACGATCCAGCAGGGGGTGTCCATGGAGGCGGGGAAGGAAAAACCCGCCTACACCACCGCCTGCGGGATCATCGAACTCGACCCGGCGGACTTTAAAAAGCTGGGAACTTACCGCAACACGAACGTACGCGTCACCAGCAGTTACGGCAGCGTCATCGTTAAGGCGGTCGATGCAACCCAGGGCCCTCACCCCGGTGTAGCGTATATACCGATGGGGCCCTGGGCAAACATGGTGGTCAACCCGAACACCTACTCGACCGGTATGCCTACCTTTAAAGGTACGCCGGTGGAAGTGGAGGTCGCCAAAAACGAACCCGTCCTCGGCTCACTGGAACTGGTGCGCAAGGGGTGCAGGGGTGAACTAGCATGACCAGAACTGTAACCGACGTTATCTGCCCGTTCTGCGGGACACTCTGCGACGACCTCGAGGTCGTCGTCAGCGATGACGGAAAGGATCTCCTCGAAGTCTACAACGCGTGCGCTATCGGCGCCGAGAAGTTCCTCCACTCCCAGGCAAAGGACCGTATCACCCGCCCCCGCATGCGGCAGGAAGACGGCTCCTGGAAAGAGATCTCCTACGACGAAGCAATCGAGTATACCGCCCGGATGCTCACCGAAGCAAAGAAGCCCCTGATGTACGGCTGGAGCTCCACGAACTGTGAAGCCCAGGCCGTCGGGTCCGAGATCGGCGAGGCCGTCGGAGCGGTCATGGACAACACGGCGACTGTCTGCCATGGAACATCCCTTATCGCTGTTCAGGATATCGGGATCCCGAGCTGTACGCTGGGTGAGATCAAGAACCGTGCCGACCGTATCCTCTTCTGGGGATGCAACCCGGCGCACGCCCATCCGCGGCACATGTCCCGCTACTCGATCTTCCCTCGTGGATTCTTCACCGGTAAGGGCCATGCGGGCCGTAAGATGATCGTCGTCGATCCGCGTCCCACCGACACTGCGAGTCTGGCTGACATCCACCTGCAGATCGAGCAGGGACACGACTACGAACTCCTCGACGCTCTTCGTGTGGCGTTCAAGGGCGAGCAGCTCCCCGATGTCGTCGCGGGAATCCCGAAGGAGAAGATCTACGAAGTCGCCGATATGCTCAAGAGCGGCCGTTTCGCGATTATCTTCTTCGGTATGGGCGTGACCCAGTCGCTCGGGAAGAACCACAACATCGACGAGGCTATCGCGGTCACCCGTGACTTAAACGAGTACACGAAAGCAGCCATTATGCCGATGCGCGGGCACTACAACGTCACCGGCTCCGGCCAGGTATGGGGCTGGCTGTTCGGGTTCCCCTATGCAGTGGACCTCTCCCGGGGCTTCGCCCGCTACAACCCCGGCGAGACGACCTCAAACGACCTGCTCCGCAGGGACGAGGTGGACGCCGTCTTTGTCCTCGGAAGCGACCCCGGCGCACACTTCCCGTTCAGTTCAGTGAAGAAGATCTACAACCGCCCGTCGGTCGTTATCGACCCCCACGAGACCCCGACCACCGAGGTCTGCAAGGTCCACGTTCCCGTCGCCTTCGTCGGCGTCGAGGTGGGCGGGTGCGCATACCGGATGGACAACGTGCCGATTGAGACCAGGAAGGTCGTCGAGCCCCCGGAGGGCATGATGACCGACGAGGAATTCCTGAAACGCGTTCTTGGACGCGTCAAGGAGATCCAGGGGGTGTAAGCGATGGCAGAGTATCTTATCAAGAACGGTTTCGTCTTCGACCCGGTCCAGGGCATCAAGGGAGATGCAGTCGACGTCGCCATCAAGGACGGCAAGATCGTCGAGACGACTGCTCTCAGCAGCCCGAAGGTCATCGACGCCACGGGTAAGACCGTCATGGCCGGCGGGGTCGATATCCACGCCCATGTTGCCGGCCCGAAGGTGAACATCGGCAGGAACTTCCGCCCTGAGGACAAACTCTTCACCTACAAGCCCAAGAACGGCATCGAGCGGATGCAGGGCGGGTTCTCGGTCCCGACGACGATCCGGACCGGCTACAACTACGCCCGCATGGGCTATACCACCGTGATGGAAGCGGCCATGCCGCCGCTCTACGCCCGGCACACCCACGAGGAGATGCGGGATACGCCGATCCTCGACCAGGGGGCCTACCCGGTCTTCGGGAATAACTGGTTCGTGCTCGAGTACCTCAAGAACCACGAGATTGAGAACACCGCCGCCTACATCGCCTGGCTTCTCAGGGTCACGAAGGGCTACGCAGTCAAGGTCGTCAACCCCGGCGGCACCGAGGCCTGGGGATGGGGTCTGAACTGCGAGAACGTTCACGACCCGGTTCCCTACTTCGACATCACGCCGGCCCAGATCATCAAGGGCCTCATCGAGGCGAACGAGTACCTGGGTCTCCCGCACTCGATGCACATGCATGCGAACAACCTCGGGAACCCCGGCAACTACACGACGACGCTCGACTCGTTCAAACTCTCGGAGGGCATCAAGCCGAAGAGCAAGTTCGGCCGCGACCAGGTGCTGCACCACACCCACGTCCAGTTCCACTCCTACGGCGGCGACTCCTGGGGGAACATGGAGTCGAAGGCGAAGGAGATCATGGACTACGTGAACTCCCACGACAACATCACCATCGACATAGGTCAGGTGACGCTCGACGAGACCACGACCATGACCGCCGACGGGCCGTTCGAGCACCACCTCACGGAGCTGAACCACTTAAAGTGGGCGAACGCCGACGTGGAACTCGAGACCGCCGCGGGGGTCGTGCCGTATCTCTACAGTCCGAACATCAAGGTCTGCGCCATTCAGTGGTGCATCGGCCTCGAGCTCGCGCTGCTCGCGAAAGACCCCATGCGGGTCTTCATAACCACCGACCACCCGAACGCCGGGTTGTTTATCCGCTACCCGCGGATCATGAAGTGGCTCATGAGCACTGAAGCGCGTGAGCAGCAGTTCGACGCCTTCAAGCACAAGGATAAGGTCATCGACGCGACCAACCTTGCCGGCATCGACCGTGAACTCGGTCTCTACGAGATCGCGCAGATGACCCGCACAGGAACGGCAAAATCGCTCGGTCTTTCGCACCTCTACGGCGGGCTTGCGCCCGGCCTCGAAGCGGATGTCGCTGTGTACGACTTCAACCCGAACAAGCCCTATGTGCCCGACGACATCGAGAAGGCGTTCCTGAACGCAGAGCACGTCTTCAAGGCCGGCGTACAGGTCGTCAAAGACCACGAGATCGCCTCGAACGGCAACAAGCGGACGCTCTGGGTGAACGCAAAGGTCAACGAGAACCCGCAGGTGATGCGTGACGTCAAGGAGAAGTTCCTCCGCTACTACACCGTCAACTTAAACAACTACGAGGTCGCCGGGCACTATCTCCCGAACCCGTACGTGATTGAGGTTGACGCGACCGAGTGAGGTGAGAGAAGGATGGAAACTGTTACACTCACCATAAAGAACCAGCCCGATCTCTTCCTCGAGGCCGACAACATCGCACCCGACGCGGTTGCCGGGAAGAAAGCCGAAGAGATCGCCGACCTCCACGTGTACGTGGGCAGGGAGCAGCACCGGCTCGGAGAATTCTTCGAGGTCTCCGGCAACGCCGGAGCAACGCCCGAGGAGACGAAGATCGTCGTCAACGGCGATCTTTCCCGGGTCAAGTACATCGGCATGAAGATGACCGGCGGCGAGGTCGTCGTCAACGGCAACGCCGACATGTACGTCGGAGCCTGGATGCAGGGCGGCAAGATCACGGTGAACGGGAACGTTGACGCCTTTGCCGGAACCGGCATGAAGGGCGGCGAACTTGTCGTCAACGGCAACGCCGGGAACTACCTCGGCGCCGCCTATCGTGGCGACTGGCGCGGCATGAAGGGCGGAAAGATCACCGTCACCGGCAATGCCGGAAGCGATATCGGCACCTTCATGAACGGCGGCGAGATCGTCGTCGGCGGCGACGTCGACGTCCATGTCGCCACTCATGCCGAGGGTGGAAAGATCGTCATCAAGGGCAATGCAAAGAGCCGCCTCGGCGGCCAGATGGTTGAAGGCGAGATCTACGTCCTTGGCACCATCGATGTCATGATGCCCGGGTTTGCATACCGCGAGGATGTCGACGTCGATATGGACGGCATCAAAGGGCGGTTTGCTCTCTACGAGGGCGACCTCGGGGAGCGCCACCGAAAGCGGAAGGGCCAGACGATTTACGCCAAACTCTACCAGCGGATCGAGGCCTGAAACTCTCTTTTTTTTTCGAGCACATATACGCAGTACCGAACGTCGGAGAGCGGATGCGAACAGTGTAAAAAACGTAGCACGAAATAACAAAATTTTGCTTTTTCCATGTTACGATAGATGAGGCAGGATACGTATACTCTTCTGAGCGATCGAAATATTCCCAGCAGATATTTAATATCGGACTCGCGATATATATTTGTTCATAGACATAAACAGCAATGCTTATATCATCCGAGAAGGATACTATCATTTTGTCCCACGAGGACGTGCAGTAGTCACCAACAGTCACAGTCAGCGATGCTTTTAGCGTTCATTTCACACTCCCGGATTGTATGCACTTAAAGAGGGTAATGGAGGAAAATTATGGCAAAATACAAGGAAACTATTGACCTGTACGATGATGCAGGCAAGCAGTTGAAGAGTGGAGTGCCGCTCGAGAAGATCAGCCCGGTGATCAACCCGGCAACCCGGAAAATTATCGACCTTACCAAGAGGACGGTTGCAGTCAACCTGGGCGGTATTCAGGAAGGCCTGAAGACCGGAAAGGTAGCCAAGGGCTATGTCCTCGGGCGTGAGCTTAACCTCGACATCATCGGCAACAAGGACGCCATCATCGGAAAGATCAAGGAGATGGTCCAGGTCGAGGACGGTGACAACACCAACATCCGCGAGTTCGGCGGCGGCAAGCTCATTCTCGTCGAGGTGCCCAGCATCCGCATGGAGGCCGCATCCACCTACGACGCTGCAATCGCGTCGGTCGCAGCCGCGACCACCTTCTCGATTGTCGAGCAGTTCGATATCGGAGCGTTCGACGCAGCGATGGTCAAGGCAGCAGTCTGGGGCGGTTACCCGCACACGGTGGACCTTACCGGCGCCAACGTCACGTCCATCCTGTCGCTCCCCCAGAACAACGAAGGCCTCGGCTACGCGCTCCGGAACATCCCGGTCAATCACGCCGTGATGATCACCGGCAGGAACGCGATGCAGGGCGCCGCACTCTCGTCCACCTTCGAACAGGCAGGAATGTTTGAGATGGGTAACGCCATCGGACCGTTTGAGCGTGCCCAGCTGCTCACTTATGCCTACCAGGGCCTGAACGCGAACAACATGGTCTACGAACTCGTCAAGGAAAACGGCGAGACCGGAACCATCGGCACGGTCGTGCAGAGTCTGGTCGAGCGCGCCATCGAGGACAAGGTCATCACCCCCGGCAAGAAGGGCGGGTACTTCCAGTTCTACGACACGAAGGACCCCATGCTCTGGAACGCCTACGCCGCTGCGGGAACCATGGCAGCCACCATGGTCAACTGCGGTGCCGGACGGTTCGCCCAGGCAGTCTCCTCGACGCTCCTGTACTTCAACGACCTGCTTGAGCACGAGACCGGTCTCCCCGGCTGTGACTACGGCCGTGTTATGGGTACCGCCGTCGGGTTCTCGTTCTTCAGCCACTCGATCTACGGTGGCGGCGGACCCGGTGTCTTCAACGGCAACCACGTCGTCACCAGGCACGCCGCAGGCGTGGCTATCCCGTGCGTGGTCGCTGCGGCGGCACTCGATGCCGGAACGCAGATGTTCTCGCCGGAGAGCACATCCAAGGTCTACGGCGACACCTTCGGCCAGGTTGACGTCTTCAACAAGCCGATGCAGCAGATCGCACAGGGTGTGTAAATAACACAAGGATACCAATGACCGAAGCCATATACCCTCAGGTTCGAATCGTTTCTGCGCGATTCCTCAGACCCGACACGGTGGAAAAACTCCTGAACAGGCTTGTTCGGGTCGGCGGGATTCTCCGGATGTCTCTTACCGGACAGAACCTTCCCGCCACCGTTCCCTACGGCCCGGCACGGGGGAAACCCAATCCCCACCCGGACCGCAAGGTCATCCGTATCGGAGACCAGGATGTCCAACTCCAGGTACAGGTCGGAAACGTTATCCTGGAACTCGAGGACGAGTCGTACATCCCGGCCATCGAGGAAGCGGTCGACGAAGTCTTTGCCGATAAGGACTTCTCCTGCACCGTCCAGAAGGGGCGGTTCATGAAGTCCCGGCCGACGGTGTCCGACTACGCGAAATACGGACCTGACGTCGACAGAGAAGTTCTCGGGCTCGTCGATCCCAGAAAGAAAGGCGGTCCCGTTATCATTCAGGGAAACAAGTAAGATGCCAATCGGAAGAGTAACCCAGGTCGTCGATTGCCGCGAAAGCATGGGGATGGGAAAAGGAGGCGGTCTCGCCCAGCGGGGCACCATCTCCGAGACCAGATCCCCGGATGTGATCGTGATTGGAATGTCCCCCGGCCGCAGGCACGTGACGAAACCGGTCTGCGACATCACCTCCGGTCTCCGGAGGGAGGGGGCGGAGTTCTCCGTGACCACGCTCGTCCTCAATGCAGGGAGCGGGGTTCCGGCAGATTCACCCGTCGCGGGTCACGTTCTCGGAGCCTATTTCGGACTTACGGAGAAAGAGATCGCCCAGATCGAGCAGCACAAGGTAGCCATCCTGCATCATGGGAACGTCCGCTCCCATGTGGTGCAGAAAGTCCGGTTTATCCTTGAGCACGCGAACATCAAGGCTATCGTCGTATCCCAGGTTCCGATCGACTTCGAGGATCTCGCAAAAGAGGGGGTCAGGACCGCGGTGGTTATGCCGCCGCCCGACCGGACGAAGACGAAGGGCATCGTGATGGATATCGTCAGCGGCGTAACAAGGGGCCAGACACCTGGCAGGGAAAAATTGGCAGAGGTCATTCGTGCCGTTATGAAAGTGCTAAAAAGCCCAACATGAATGAGGTGAAAAGAAACATGGCATACAAGCCCCAATTCGGGCCGGGTACATCCAACGTCGCCGCAAACCGGCGCAAGCAGATGGACCCCAACCAGAAGCTTGAGAAAATGCGTGACGTAACTGATGAAGACATCGTGCTTATCCTCGGCCACAGGGCGCCGGGAGCCGCCTATCCGACGTCCCACCCGCCGCTCGCCGAGCAGCAGGAGCCCGACTGCCCCATCAGGAAGATTGTAACCCCAACGGAGGGTGCCAAGGCAGGCGACCGTGTTCGCTACATCCAGTTTACGGACTCGATGTTCTTCGCCCCCTGCCACCCCTACCAGAGGAGTTACACCGAGTGCTACCGCTTCCGCGGTATCGACCCCGGTACGCTCTCCGGCCGTCAGATCGTCGAGTGCCGCGAGCGCGACCTCGAGAAGTACTCCAAGGAACTCATCGAGACCGAACTCCTCGACCCGGCCCGCACCGGCATCCGCGGCGCGACCGTGCACGGCCACTCGCTCCGTCTTGCCGAGAACGGCATGATGTTCGACATGCTCCAGAGGAGTGTCCTTGGCGAGGACGGCATCGTCCGCTACGTCAAGAACCAGATCGGCGAGCCCCTCGACCGTGCGGTTGCCGTCGGCAAGCCGCTGGACGAGAAGTGGCTCAAGGCGCACACGACGATCTTCCACTCGCTCGGCGGCACCGCCTACCGTGACGACAAGGAGTACGTCGAGTACGTCCAGCGCATCCACACGCTGCGAACAAAATACGGGTTCCTACCCAAGGAGGCCTGATTACGATGGCAAAGATTGAGAGAACCCAGAAACTCTTCCTGAAATCGCTCAAGGAGAAGTTCCAGGGCCAGGACGTCCAGTCCGAGACGACCGAATTCTACAAGTTCAACGGCTACCACCAGTCTCCCCGCAAGGAGGAGTTCGTGAAGGCAAGCCGTGCCGTCGAGATGGACCGCGGTATCTCCATGTACGACCCCGTGCGCTGCCACCTGGGCGGTATCCCGCTCGGCCAGCGCCAGCTGATGACCTACGAGGTCTCCGGCACCGGCGTCTTTGTGGAGGGTGACGACCTGCACTTCGTCAACAACTCTGCGATGCAGCAGTTCTGGGACGATATCAGGAGAACCGTCATCGTCAACATGGACCTCGCCCACCAGACCCTGCAGAAGCGTCTGGGCAAAGAAGTCACCCCCGAGACGATCAACGAGTATCTCCACGTGCTGAACCACGCGATGCCCGGCGCGGCCGTCGTCCAGGAGCACATGGTCGAGACTCACCCCGGCCTCGTCGACGACTGTTACGTCAAGGTCTTCACCGGCGACCAGGAACTCGCCGACGACCTCGAGCCGCAGTTCGTCCTCGACGTCGAGAAACTCTTCCCGGCGAAGCAGGCCGAAGCGCTCTCCGCAGCCGTAGGAAAGTCCCTCTGGCAGGCGATCCACATCCCGACCACGGTCTCAAGGACCTGTGACGGCGGAACGACCTCCCGGTGGTCTGCGATGCAGATCGGTATGTCCTTCATCGGTGCCTACCGCATGTGCGCCGGTGAAGCGGCCGTCGCCGACCTCTCCTACGCCGCGAAGCACGCAGGCGTCATCCAGATGGCGTCCCACCTGCCCGCCCGGCGTGCCCGTGGCCCGAATGAGCCCGGCGGTCTTGGATTCGGTCTCTTCAGCGATATCATCCAGGCGAACCGGAAGTACCCCAACGACCCCGCGAAGGCCTCTCTCGAGGTCGTCGGCGCCGGAACCATGCTGTTCGACCAGATCTGGCTCGGCTCCTACATGTCCGGCGGCGTTGGCTTCACGCAGTACGCGACCGCGGCCTACACCGACAACATCCTCGATGAGTACACCTACTACGGTATGGACTACATCAAGGACAAGTACAAGGTCGACTGGCGCAACCCGAGCCCGGACGACAAGGTCAAGCCGACCTACGACGTCGTCAACGACATGGCGACCGAGGTCGCCATCAACGCCATGGAGCAGTACGAGCAGTTCCCGACCCTTATGGAGGACCACTTCGGCGGTTCCCAGCGTGCCGGCGTCATTGCCGCCGCCTGCGGTCTGACCTGCTCCATTGGTACCGGCAACTCCAACGCCGGCCTGAACGGATGGTACCTCTCCATGCTCCTGCACAAGGACGGATGGTCACGTCTCGGCTTCTTCGGCTACGACCTCCAGGACCAGTGCGGGTCCGCGAACTCCCTCTCCATCCGCGGAGACGAGGGCGCGATCGGCGAGGTCCGCGGACCGAACTACCCGAACTACGCGATGAACGTCGGACACCAGGGCGAGTACGCCGCCATCGTCGGCGGTGCCCACTACGGGCGCGGCGATGCGTGGTGCTTCGACCCGCGGGTAGCGATCTGCTTCGCCGACCCGGCGCTGAAGTTCGACTTCGCCGAGCCCCGCCGCGAGTTCGCGAAGGGTGCGATCCGCGAATTCATGCCCGCCGGCGAGCGCTCGCTCATCATCCCGGCCCGGTAAACCCAAATCAACTTTTTTTTCCCTACCGTAACCCTACATGCATAAAAAAGACATTCCGGCCTATTTTTTACGTTTCGTTGCGATATCGGCGCAACTTTTCGAAACCTTTAATTAAGTCATAAACAACTGTTAAATGAACCAAAAAGGTTTTGAACTCATACTCTGGTGCCATGAGCACCGGAGGAGGATGCTGAATGGAAGAGATCGTATTTGGCATCGGCATTACCGCATTGGCAGGTGCTCTTGCAACCGTCGCCGGCGCTGCGGAAGACACTGAATCTGATATCGGATCACAGGGTGACCCGAACTCACAGGTTCAGCTGGCTCCGCAGATGGGATATATTCACCGCATCTTCAACAAGGCAGTTGCCGGTGAACCCCCCGCGTACGGCCTATGGGTTGCTCTGGGTGCAGGCCTTGCTTGGGCATTCATGGCGATGCAGATAAACCCGATACTTGCAATCGTGCTCGGGAGCGCTCTCGCGGTCTTCGTGCAGGGCGTGTATGCGACTACCGCATACCTCGGCCGTACTGCAAGTCTCGCCAAGTTCGGACAGCCGGTCTATATCGATATTCTGAAATCGATGACGACCGTGACCATGGCACACGCGTTCGTAGCAATCTTCACCACCGTCGCAATGTGTCACCTGATGATCAGCGCACTCGGCCACCCCTTCCCGCTCCCGCTTCTGGGTCTCGTCTGGGGTATCGCACTCGGTGCAGCCGGGTCTGCAACCGGTAACCCGTTCTACGGAAAGGAGCGGCAGTACCAGGAGCAGGCGTTCGGAGCAGGCGTTCCGATCTCTGCGTCCGGAAACATCGTCCGCTACGCCGAGGCCGGCCAGCGGAACTCGCTCGACAACGGTTTCTTCAGCGCCAAACTCGGCGGCCCCGCGTCGGGCATCTGTTTTGGCCTGATCGTTTTCTTCGAACTCTGGCGTACCGTGGTCTTCGAAGAGCTCAACATCTGGGGACCGATCATCGTCGGTGTCGTCGTTATCCTGCTCTTTGCCATCATCGACCGCTACATCGAGGTCTGGGCAAGGAAGAACTTCGGCCCCTATTCGGCGGCTCCTGAGGAGGCATCATCATGAGCGCACTTGGCGGGCCTAAACAGACAGGAGGCGTCCAGTCCCCGACGGCAATGGGTATCGTCCTCAGCATCGTTCTTATCATCGTCGCACTCGGACTCGCCTACTTCCTCGTACAGATGGCCGGAGTGATCGCTCTCGTCGGCATCATCATCGGCGGTGTCCTGGTCGCATTCGGCGTCCACTTCGTCCCGGTCGGCGGTGCCCCCGCTGCAATGGGACAGTCGCCCGGTATCGCGACCGGTGTCGCGATGCTCGCGGCCGGTGCCGGCCTTGCCGGACTCTTCGGCGGCGCATGGGCCGCTCCGTTCGGACTCGCAGTCGCCCTCGCGGGCGGTGCGGTCGGCGGCGGTCTTCTGATGGCGATCACCTGTACGATGGTCAACGTCATCTACATCTTCGGTATGGGTATCCCGGCAGCATCCGGTAAGGTCGACAAGGACCCGATCACGGGCGACACCTTCCCCGAGTACAAGAGCCAGGGTACCGAGGGGCACGGCCTCCCGTTCATCTCCTGGGTCGGCGGTGTCGTCGGCGGCGCGCTCGGCGGTCTTGGGGGAACGCTCATCTACCTCGAGCTCCTCGACATCTACCAGGCGCAGCTGCCCGTACTCCTGAACGCCACGGTCGAGCAGATCGCGCCCGTCGCAATCTCGCTTGCCGGCATCTTCGCGGTCGGTATGTTCCTGATCAACGCCGTGCTTGCGGCATACAACATCACCGGTACGATCGAAGGGCCGCACGACCCCAAGTTCAAGCGGTTCCCGAGAGCGATCATCGCAGCCGCCGTGGCGTCCGCCGTGGCAGGCTTCTTCGCGATTGCGCTGCTCGAACTGGTGGGGGTATTCTAAATGTCAGTAAAAATTGAAGTCGGAGCAGGCGGCATCCCGCACAACCAGGTCCTGATCTACGGACTTGTAGGATCGCTCGTCCTGATTTACCTGACATACCTGAACACGTACTTCCAGACCCAGTACTTCGCGTTCTTCGGCGGACTTGCCGCCATCGCCGCACTCATCTGGGGTACCGACACGATCAAGCACCTCTGCAGCTACGGTCTCGGTACCGGTGTCCCGTCGGCAGGTATGATCGCCCTCGGGTCCGGTGTCGTCGCCGCGCTCTTCGGAGCCACGACCGGCATATTCGCGCCCATCGTGACGATCATCATCGCCGCAATCATCGGCGCGGTCGCCGGGCTGATGGCAAACCACGTGGTCCGGATGGACATCCCCGTCATGATTGTCTCGCTGATCGAGCTTGCCATCGTCGGCGCAATGACGGTGCTCGGCCTCGCGACCATGGCCTGCGGAACGTTCGAGTTCCTCGGCATGATCACCGGCACGGTATCCTTCCTCGGATTCACCGTACAGACCTACGAGACTTCGGTCATCGGCGGCAGCATCATCGCCGTGATCTTCATGCTCGGCGCCATCGCCATCCAGCACTCTTTCAACGCCTGTCTCGGGCCGGGAGAGCAGCAGGACCGGACGCTCATGCTCGCCGCAGAGTGCGGGTTCCTCTCCATGATCGCCGTCGCGATCATCTCGTTCGCGTTCATCGGCACATATGCCGCTTTCATCGCACTGGTGATCTCCATCATCGGGTGGCTCTACACCTACACGAAGTACATCGCGCTCTCGAAGCGTGACGCCTACGCATGGCTCGACGCTCAGCCCATTATGGAGCCCAAGGGAGGTGCCTAAATGGCGTACGTTCAGGTACTGCCCGAGTTCGGCCTGGTCGCCGACCCGATGGTCGGCATTGTCACCACCGCCGGTGTCTCGTACACCCCCGTGCTCGAGCAGGTAACGGAACTTGAGAAGATTACCGACGACCTGGTCGGCATGCTCTCCGGAGAGGGCAACTTCCTGGCATCGTTCCCGAACAGAGAAGGTGTTCTCAACGTCGCCGGAGGCGTGACCGCATTCTGGTACGGCATGGCAATCGGCCTTCTGGTTGCCGGTGTCGTCGTATTAGGACTGCTATGAGGTGAAGAAGAACATGGTTGAAAAGAAATCACCGGCCAGCGGATGGCCGATTGTTCAGGGCGACTTCCACACAGGAGATGCACAGAGCTGCGTCGGCGTCGTCACCATGGGATCCCACCTCGACGAGCAGGGCATCTGCGATGCCGGAGCAGGTATCGCCGGGTCCTGCAAGACCGAGAACCTCGGCCTTGAGAAGATCATCGCAAACGTCATCTCCAACCCCAACATCAGGTTCATCCTCTGCTGCGGTACGGAGGTCAAGGGACACCTGTCCGGGCAGAGCTTCATAGCCCTGCACGAAGGCGGAGTCTCCGGCGGAAAGATTGTCGGCGCCCAGGGAGCAATCCCGTTCATCGAGAACCTCTCTGACGAAGCGATCAGCCGCTTCCAGGAACAGGTCGAGATCGTCAACATCATGGAAAGCGAGGACATGGGTGCCATCAAGGCCAAGATCGACGAGCTCAAGGCCAGAGACCCCGGTGCCTTCGGCGCGGAACCCATGATCGTCGAGGTCAAGGAAGCGGGCGGTGCCGGCGCAGAGGAAGCGACCGGTGAAGTACAGCCGCTCTCCGGCGAACTGGCACTGGTACACGCACGGATGAAAGTCATCGAGCGGATGGTCACCGACATCGGCTACCGCAACAAGTTTGCCGCCGGTGTCTACTCGGGCAAGATCGAAGGTCTCATGATCGGCCTGATCGTCTCGTTCGTGATTCTGGGGTTCATCTTGCTGGGGTGAGATAAATGGCAGAAGAAGTTACACAGGCAGGCCCCATCCGGATGACCTCGATCAACAACATGATGGACGCCATCCGGTACAAGGCACAGATCCTTGCCCGCACGACCAAACTTGAGTCGGGCATCATGGGCAAAGGGATCCTCGGATTCGCGATCGGGCTCGTCGTAGCCGTGCTTCTGATTGTGATTCCGGCACTGATGCTGGGGGCGATCTAACATGGTTGAGAAGAAATCACCGGCCAGCGGATGGCCGATCGTTCAGGGCGACTTCCACACGGGAGATGCACAGAGCTGCGTCGGCGTCGTCACCATGGGATCCCACCTCGACGAACAGGCCATCTGCGATGCCGGAGCGGCAATCGCCGGGTCCTGCAAGACCGAGAACCTCGGCCTTGAGAAGATCATCGCGAACGTCATCTCCAACCCCAACATCAGGTTCATCCTCTGCTGCGGTACGGAGGTCAAGGGACACCTGTCCGGGCAGAGCTTCATAGCCCTGCACGAAGGCGGAGTCTCCGACGGAAAGATTGTCGGCGCCCAGGGAGCCATCCCGTTCATCGAGAACCTCTCCGACGATGCGATCAGCCGCTTCCAGGAACAGGTCGAGATCGTCAACATCATGGAAAGCGAGGACATGGGTGTCATCAAGGCCAAGATCGACGAGCTCAAGGCCAGAGACCCCGGTGCCTTCGGCGCGGAACCCATGGTCGTCGAGGTAAAGGAAGCAGGAGGCGGTGCGGCGGAAGTTGCCGTTGCAGGTGCAAACCCGCAGTTCCTTGAGATCGAAGAAAGGCTCAACGCCATTGAGGAGAGGATCGAGTTCGTCGATGCCGAGATCGCACAGCGCGTCGGAAGAAAGGTCGGGCGCGATATCGGCATCCTGTACGGACTGGTCGCAGGTTTGATTGTATTCATGATGTTGTTGGTATTACTGCCCAAATTGATTGGGTACCTGTAAAGGAGGATTGACGAATATGTTCAAATTCGAAAAAGAGCAGACGGTACACGACTTCAACGGTACCATGATCGGCGGGCAGCCTGGAGAGTACCCGACCGTGCTCGGTGCATCCATCTTCTACAACAAGCACGAAGTTGTACTGGATGACCACACTGGAAAGATTGACAAACCAAAGGCAGAGGCGCTCTGGAACCGCTGCCAGGAACTCTCGGATCTCACCGGCATTCCGCACTTCATCCAGATCATCGGGGAGTTCGGCGAGGCCTTCGAGAGCTACATCGACTGGTTCTGCAGCATCGATGACAAGACCGCGTTCCTGATGGACTCGTCCGTCCCGGCGGCGCTCGCCCACGCATGCGAGTACGTCACCGAAGCAGGTGTCGCCGACCGTGCGATCTACAACTCGATCAACGGTTCGATCGGACCGGAGAACATCGAGGCGCTGGCCAAGAGCGATGTGAACGCAGCCATTGTCCTCGCCTTCAACCCCGCCGACCCCTCGGTTGCCGGCCGCGAGAAGGTCCTGGTCGAGGGCGGTGTCGCCGGACAGGAGATGGGTATGCTCGAGATCGCGGAGAAGTGCGGTATCACCCGCCCGATCCTCGACACCGCGGCAACCCCGCTCGGTCTCGGCTCCGGTGGCTCCTACCGTGAGATCCTCGCCTGCAAGGCGATCCACGGCCTGCCGACCGGTGGTGCCTACCACAACATGACCGTCTCCTGGACCTGGCTGAAGCGCTGGAAGGGAACGAAGAAGACCCCCTCGCAGCAGCTCGCCGGCCTCGAGGGCAAGGAAGGGCTCGTCGAGCAGCTCCTGCACCACTACCTCGGTGGTACGGACGGGATGCGCCAGGCAGCCTGGTCCGCGCCCGATATCGGCTGCAACATGATTGCAAGCACCCTCGGTGCCGACCTGATCATGTACGGCCCGATCGAGAACGTGGAAGCGATGATCACCGCGCAGGCCTACACCGACATCGTCGTGCTGGAAGCGGCACGCGACTTCGGCATCGAGCCCCAGGTGGACAGCCACCCGTTCTTCAGGCTCATCTAAACCCTACTTTTTTTACGCCGTCCTTACGTCCGGTCTCTCCCGGAACGCCGCATCCCTTCAACGAAAACCGCAGGTCTCCTGGCTCGCGAACCCAGGAGCGGCGTCGGAGATGTTTACCGGTTAAAACGCCCGAAAAAAAGAGTGTGCCTGCCGGAAGGCGAAGGGCTTCCCCGCATCGGCCGCTTACGCGAGTTCGATATGCCCGGCGATCCGGAGTTTCCCGCCCTCGAGGTAGTGGAGCACCGCCGCATCCCCCGGGAGGTAGACGAGATCCCGCTCGAGCACAAGCGTGAGCGTCGGCTGCCGCCAGTCGCCGTCGTCCTGCACCGCCTCCACCCTCGCCGGGATGAACTGCATCCAGTGGCCGAGGTGGAGCACCGTTCCCGCCGTGAGCGGCGCCGGCCAGTACCTGACCAGGGTCGCCCGTGCCTCGAGGTTCGCCCCCACCCGGATCGCGGGGTCGTCGGAGAGGACGAAACCGCGATCGAGGTCGTCGGACTCGATGTTCTTGAGCGCAAGCCCCACGCGGTCGCCCTCGCCAGCCCAGTCGAAGTCGTCGTCGTGCTTCTGGATCGACCGCACCGTGATTGCCTTCTCCCCGGGGTAGACCTTCAGGGTATCGTGTTTCTTGATCCCGCCCCGCACCACGCCGCCGAGGATGACCGTCCCGATGCCGCGGACGTTAAAGTGGTGATCGATGGGGATGGTTCCCACGGCACCGGCGGCGAGCGGGACGGAGGAGTGGGCATGCGCCTCGCCAAGCAGGAGATCGCGCAGCGCGATCGGGTCTTCGTTCACGAACGCATAATGCTCGAGCACCGTCCCGCGCAGGAGCGGCGCGACGTCGTCAGGGGTGAGGTAGTTTCGGAGGACAATGTAGCCCCGCTCCACCCCCGCCTCATTGAGCATCAGCACCCACTCCCCGAGCATCGGGGTGATCTCGCTCACCACGACGAGAGCCGCATCCGCCATCGATGCGGCGTAGAAGAGCGGGGCCAGCCGTTCGGGATACCGGGTAGGTTCGATGACGGTGACGGTGTCCTCGCCCTTCTTCAGATTGTAAAAGGTGATATCGGATTCCGTGCCTTTCTTCCCGAGGTCTTTTGCGTAACCGGCGGGTCCCAGCACGGCAACATTCAGATTGCCCATATGCCTGATCTCTTGGTTATCCAGGGCAATGAGGTTTGCTCCATGCTCAGTACTTCACTCTTTTTGACATCCGAGATCGAGCAATGTCCGCACCTCCGGTGCTCAAACTCCGGGTATCATCCATCGCCCTTCGCGCCCTTTGCGCCTTCGCGTGAGGTGACGGTAGGCGTAGTGCCGAGATTTCACGCGAAGAACGCGAAGCCGCGAAGCGCACCGGGTCGGAGCATGAGAAGAACTGAAGGGTGCGATGGGCTGAACACCCGGAGTTTGAGCAACCGTCAGGTTGCGACGGGAGTCAATGTTTTGAACACCTGGAGGGCTGTCTAAAACATTTTAGCGAAACACTGGTGCTGCCTGGGGGAGACTATATCCGCGCATCACCGCAATCCTGAACGCAAACACCCGGTCAGGGGGCGGGAACCGGCGCAATAAATCCAAATGAATTTTAATAAATGTAACTTAATTTTATGAGCACATATGCGGAGAACAGCACCGATCATCATCGCAACACTCATCTGCGTGCTCCTCATCAGCATGGCCGCTGCGGTCGCTCTCGGACCAAGCGGGATCGCCTTCGGATCGCTGCTTACCTCGGATAACGCCTGGATGATCCTCTGGGAGATCCGGCTGCCGAGGGTGATCGCCGCAGCGCTGGTCGGGTGCGGGCTTGCCGTGGCAGGCACGGCCATGCAGGCGCTGTTCCGAAACCCCATGGCCGACCCCTACATCATCGGCACGTCGTCGGGCGGAGCGCTCGGGGCAACCCTCGCAATCGTCTTTTTCGCCGGTACGGGACGCACCGTGCTTGCATTCGCCGGGGCGATGATCGCAACGTTTACCGTCTACTTCATCGCCCGCAGAGGGGGCAAGATCCCGGTCGAGACGCTCCTGCTCTCCGGCGTCGCCCTCGCGACGCTTCTGTCGGCACTCCTCTCCTTCCTCATGTATACCGCAGGAAAAAGTCTGCACCAGATCATGTTCTGGCTGATGGGAGGGTTCTGGAACATATCGTGGAACGACGTCGTCGTCGCCCTTCCCATCCTGATCGGGGGTGCGGGCATCTACCTCTTCGCACGCGACCTCAATATCCTCGCCCTGAACGAAGAGGACGCAACCCACCTCGGGGTGAACGTCGAGCGGGCGAAACAGATCCTCCTCGCACTGAGCGCCTTCGTGACCGGAATAGCCGTTGCAGTAGCCGGCTCAATCGGGTTCATCGGCCTCATTACCCCGCACGTGATGCGGCTGATCGTCGGCCCCGACCACCGTTTCCTCTTTCCCGCGGCCGCACTTGCAGGCGCCATCCTCCTCGTATGGGCGGACGCGCTCACGCGAACCTTCACGAGCGACATGCCTGTCGGCATCCTGACCGCCTGTTTCGGCGCACCGTTCTTCATATACCTCCTCCGGAGCCGGATGAAAGCATGAAACCGATTGAGATCACCGATATCGACGTCTCTTACGGCGCAAAGAAGATCCTCGAAGCAATCACGTTCCACGCGGACGCAGGCGAGATCCTCGGCATCGTCGGGCCGAACGGGTCGGGAAAGACGACGCTCCTGAAAGCAATGACCAGGATCGTCGCACGCGATAACGGGGAGATCCGGCTCGATGACCGGGATCTCGACTCGCTCGGGCACCGCGAACTTGCGCGCCGGGTTGCGGTCGTTCCGCAGGACATCTCGATCGGCTTCGACTATTCGGTGCGCGACGTCGTCATGATGGGCAGGCACCCCTACATCGGACGGTTTGCCTCCGAGACGGCCCGGGACGTGGAGATCTGCGACCACGCCATGCACCTTGCAAACGTCGCAGCTCTCGCCGGGGCCTCGGTGCACGACATCAGCGGCGGAGAACGCCAGCGTGTGCTCATAGCGCGGGCGCTTGCGCAGGAACCGACGATCCTGCTGCTCGACGAAGCAACCTCGAACCTCGACGTCAGCCACCAGGTCGAGATCCTCAACATCATCAGGGACCTCGCGGGTGAGATCACGGTCGTAAGCGTCTTTCACGACCTGAACCTGGCCGCATACTACTGCGACCGGCTCCTGCTCCTCAAAGACCGGAAGGTCTACGCCGCAGGAGCGCCCGGGGCGGTCCTGACCCGTGAGAACATCCGTGAGATCTTCGGGATGGAGATGCTCGTCAAACCGCACCCGCTTACGGGAAAACCATACGTCCTGCCGGTATACATGCACCAGTCGAGTGCGGGAGCGAACCGGCGGGTGCACGTCGTCTGCGGCGGGGGAACGGGCTCCGATATCCTCCACCTGCTCCATGCCGCGGGTTTCACGGTCACCTGCGGCGTCTTAAATGTCCTCGACACAGACTACGGAACGGCCATGCACCTCGGTCTTCCCTGTGTCGCAGAGCCCCCGTTTCACGGCATCACCCCGGAATCGCTCTCGGGCCTCAGGAAGTGCCTGGAGAGTGCAGACGCCGTCATCGTTACGGCGATGCCGATCGGCAAGGGGAACCTCGACAACCTCCGGGTGCTGCTCGACTATCCGGCAAAACCCGTCCTCTTCTATGCAAGAGACCACAGCACCCGGATGGAAGACTGCACCGGGGGCGAAGCCGGTGCGGTGCTGGCGAACCTGGAGGCGCGCGGGGCGCTCCGGGTCGAGGGGGCGGAGGAACTTCTCGCCCGCCTCTCGCGGGACGGCTCCGATCGCGATTGAACCCCGGACCGCACCCTGCGGCCATCAAACCCGCCGGTATGCGCCGGACCGTTTTGGGAACGGGAAACGCGCGATCGGCAGGCGCTTCAGTGCCATAGCGTGAACACGATTTGTAAGTTATTATTACCTCAACGCAAGTGTACTATAGTAATGCAAACCACGCGCCTGATACACTCTCTTGCACCGCTCGTCGTGCTGCTCCTGCTCGCCGGGACGGCCGGCGCGGCACCCGTGCCTCCTGAAGAACCGCTCGCAACAGCGGACGGCGGCGAACGATCCGTGGCGGTGACCGACGACTCCGGGAAGACCGTCCTCATCCGGGGAGCACCACAGAGAATCGTCTCGCTCGCGCCTTCCAATACCGAGATCCTGTATGCCCTCGGGCTTGATGACCGCATCGTCGCCGTCACCGAACGCTGCGACTATCCGCCGGCAACAGCCAATAAGCCGAAGGTAGGCGGGTTTAGCACCGTCAACATCGAGAAAGTGATCGCCGCGGAACCCGACCTGATCTTCGCCGCGCCCGCCAACACCGACGAAGTCATCGACCGCCTGCGAACCCTGGGGATGACCGTCGTCTTCCTTGACCCGCAGACGATCGACGGCGTCCTGCACGACATCGAACTTGCCGGAAGAGCGACCGGGCAGGAAGAGCAGGCGTCAACACTCATCGAAGAACTCCGGGACCGCATAGGAGTTGTTGCCGAAAAGGCGGCCGGGAGCCAGGCCGAAAAGCCATCCGTCGCCCACGTCATCTGGCACGACCCGCTCTGGGTCTGCGGGCAGGGAACGTTTCAGAACGAGGTGATCACGATTGCCGGCGGAACCAATGCGTTCGGCTCGGTCGACGGCTGGAGCATCGTCAGCCTCGAGGAGTTCATCACCACGAATCCCGACTATATCCTGGTCAGTTCGGGCAGCGGGATGGACCGGGACGGCTACGACGCCATCTACAACTACATCATCAACGAGCCCCGCCTGCAGAACCTCGACGCGGTCAGGAACGACCGCGTCTACGTCATCGACGCTGACGTCGTCAGCCGGGGGAGCCCGCGGATTGTGGATGCGCTTGAAGAAGTGGCGGGCTACCTCCATCCGGGCACCTCCGGGGAGGGCACGCCGAAGCCGACCGGGGCGGTTCAGTCGCCGGGGTTCGGCGTGATCCCGCTCATTGGTGCCGTCGTTGCCGTATTCCTGATCCGGGCGAAGCGGTAGTGCCCTGAACGGGAATACAGCGTCGGTCGTGCGGCGTCTCAATGGTCGGGGGAGCGCCCGATCAGCCGCTTCACCGCCGCGAGGAACTCCCGAAACTGCTTCGAGACCTCCGGGCCGGGTGAGCCCGGGTAGGCGTTTGCACCGCGGACGACGGTGCTCCACCCGTCCACCTCCATCCGCAGGTGCCAGTAGGTGACGTCGCAGCAGGAGTGGGCGGAGACGTACTCCGGCTCCCACTCCCGGACACCAAGCCGGTCGACAGCCTCCCGGAACCGCGCCCATTCCTCCGGTTTCGGCGACGTTTCCGTCACCACCCCGGAGTAGCCGCCGGCACTCGCCCACTCGTAGAGGAGCCGGCCGTCCGCGAGCCTGACGTAGAGGGACGGCCCGACGCTCCCGCCCAGGTAGAATTCGAACGCCGCCGGAGGTGCACCGCCGCACATACCAGATTATACGAGCAGGACGGCCAAATACCCTGCGACCACAAGGCCCATGCAGCAGATCCCGGCGACGTCGGCCCGGCCCGGGGAGAGGTCGCGCATCGGCGTCCGCCTGCCGGAACGATACCCGCGGAGATCGATGGTCAGCCCGAGTATCGTGGCTTTCCCGAGCGAGTTCGAGACCAGGGGGATGATGATGGGGAAGAGTCCCCGTATCTTCCCGGCAAGGCCGTTCCCCGGGTTATAGGCGCGGGCAAGCTGCGCCTCGTGAATCCGTTTTCCCTCGAGCTGCAGGCTCGGGATGAACCGGAGCGCGATCAGGAACATGAGGGTGTAGTCGACCGGCATCCTGAGGCGGTCCATGACGTGGACGAGGTCGCGCGGCTGGGTCGATATGACCAGGAGCTGGAACGCAAAGAGCATCGCGGCGAACCGAAGCGACATCGCGAGCGCAAGGTCGATCGCCCCCGCCGTGACGGGGAACGCCCCCCCGATGACCGGGATCGACTGCGGAACCAGGTAACAGATGATCTCCCCGCTCCTGATGGTGAGAACGGTGAGGGCGAGCAGGCTCACCGCGAGCGAGATGAGCAGCGGAACCTGGCGGAGGAGATCGCGGGCGAGCCCGCTCACGATCGCTATGGCCACGACCGCCCCGGCAAGCGCCGCAAGCATCACGGTATCGCTCGTCAGCACCGCAAGGGCCACGACGACGGCCGCAAAGATCAGTTTGGTGAGCGGGTGGAGGCGGTGAAAGGCGCTCTCCCGGGTGACGTACTGCATGATTTCAGACATGGTTCCTCCTCGTAAATTCCGCTGTCACGGATGATTCTTCCCTGCTCCATCCTGACGGTGCGGTCCGCGTACTCCTCTCCAAGACGCATGTCGTGCGTCACCATGATGATCGTGTGGCCGCCCTGCCGCAGGCGGCCGAGGATCTCCATGACCCTCCCCGCCTCGCGGGTATCTAGCCCGGTCGTAGGCTCGTCGAGCACGATGATCTTTGGTTTCATGGCGATGACGCAGGCGATGGCCAGACGCTGCCGCTCGCCCCGTGAGAGCGAACGCGGGTAGGCCGTCTTCCGGTGGATGAGACCGACCTCGCGAAGGGCCGCGTCGACCGGCTCTTCCGAAGCGCCGGGGTCGATGTTTTTGAGGCCGAACGCCACCTCCTCCGCCACGGTCTCCGCAAAGAGCATGGTGTCCGGGTTCTGGAAGACAAGGCCCACATGGCGCGCGAGCTCGGCTATCGGAACGCTTCCGGCGTCGAGCCCGTCCACGGTGACGCTGCCTTCGGTCGGGCGGAGCAGCCCGTTGAAGTGCTTGACGAGCGTCGTCTTCCCGGACCCATTCTCCCCGACCACGGCGACGATCTCTCCTGAAGCGACCTCGAGGTCGAGGTCCCGGACGGCCACAACCCCGTCGTAGCGGTGGACGAGCCCCCGGACGGATATGACGGGTGGCGCCCCCGGGGGGGCTGCCGCCGGTGCGGGAGGCCGGGCGCCGTCGCCTGCCGGGTGCTGCAGGCAGGCGTCCTCCGCCATCTGCTCGGGAAGGACCTCCCTGACGATCGCTCCGTCTTCGACGACGACCATCCTGTCCGCGATGGCGGCTAGGTCGCCGAGTTTCTGCTCGACGATGAGCACGGCGGTACCTTCGCCGGAGAGCCGCCGGAGAAGGGCGGATACCGCACCGGTCGCTTCCGTGTCCAGTTCGGCGGTGGGTTCGTCGAGGATCAGGATCTTCGTGCCGAGAGCGATGGTTGCGGCGATGGCGACCCGCTGTTTCTGCCCCCCGGAGAGGGTGTGCGGGGCACGGTCCGCAAGATCGGCGATCCCGGTCGCCTCCATCACCTCGCGGAGCCTCCGCTGCATCTCCTCCCGCGAGAGGCCGAGGTTCTCAAGCCCGGACGCGACCTCCTCCTCGACGGTCGTGAAGATGAGCTGGGCATCGGCGTCGTCGAAGACCACCCCGACGTGCCGCCCGATCTCGCCCATGTTCCGGTAGTCCCGGACATTGTTGCCGAGGATGGTGATCGCGCCATCGAGCGTACCGCCGTACTCGTGGTGGAGGATGCCGGACGCCGCAAGGCAGAGCGTCGTCTTGCCCGCCCCGGTAGGGCCGGTGACGAAGACGATCTCTCCCTTCCGGAGCTCGAGGCTGATCCCGTTGAGCGCCGGCGTCTCTGAGCCGGGGTAGGTGTAGGAGACCCCCCGGAGGGAAAGGGCGGTTTCCCGCCCGGTCTCAGGACTCATCGACCGGCCTCATGTCCCGTCCGGGGGCCGCCTGTCGGGCCCCCCGCATCAGCGCCCGCGATGCCGGCATCTCGAGCGCCTGCGCGACGGCGGCGTTGACCCCCGCCGTGATCAGGACGATCGGCACGGTGACCGCGAGGAACGCCTCGAGGGTTCCGAACTTGTCAAGAACCGTCGGGGCCACGGCAAGGATGGAGATGAAGATGAACGAGAACCCGCTCGCGAACGTGGCGAGAAGCGTCGTTACCGCCGGAGCGAGGACGAACCGGTCTCTCAGCACCAGGTAGACCCCGAGACAGGCGACCGCACCGATGGGTTCGCTGATGAGGTTTGCGGGCGGGAAGATCGAGTGGCTGAGGAGCGCACAGACGACGCCCGCCACGATGCCGATCCCGAGCGCCTCACGGAACGTGGGCGCGATGAGGATGATGGCGAGGCAGTAGAAGGCGATCACGAGGTTCGATACGATAGGGCCGGGGATCAGGAGGGACATGTACCTGATGATGGCCCCTATGGCAAGGAGTATGCCGACGATTGCAATATCTCTTGATTTCATGGTATCAATCTCATACTATTGAGGTTCGACGAGCGTTCAGACGGAACGTGTGTAGCGGGACGGAGGCCGGTGTGACCGGACGGCTCTGACTTCGCCACACATCATTGTACAAAATAGTACATTATTGAATATATATTTATGGGAGTGGAAACCCCGTCCGGGCAGGTCAGCGCCGCAGGAAGATGATCGCCGCAGCAACCGCCGCACCGGCCGTCATGAGGACGGCGAGGGAAGGTGCTGCTGTCGTGGGCTCAGGAGCGGGCGTCGTTGCCGGTATCGTAGCCGTCGGCGTCTCCGTCTCCACGGGCGATGCGGCAGGCACGGCGGTTCCCGGAGCCGCGGTTCCCGGCGGGGACCCGAGGGTGACCGGGATGGTCGTGTAGCCGTGGCCGGCGAGGTTCCGGCGGTCGACGGGCGCATCCACGGCGTAGACGGTATATGTCCCGGGATCGAGCCCGGCCTCGCCCGTCCTCCATCGGTAGGTCCAGCGGTCGTCGCTACCGACCGTCACCGCCGTGAAACTCCCCGGATCTCCCGGGCGGACGGGCGTATGCGGATCGTCAAGCCGCCCGCCGGCGGGCGGGAGGTTCGGGCCGGTCACGAAGAGGTAGACGGTATCGCTTCCCGTGCTCGTACCCGTGAGCGTCACCTCGCTGCCCGGGTATACGGCGACGGCGGAGGCCGCCGGGGTAGCGGCAAGGGTGAGGAGGAGAAGGGCACCCGCGAGTATCAGGGTTCGGTCAGGCATGCGGTTCACCGCCATCCGGTCGACCCGGGAGATGATGAACCTGATCCCGTCAGGGGGAGACGGCATGCCGGCCGACGGCATGCGCCTCCACGAGGTGCCGGGTGCTCGCCTTCGCCCCGCCGCCTGCAGGACTGAAGCGGGCTCCGTCGAGGGCGGCAAGGATTGCCCCGATCGCCCCTGCATGCGACCGGCCGTAACCCCCTTCGAGCACGAGGGCGAGAGGTGCAGGGGTCGCGTCCACGAGCATCCCGGCCAGCGCCCCGAAGTCTTCGGGCAAAAGACGAATCGAACCGAGCGGGTCGTCGAAGAGCGCGTCCTGGCCTGCCGAGACCACCACGACGTCCGGTTCGAACCGCCGGAGCATCGGGACGAAGACCCGGCTAAAGACGAGCGCGTAGTCGGCGCCGGCCGAACCCGATACAAGAGGCACGTTGACGGTATACCCCGCACCCGGCCCGGCACCCCGCTCCTCCGGCCACCCGGTACCGGGGAAGATCCCCGCCTGGTGAACCGAACAGTAGAGCACCCGGTCCGAGGTGTAGAACGCCTCCTCTGTGCCGTTCCCGTGGTGCAGGTCCCAGTCCACGACCGCCACACGGTCGATCGATAACAGTGCTTTCGCGGTTGCCACGGCAACATTGTTGAAGAGGCAGAACCCCATCGCCCGGTCCGGTGCGGCATGGTGCCCCGGCGGGCGGACGAGAGCGAAACAGTGCTCGCCGTCGAGAGCCCGTTCCACCGCCTGCCATGCGGCTCCGGCCGCATACAGCGCCGCGTCGAACGAACCGGCCGTGACGTAGGTATCCGGGTCGAGGTAGCGGGCGCGGCCGGGCGGACACTCCCTGCCAAACGAGCGGACGCCTTCGATATGCCGCTTTGTATGCACCCGTGCCAGGTCGTCGACCGTCGCCCGCTCCGGGGCGATGCGGCGGGCACCGGTCGGCACCCCCGTGAGGGCGGCGTCGAGGCGAGCCTGCGACTCGGGGTGGCCGGGCGCGTCGTGGGCCGAGAAGAAATCCCCCGTCACGACCGAATAGGGCATGGCGATCGATGATGGGTTGGCGGCTCCGGATATGAACCTTATCTGCAGGGGGCGGGAAGCGGCCCGCCGGCAGAAAGTATTTGAAGAGCGAGATGGAATCATCGACAGAGAGAGCCCGGAACGCTTGCAGGGTAAAGGGGCGCGTCGGGAGAGTTGGAGGGGTAAGATGCCGAGAGTATCGAATATCGAACTGTTGCGAAAGCGAGAGCAACTCATCATATCGATCCGCACCCGGGCAAAGGTCGAAGATCTGCCGATGCTGATCGGTGAGGGGTACGGCAGAATGGCTGATTATCTGAAGGAACTGGGGGAACTTCTCTCAGACGTCCCGTATGTGGCATATCACAACATGGACATGCAGGATCTCGATGTGGAGATGGGGTTTCCCGTATCGAAGATACTGCCGGAGAAGGGAAAGATCCAATCGGGCTCCATCCCGGAAAGCAACGTCGTCTTCTGCATGCACCGCGGCGCGTATGGAGAGATGGCGTCGACCTACGAGGAGATGGCGGACTGGATAGAGAAGAACGGGCTTACGCCTGCCGGCACCGTCTACGAATACTATTACAACGGGCCCGAGTACCCGGAGAGCGAACTGTTGACGATGATCGTCATGCCGCTGCTGTAAGCCTCAAACATGCCTCCCGGCCGGTTCTCCGGGGGAGGGCGACACCTTATCCTGTCGCCCGGAGTCGTTGCCGGTACGTTCCAAGGGGGCCGCCCCCCATCCCCGGTCAACCGGGTGCGATTTATAGCAGGGGGACGGGTAATAGGAGTACATGCCCGCGCCGGGCGTGACCTCACCCTCGTGCATCTATGCCTGCACCCGGTTTCGGGTCAGGAGGACGACGCTCCTTCCCCGTGAAGAGTACCTGCGGATCATGCAAATGGACATACCAGGGGTGATCGGCTACCTCAGCCGGCGGGAGGATTACAGGCAGATGGTCCTGGATCTCGCGCACGACTTCTCCGGCGCCCAGCTCATCGAGGAAGCGGTAAACCGTAACCTGGCGCAGTCGTTCCAGCACGCCATCGCAATCGTCCAGGGGAACCTCCAGACCCTGACCCGGGAGTATCTCAACCGGTGGGACATCGCAAACGTCATGGCGATCCTGCGGGGCACGGCACACGATATACCCCGGCGGCAGATCCGCGACCTCCTCATCCCGGCAGGGGAACTCGAGGGCACGACCCTCGAACACCTCCTCGATCTCGCGGCCTGCAACCGAATCGTCGAGGAACTCCAGGGCTGGCGGCTCTACCCGGTTCTTGCAGAGCACCACCGCGACCTCGGAGAGGCGCGCGCCTTTGCTCAGGTCGAGAACGAACTCTACCGGCAGTACTACGCCGATCTGCTCGGTCTTGCCGCAACCGGGTACAGCGGGTTGCAGGAGCTGATCGCCTACCTCCGGTTCGAGATTGACATCACCAACATGAGGAACCTCCTCCGGCTCCACTGCGCCGAGGAGGCGTGCGATATCGCGACCATCGACCGAACCATGATCCCCGGCGGCCGTATCCCCGTCGCCCTCTTCCGAAGGCTTTACGGCATCGAGACGGAAGGCGAGTTCGTCAGCGTCTTCCTCGAGACCGACATTGCCCCTGTTCTTGCCCAGGCGGTGCGCGAACTCCGGCAGGACCCGGAGTTCGCGAGCGTTGACGCCGCGGAACTAATCTGGCAGCGATGGCACAGGCGCAGGCGGCCCGTTCACGAGGTCGAGATGGCGGTCACCCGCGTCAGGCTCCACCAGCTGGAGGGCCTCTCCCGGCGACACCCGTTCTCGGTTCTGCCGGTGCTTGCCTACCTTGAGCGGAAGAAGTACGAGGTCGCGAACCTGCGGGCAATCGCGCGGGGGAAAGCATACGGCCTCTCGCCCGAGCGAATATGGCAGTATATCGTCCTATAGGAGAGATATCATGCCGACCGACGACATCAAACCCACCAGGGCCGGCCTCCTGATCGTCAGGCGGCGGTTTGCGCTCGCAGAGAGGGTACACCGGCTTTTATCGATGAAACTCGACGGCATGATGCTGGAACTGGTCAGGCTCACCGATCAGGCAGCTCGAGAGCGTCAGGAACTCGAAAAGAAGTACGCCGGGGCACGGGAGATGGTAGCGGTCGCCGCCATGATGGAGGGGGCGACGGGAGTGCTCCTTGCAGCGCTCTCGGTGGAGGCCAATCCTACCTATACGACCGGGCACAGGAACATATTCGGGGTGCGGCTCCCGGACCTCGAACCGGTGATGGTGAGAAAGACGCTCGACCAGCGGGGTTACGGCATCCTCGGAACATCGTCGGTCATCGACGACGCGGCCGACGCCTACGAAGAACTCCTCGAAGCGATCATCGCAACCGCCGAACTCGAAGGAGGAGTCAAACACCTGCTCGACGACATCGAGAAGACGCGGCGGCGGGTGAACGCACTGGAGTTCAAGATCATCCCGGAACTCACGGAGGCCCGCCGGTTCATCGAGAATCAGCGCGACGAGATGGAGCGCCAGGAATGGACACGGCTCCGGCGCATCAAAAAGATAAAAGCAAAGAGGACGGGGGGGCTTTAGAGGTCGGCGGCCTGCTGCCGTGCAAGGGACGCGATCGCGGCGTCCACGATAGTGCCCAGAGCGTCCACGCCGAAGGTCTCGGACGAGAGGACGATATCGTACGGCGAGAGGTCGTCGATCTCGATACCGTAGTAGTTCCGGTAGCGGGTGGCCTCCGATCGCTGCCGGTTCTCGGTATAGGCCCGGGCCCCCTCTTCGTCCATCCCGTCACGCCCCGCAATGCGCCTTGCCCGGCAGGAAAGTGATGCCGAAAGCCAGATCCTGAGATCGGCGTTCCCGACCATCCTCCCCGAGAGCCTTCCCTCGATGATGATGTTTTCGGCGGTTTCGCCGATCTCTTTTTGCCGGGCGTCGATCATCCTGTCGACCGAGGGATCGTTCTCCGCGAACTTCCCGAAATCGGCGAGGTCCATGCCGTGCTCCTTCGCGAGCTGGCGGAAGACCTCTCCCGCGGAGATGAGGTCGAGCCCGTGCTTCCCGGCGAGGTAGCGGGCGAGCGACGTGGTGCCGCTCCCCGGCGGGCCGCTGATGGTGATCCGCATCAGAGCCCTCCGATGTTGAGGGCCTTTCTGATCACCTGGCTGATCGTCAGCGAGCAGATCATGTACCAGAGAATCCACGCGGGGACGATCCAGAACGCAAAGCCCGAGAGGCTGACCGCACCGAGGAACGGCAGCACGATACCGGTCTCAATGGCGGGCGATGCACCGATCTCGGGAAGCCGCAGGAGAAGCCAGAAGAAGATCGGCACGGAGAGCACGAGGATGATCGCCATCGGCGTAAACTGCTGCCGGGAGATGTCGAGCTGGTCCTGCATCATCCGCTCCTGCTTCCCCTGGAGTTTCTTGATCCTCTTTTCGTCCCCGGAGAGTTGGGCCTCCCGGAACTCCTTCTGGAAGACCTTCATCTTCGCCTGCGTCTCCTGCATCTTCTCGTAGTCGATGGTGTACTTCTGGACGAGCGAGGAGTAGAGGCCCGTGATGCTCGAGAGGATCAGGATCATGACGAAGAACGGCACCCCGAGGGTGTCGATGAAGGGGCCCAGCACTACATCCATCGCCGAACCGACCGTCACCCGTATCCACTCGACGCTGTACGAGAGCATCACGAGCATGGTAAAGAGGAGGGCGATCGTCGGGCCTTGCTTCTTCAGGTCTACCATATCAGGTTACCTCAGCACACTCACCAGGTCGTCGATGCCCTGTTCGAGCAGGAAGTTCTCGTTCCGGACGATCTTGATGGTGCAGCCGGTATACATCGCATATGCCGCGCTGACTGCGCGGTTGAACTCCTGGTGTTCGGCGATCGCGCGGTATCCTTCCATGTCGCGGGCTCTCGAGGCGTCGCCGAGCCGGCGCATCAGGATCTGGTCGGGGTCGGTCTCCACCAGCACGACGATATCGGGCATCAACTCGCGGAGCACCCATTCGGGCAGCCCCGCAAGGAACCCCGTCGGGGTCTTGACGCTGCTGTGCGTGTCGATGATGATGTTTGCCTCCCCGCTCATGGCGGCGATTCCCGAGGCGGCCGCCTGCTGAAGGCGTTTCTGGACATCTTTCTCGAGTTTGCGCATCTCATCCCGATCCGAGACCAGATCCTCTTTTTTAGCCACCTCAAACATGAACGTGCCGAAGTTGACGGCCTCATACGCAACGCCTTCGGCCGCCAGCCTCTCCATCGCGCCATTAATGACGGTGGTCTTTCCGACACCGGGAACCCCCGTCACGACAACTTTCTTTCCCAACATTATCACTCCCGTTTGGGTATCATTCGCTGTAAGATAAATCCGTGCCTGAAAGAGTAATGCCTTTCGGAATCACATGGGGCCCGGTGGGCCCGGGTAGAAAATGGGTTCTGTGCGGTTTTGGGGGAGAGTGAGAATCGGGAGGTGTCATTCTCAGTCGAAGCGAGCGCTTCGCGCCGCTTCTTCAAGAATGACTCCTCCGGCCTGACCTTCGGACTCACCCTCAGTCGAAGCGAGCGCTTCGCGCCGCTTCTTCAAGAATGACTCCTCCGGCCTGACCCCCCCGGGTCAGGCCTGACTCATTCTTAGTCGAAAAAGGTGCTGAGGCACCTTTTTCTCCAAGAGTAACTTCTCCGGCCTGACCCCCCGGGTCAGGCCCAACCCATTCTTAGTCGAAAAAGGTGCTGAGGCACCTTTTTCTCCAAGAGTAACTTCTCCGGCCTGACCCCCCGGGTCAGGCCCAACCCATTCTTAGTCGAAAAAGGTGCTGAGGCACCTTTTTCTCCAAGAG
>NZ_JMIO01000059.1 GCF_000691865.1 Methanoculleus sp. MH98A | reverse complement strand
ATAAACACGCAAGAACTCTTCTCGAGAGATACCTGCCTGCGTGCAGATGGTTCGGAGGGTCGGGCCTTTGATTTTGGGGTGATTCGGCATCGTGAGCGGCGTCGTTGTGCCGTCCGGATTGCTGCGGATAAGCGCGATATGGTTGCCCGTCCTGACGATCTGAAAACCGAGCGCCTCCAGCGTTTTCAGCACCTTCCGCTGGGGCGCATCGTGCGGGAACTTCATCTATACAGCGACTTCGGCGACGAAGGTCTCCATGATGTCGTTGTTCTCGAACGCATCGTTCCCGAAGGTCTCTATGTGAAACTGTATGGCGGATTTCACCTCGGCAAGCGCCTCTTCGTAGGTATCCCCCTCTGCAACGACGACACCCTTCAGACCCAGGGGGTAGGCGACATAGCCGTCAGGATGCTTCTCGACGATGATTTTCAAGGTTTTCATGGACACTTATCTCTCCTGCATGTAATCAGAGTAGAGGCGATCAGTGTGATATTCAACTCGTTTGGCGATATACTTTAGCCCGGCTTCTCCACCGGCGAAGGTTGTTGATTCATCTTTCGTTTTCGGTATTGATGGTGCTTCTTCCTGTTGCCGGGTTCACGCTCCCCGGCTCCAGGTTTTCCAGAAGAACACTCCGAGAATCAGCATGACGACGTA
>NZ_JMIO01000058.1 GCF_000691865.1 Methanoculleus sp. MH98A | reverse complement strand
ATATTTTTACATCCAATCTAGATAATCGGGTACGGTTGAATACTTTTTAAGAGCAGTAACTTTAATTATTGCTATTAGTGTTGTTCTACGTAATATTTAATATGTCTCTTTTGCAGGCCCTTCTCAGGGGCGATAACGCCTGACGGGCATCGGAAAGAAATCCTTTTTAAGGATCGAGTTCAATTATTTGAACCATTGAATCCCGGTTTTAAAATATCTTATTGGAAATATAATTGATATTAATATTACTTTTTGCAAAAAAATCCGTCTTATTTCGCAAATTTTATTAATATGTCTCCTTCTACTCTTATAGTCCCTTTTGGGACGTGCAGTAGCGGCCTTCAGGGATCCGGAGCTGGTGTTTGCCCCGTGGTCTCTCGCATGAACGGAACGTATTGAACAAGGGTAAAAGGATGAAATACTATGGCTAAATACACGGAAACAATCGATCTCTATTCTGACGATGGGAAGCTGCTCAAGAGCGGCGTCACCCTCGACAGAATCAGCCCGCTGGTTAACCCGGCCACAAGTAAGATCATCGACCTGACCAAGAGAACGATCAACGTGAACCTCGGAGGAATCCAGGATGCGCTCAAGACCGGGAAACTTGGAAAGGGCAAGATCAAGGGAAGAGAACTCGATCTCCCCATCATGGAGAACAAAGACGCGATCGTCGCCAAGATCAAGGAGATGATCCAGGTTGAAGAAGGCGACGACACCGAGATCCTGGAGTTCAACGGAGGAAAACTCCTGCTCGTCGAGGTCCCGTCGAAGCGCCTGATCAACGCGGCAACCTACGATGCCGCGATCACGTCGGTTGCAGCCGCGACCACCTTCGCGATCGTCGACCAGTTCAACATCGACGGCTTCAACGCATCCACCGTCAAGGCGGCCTGCTGGGGCAGCTACCCCCACACGCAGGATATGCAGGGTGCGCTTGTCACGTCGATCCTGAACATCCCCCAGAACAACGAGGGTATCGGCTACGCTCTCCGGAACATCCCCGTCAACCACACCGTCATGATGACCGGCAGGAACGCCCTGCAGGGTGCAGCACTCTCGTCCACCCTCGAGACCGCCGGTATTTTCGAGATGGGATCCGCCGTCGGGCCGTTCGAGCGTGCCCAGCTGCTCGGCTACGCCTACCAGGGCCTGAATGCGAACAACATGGTCTACGACCTCGTCAAGGCAAACGGCGAGACCGGAACCGTCGGTACGGTCGTCCAGAGCCTGGTCGAGCGCGCCATCGAGGACAAGGTCATCACCCCGGGCAAGAAGGCGGGTACTTCCAGTTCTACGACACGAAGGACCCCATGCTCTGGAACGCCTACGCCGCCGCAGGAACCATGGCAGCCACCATCGTCAACTGTGGTGCCGGACGGTTTGCCCAGGCGGTCTCCGCGACGCTCCTCTACTTCAACGACCTGCTTGAGCACGAGACCGGTCTCCCGAGCACCGACTACGGCCGTGTCATGGGTACCGCCGTCGGGTTCTCGTTCTTCAGCCACTCGATCTACGGTGGTGGCGGCCCCGGTATCTTCAACGGCAACCACGTTGTGACCCGGCACGCAAACGGTGTGGCTATCCCGTGCGTGGTCGCCGCAGCGGCGCTCGACGCCGGAACGCAGATGTTCTCGCCCGAGAGCACCTCCAAGCTCTTCGCCGACACCTACGGTAAGATCGACGTCTTCAACAAGCCGATCGACCAGATCGCAAACGGAGCCTGAGCGAGCAGAGATTCGAATGACGAACGCCGCATTTCCGCAACTCAGGATTGTGCCCGTACGGATGCTCAAACCTGAGACAGCAGAACGCCTGCTCAATATGCTTGCCGACGTCGCCGGCATCCGCCGGATGATGATCCACGGGCCCGGCCTGCCGAAGGTTGTCCCTTACGGACCGGCACGGGGGAGCCCGAACCCTCACTCCGACCGCAAAGCGATCCGCGTCGCCGACGCCGAGATTGCATTGCGTGTCCAGGTGGGCATGGTCATCCTGGAGGTCGAGGACGCTTCCGTCATCGAGGAGGTTCGGTCGCTCTGCGACGGCTTCTTTGTGGAGTTCCCCTACCTGCTCCAGGAAGGCAGGTTCATGAAGACCGCCCCGACGCTCGTGGACTACGCGAAATATGGGCCGGACGCCGATACATCGCTCATCGGTCTCACGGATCCCCGGAATGGGGAGAGCCCGGTGGTTATCCGGACGAAACAGTGACGCGAGGCACGCAAATTCCGGAAATATGGCTGTAACTCATTCAAGACAGGAAATGGATAAGATATCAATCACTTTGAGGTGAATGAAAAATGGCATACAAGCCCCAGTACGGTCCCGGGACATCGGTTGTCGCCGAGAACCGGCGCAAACAGATGAACCCCAACCAGAAGCTTGAGAAGGTTCGTTCCGTAACGGATGAGGACATCGTGCTGATCCTCGGCCACCGCGCTCCCGGATCGGCATACCCGACCGCTCACCCACCGCTCGCCGAGCAGCAGGAGCCCGACTGCCCCATGCGCAAGCTCGTCAAGCCCACCGAGGGTGCGAAGGCAGGCGACCGTGTCCGCTACATCCAGTTTGCGGACTCGATGTTCAACGCCCCCTCGCAGCCCTACCAGCGGACCTACACCGAGATGTACCGCTTCCGCGGTATCGACCCCGGTACGCTCTCCGGCCGTCAGATTGTCGAGTGCCGCGAGCGCGACCTCGAGAAATACTCCAAGGAACTCATCGAGACCGAGATGTTCGACCCCGCTCTCGTCGGCATCCGTGGTGCGACCGTGCACGGCCACTCGCTCCGTCTCGCTGAAGACGGCATGATGTTCGACATGCTGCAGAGGAACGTCCTCGGCGATGACGGCATCGTCAAGTACGTCAAGAACCAGATCGGTGAGCCCCTCGACCGTGCGGTTGCCGTCGGCAAGCCCATGGACCAGAAGTGGCTCAAGGCGCACGCGACGATCTACCACTCGCTCGTAGGAACCGCCTACCGTGACGACACCGAGTACATCGAGTACGTCCAGCGCATCCACTCGCTGAGAACGAAATACGGCTTCATGCCGAAAGAGGAGTGATTACAATGGCAAAGATTGAAAGATCCCAGAAGCTGTTCCTGAAGGCCCTCAAAGAGAAGTTCCAGGGTCAGGACGTCGAGTCTGAGACCGCCGAGTTCTACAACTTCAACGGTGTCCGCCAGTCTCCCCGTAAGATGGAGTTCATGAAGGCAAGCCGCGCCGTCGAGATGGACCGTGGCGTCTCCATGTACGACCCCGAGCGCTGCCACCTTGGTGGCATCCCGATGGGCCAGCGCCAGCTGATGACCTACGAGGTCTCCGGCACCGGCGTCTTCGTCGAGGGTGACGACCTGCACTTCGTCAACAACTCTGCGATGCAGCAGTTCTGGGACGATATCCGCAGGACCGTCATCGTCGGGATGGACCTTGCTCACCAGACCCTGCAGAAGCGTCTGGGTAAAGAAGTTACCCCCGAGACGATCAACGAGTACCTCCACATCCTGAACCACGCGATGCCCGGCGGCGCCGTTGTCCAGGAGCACATGGTCGAGACCCACCCCGGCCTCGTCGACGACTGTTACGTCAAGGTCTTCACCGGCGACCAGGAACTCGCAGACGACATCGAGCCGCAGTTCCTGCTGGACATCGAGAAGCTCTTCCCCGCCAAGCAGGCCGAGGAACTCAAGGCCGAAGTCGGCAAGAGCATGTACCAGGCGATCCACATCCCGACCGCGGTCTCGCGGACCTGTGACGGTGGAACGACCTCCCGGTGGTCTGCGATGCAGATCGGTATGTCCTTCATCGCTGCGTACCGCATGTGCGCCGGTGAAGCGGCCGTCGCCGACCTCTCCTACGCCGCGAAGCACGCAGGCGTCGTCCAGATGGGTTCACTCCTGCCCGCCCGGCGTGCCCGTGGCCCGAACGAGCCCGGCGGTATCAAGTTCGGTCTCTTCAGCGACATCATCCAGGCGAACCGCAAGTACCCCAACGACCCCGCAAAGGCCTCTCTCGAGGTCGTCGGCGCCGGAACCATGCTCTACGACCAGATCTGGCTCGGCTCCTACATGTCCGGCGGTGTCGGGTTCACGCAGTACGCGACCGCGGCCTACACCGACAACATCCTCGACGAGTTCACCTACTACGGTATGGACTACATCAAGGACAAGTACAAGGTCGACTGGCGCAACCCGAGCGCGGACGACAAGGTCAAGCCGACTCAGGATGTCGTTAACGACATGGCGACCGAGGTCTGCCTCAACGCCATGGAGCAGTACGAGATGTTCCCGACCATGATGGAGGACCACTTCGGCGGGTCCCAGCGTGCCGGCGTCATTGCCGCTGCCTGCGGTCTGACGACCTCTATCGGTACCGGCAACTCCAACGCCGGTCTGAACGCCTGGTATCTCTCCATGCTCCTGCACAAGGACGGATGGTCGCGTCTCGGCTTCTTCGGCTACGACCTGCAGGACCAGTGCGGTTCCGCGAACTCCCTCTCCATGGTCTCCGACCGCGGTCTGATGGGCGAACTGCGTGGCCCGAACTACCCGAACTACGCGATGAACGTCGGACACCAGGGCGAGTACGCCGCCATCGTCGGCGGTGCCCACTACGGGCGCGGCGACGCGTTCTGCTACAGCCCGCTCGTCAAGGTCTGCTTCGCCGACCCGAGCCTGAGGTTCGACTTCGCCGAGCCCCGCCGCGAGTTCGCGAAGGGTGCAATCCGCGAGTTCATGCCCGCCGGCGAGCGTTCGCTCATCGTTCCGGCGCGGTAAACAACTCCATAACCCCTTTTATTTGCACGTCCTCATAATCCGCGATCGCAAACATTCCTGCCGATCAGCTGGAGAAGGTGGAGCGAGTGGTTCTCACTCGCCCACGTATTATGAGCCCATACATTCATATCACGAAGTCTGCTTGTTTTTAGTAATTTGTTCGCACTGCCGGTCATTCCGGCCGCCATTATGCCCGCCCCGGTCGCCGGGAGGCGCGCGGGGGTTGGGATGGGGTGCGTGGTGGTAGTGGGCGAAACCCTGCTGCAGAGATGCTCCACACCCGGGGTGCCTGGGGGCTCAGGCAAGTGTAAGGCTTGAGGAAAGCCCGAAAACAGATTTTTGCGAAAGGTGTAGACATGGATTCGTGGGAAACGCCCCGTACACTGGACCGTGAGGATATCGCCATGACTGCCCCCGCCCCCTGGGGCGGGGTGCGACGGGTCGTAGAGCCGGAGCATGAGCACCGTAGGTGCGGGGAACGACTGCTGGAACAGCAGGAGTTTGAGCACCGCAGGTGCGAATGAGGAGGCCGGAGGCCGGGCGGGGTGGGGGTCAAAGGTAGAGCCTTACGGGGTAGAGACAGGGGAGGGGGGATGCCCCCTCCCCGTCAGCCCCACCTCGCACCTTCGGTGCTCGAACTCCGCTCCTGCGGAGCGTCGTTCCCCCAAAGGCGATATCCCCTTGGAAGCCGTTGTCGGGCTTTTGCATAGCCTTGCAGATACGCTCGGAAGAAGCTTAAAGATCTTAGACCTGATGGGCGGCCTGGCGTATGAGAATTCTCAAATGCGCCCTCTAATTGCCTCAAGATGCAACTCCGGCCGCTCCCGTCCCATATCCGGCACCCATGCAGACCCTCTCTCACCCCTGCACTTTCGCCCCACGCCACCAAACTCCCTATATCGCCGGACCTCCAACACTCCCGTAAGAATCCGGGAGGACTTCACAGAGTGACAACCGGCGGCAGGATCGTCCTGCACGTGGATATGGACAGTTTCTTTGCCTCCGTCGAGGTCCGCCGCGACCCGTCCCTTGCCGGGAGGCCGGTGATCGTGGGCGCCGACCCGAAGGGAGGAGCGGGCCGCGGGGTCGTGAGCACCTGCTCCTACGAGGCCCGCCGCTACGGGGTGCATTCCGGCATGCCGATCTCGCGGGCGTACGACCTCTGCCCGCACGGCGTTTACCTCCCGGTGGATCGCCCGTTCTACGTCAGGGTCTCGGAGGAGATCATGGCGATCCTCTCCCGGCACGCCGGGCGCATCGAGCAGGTGAGCATCGACGAGGCCTACCTCGACGTCAGCGCTGCCGGCAGTTTCCCGGCAGCGGAAGCGCTCGCCGCCCGGATCAAGCGGGAGGTCCGGGAAGAGACGGGACTCACCTGCTCGGTCGGGGTCGCCCCGGGCAAGGCCGTGGCGAAGATCGCCTCCGACTATGAGAAACCCGACGGGCTGACCGTCGTCCGTCCGGACGAGGTCGCCGGATTCCTCACCCCCCTGCCGGTGGAGAGGATCCCGGGGATCGGGAAGAAGACCGGCGAGGACCTCCGGCAGGCGGGCGTCCTGACCGTCGGCGACCTTGCACGCCGCGACGTCCAGGAGATCGTCGCCCGGATGGGGAGATCCGGCGTCCGGGTGCACCGCCTCGCCCTGGGCATCGACGACGGCGAGGTCCGGGGCAGGGAGGGATGCAAATCCGTCTCCCGGGAGACGACGTTTGAAGCGGACATCGCCGACCCGCCCGTCCTCGCGGGAACCCTCGCAGAACTTGCGGACGATGTCGCGGCGACGCTTCGGGCCGAGAGCCTCCGGTGCCGGACCGTCACCGTCAAGGTCCGGTACCGCGGCTTTCAGACGCACACCCGGTCGCGGACGCTCCCGCGGTTCACCAGTGACCCGGAGACGATCCGGCGGGCCGCTTCCGCCCTGCTCCTGCCGTTCCTCAACGGCGAGCCCGTCCGCCTTATCGGGGTCAGGCTCTCGACGCTCGAGGGCGGGCGCACCCGGCAGGCGTCGATCGACGAGTTCCTCTCCTGAACAGTCCCGCGGAGCGAACCTTCTTTATCGGGGATGCGCATTACGCTCCGGCATGCCCGACCTCTGGACGGTACTCCTCGTCGCCGTCGTCCTCCTCCTCTTCGCAGTGCCGGTCGTCCAGCAGCAGGTGACCCGGGCCCGCCGCCTGCGGGCGATCCGGGATCTCGAAACCGAGCGCCGGACCCGGGTCATCGCCCTCATCCACCGGCAGGAGCGGATCGGCTTTCTGGGCATCCCGCTCTTCCGCTACATCGACATCAACGACTCCGAAGAGGTTCTCCGGGCGATCCGGCTCACCGCCCCGGAGATGCCGATCGACTTCATCCTCCACACCCCCGGCGGCCTGGTCCTCTCGTCGGAGCAGATCGCGATGGCGCTCCGGCGGCATAAGGGGAAGGTGACGGTCTTTGTCCCGCACTACGCCATGTCGGGCGGAACGCTCCTCTGCCTCGCTGCCGACGAGGTGGCGATGGACGAGAACGCCGTGCTCGGCCCGGTCGACCCCCGGATCGGGGAATACCCGGCGGCTTCGCTCCTGCGTGTCCCGCGCCTGAAACCCCCGGAGGAGATCGACGACGAGACGTTCGTCCTGGTCGACATTGCGGCGAAGGCCCAGACCCAGATGCGGGAGTTTGTGACCGGGCTCCTCCAGGAGCGGATGGACGGCGGGCGTGCGGACAGCCTCGCACGCCTGCTCTCCGGAGGAACGTGGACGCACGACTACCCGATCACCTTCGAGCAGGCCCGGGAACTCGGTCTCCCCGTCACCTCCGGTATGCCCGCCGGGATCTACCGGTTGATGGACCTCTTTCCCCAGGCGATGCCCCGCCGCCCGTCGGTCGCCTACGTCCCGATCCCCTACCGGGAGGAGAAGAAAGGATGATGTTTTATTCTCCTCCCTGGGATCTGCGAAAAATACCAATGAAATTCATTTTAAAATTCCGGAACCAATATTGCTTTGTTTGCGGCCCGCACCCGCGGTGCTTCTGTTGGTGCGGGACCGGCAGGAAGCGGTAACAATGACTTCGACCATGACGCGTGCACTGCTCGTCTGCCTGTTCCTCGCAGCGGCCCTTCTCTCTGCAGGATGCACCGAACAACAGTCTTCCCCGGGAGAGGCGATGGATACGAAGTTCCGGGGCGAGACCGCCGGTTACGACGACCGTGTGGAGTTCCGGTTCGTCCCGGACACCGATGAGCCGGGAACCTACAGCGTGACCTGTACCATCGAGCGGGACGTCTCGTGGGGAACGACGATCGAGACCCGCGAGAACGTGCGATACGAGAATATCTCCCGCGCCAACCCCATCGAGGTTGTCGTCCCACGCGAGGCCCCCTCGGACGGCGTAGCGATCGAGATCGAGATCCGGAACGCCGCAGGCGACGTCCTGCACCAGAGCCGGACGTCCGTAGGCCCCGTGACACCCGTCCCGACACCGTCGTGATCCGCGGGGACAACCCACCCCTTATCCCGTCCCGCGACCCACCTTCTTCTGATCGTGAGCACCGACCTTCAACTGAGTCTGGACGCGTTTGACCGCTCAAAACCTCCCCTCTGCGGAGATAATCCCGGCCGGAACGGTTTTCGCCGGCTCTGCCGCCAATGCCCTTTTGCCGTGAGGGACGGAACCGTCGTCTACTGTGAACGGTTCGAGATTCCCATCCGGGCACGGGACAAGTATACCCTGCGGCGATGGAAGGAGACGCGTAGCGATGTGCTTGAGCGCGACGGGCAGCGGTGCGCCGTCTGCGGCGGCGAGCGAGACCTCCACATCCACCATATCGACCGCGATCCCACGAACGATGATCCGTCAAACCTCATCACGCTCTGCGGCATCTGCCATGCCCGGGTGCATACCGAGCTCCGCCGCGAGGGAGGGATCGGACTGGTGTCGCGGGTGCTTCCGGCAGCACGGCGTCGTTTGGAGTGACGCGCCCGACAGGACTCTCCCGAAAGCCCGCAGGTCTACCTGCCGGGTCCGACTGCAGGGGTAACGATTATAATATATGCGCGCTACCAGTTGCGTGACCATGGGGGGAATGTCCAGCATGAGCATTACAGAGAGACTCTTCGGCAGGAGCGAACCCGAAGGCCGGGAAGGCGCCTGCACCGATTCCACAGTGAGCAGAAAAGCCGTCTCCCTTGCGCAGCAAGGACGGTTCGGCGAGGCAATCGATTGTTTCGACCGGGTGCTCGAATCCGACCCGGCAAACGTGAAGATGTGGAACAACAAAGGGGTCTTTCTCGATCTCCTGGGGCGAGACCAGGATGCACTGGACTGCTGGGAGAAAGCGCTCTCGATCGATCCGGGATTTGCTCCCGCCTGGGTCTCCCGGGGGATGCTGCACCGGCGCCGCAACCGGCTCGAGGAGGCGCTCGCCTGCTACGACCGTGCGGTGGAACTCAACCCGGACTCCGCGGTCGCCTGGTACAACCGGAGCGGCGTCTTCGTCGCGATGCACCGCCTGGACGACGCGGTCGCCTGCTACGAGCGCGTTCTCGCGATCGACCCTCACTTCGTGGCGGCCTGGACGGATCTCGGCTACGCTCACTTCCTCGGGCACCGGCACGAGGAGGCAATCGCCTGTTACGACCGTGCCGTCGCCGACGATCCCGGAAGCGTTCGGGTCTGGAGCCTGAAGGGCGGCGCCCTGTACGCGCTCGGTGAGTACCGGAAAGCGCTCGATTGCTTCGATCAGGTGCTCTCGATCGACCCGAAGTACGCCGCCGGGTGGAGCATGAAGTGCAGCGTCCTCTACCACCTTGGCATGTACCGGCATGCGCTTGCGTGCGCCGACAAGGCGCTCGAGATAAATCCCTCCTGCGAGCTGACCGCACAGGTCAGAAAAATGCTCCTCTCCCTCATCCAGAAGTGGTGAGGGGCCCCCGGATCGTTTCGGAAGGTTGACGCCGGCACCCGTCAAACTGTGCATCGCTGCGCCGGGAACTCTCCCCCGGGCCCCTATCCCGGGGTCGGGAAGGCTTACGAGCGGCTCTTTTCCTACATGAACGAGCACCGCCTCGTGCCGGCCGGCCCCTCGCGGGAACTCTATCTCAACGATCCCGGCGAGGTGCCGGAGGAGGAACTCCTGACCGAGGTCCAGTTCCCGGTGGAGGAGATCCCCCCGTCCCCCTGAAGGGGAACGGTCACTCTCCCTCTGTAGCGACCTCGAAGACGTGGCGGCCCCATCCGGGGATGTCCAGGTAGAGTCCGGGCGAGAGGAGCCCCTCGCCGTCCCGGTCGTAGGTTGCCTCTCCCATGAGGTCCCGGAGCCGGACCTCCTTCCCCGCGAGGTCCGCCCAGGGGAGCGGGACGTAGCACTGGCCCCGGTCGGGGGCGTAGTTGACGGCGACGATGTAGCGCTCCTCCTCCCTCTCCCAGGCGAAGGCGATGTACCCGTCGTGGGAGGGGTTCCCTTCCCAGGCGGGGGTGCAGTCGAGGAGCCGCCACTCTCCGTTCCGGAACGCCGGCAGGCGCAGGCAGGCAAAGATCTGCCGGTAGAACTCTTCTATGGCCGGGTCGGCCGGCTCCTCCGGGCCGCGGCAGAGGTGGACGGGGATCTTCTTGTGCCGCCCGGAAACCTGTCCCCGGTGAATGAACCGGAGACCGGGGCAGAGGAAGGCGAGGACGGCGGCTGCCCGGTGGCGGTCGGGCGGGAAGACCGCCGCCGCCCGGTTCTCGTCGTGGTTCTCGAGGAACCGGACTGACTTTTGCTGGTACTCCGGGTCCGCACGGAAATGCTCCCGCACCGGCCGGGCCGCTCCGTTCCGGAGCCGGTCGTAGAGGCGTTTATCGTAGGTGTAGTCGAATCCCTGCTGCTGGAGCGTCCACTCGAGGTCCCAGTAAACCTCCGCCACGAAGGTAAACCCGGGGTGCTCTTTGTGGACGCTTTCGATTGCGCGGGGCCAGAAGGGTTCCGTCTCCCGCCCCCAGGTCCGCCGGAAGATCTCCGGGAGGACGAGCATCGCCATGTCGCACCGGAGACCGTCGCACTGCCCCGCGACCCTCTGCAGTTCGGCGATCATCGCCTCCTGCAAGGCCGGATTGCCGTAATCGAGCTGCAGGGTGTCGGGCCAGCCGCCGGAGTAGGGGTCCCGGCCGTGGGCGAGGACGGCCGGGCCGCCGGGAAGGTTAACCCCGATGAACTCCTGCGGCCGGCGGGCGAGTTCCTCCTCCGTGCCGTGGATGTAGTAGTCCGGGCGATCCTGCACCCAGGGGTGGTCGGGTGCGGTGTGGTTCGGGACGAAGTCGAGCATCAGGCGGATCCCGTGCCGGTGCAGGCGCTCGCGGAACCGGGGGAGTGCCTCCGGCTCCCCGAGGTCGGGGTGGAGGAAGTAGCCGGCAACGGCAAAGGGGGAGCCGCAGATATCCTCCTCGCTAAGATCGGGGAGCAGACACCGGTACCCGGCGAGCCATTGCGCGTTCGAGCGGGAGACCCGGCGCCCGGCTTCCCCGGTCTCCCAGGCTCCCATGAGGTAGACCCAGGAGAAGCCGCACCCGGCCAGTTCCGCGAGCCGGGAATCGGGGATGTCGTCGAGCGTGAGGCGGCGCCCGGCGATCCTCGCGAGGTGGCGGAGCAGGACGCGGGCGTTGACCTCGTAGAGGGCGGGGTGGCGTGGGGTGTTCATGACTGCGGCGTTCTGGACGTATGGATGGATAATGGTATCCGCCGGACTGCTCTGCGGGGGAGTCGTTACTCGCACCTTCGGTGCTTGAACTCCGGCCCTGCGGAACGTCACACGCTTCAGGAACGTCGTTACTCGAAAATGCTTCGCATTTTCTCGAACTCCTCCCCCTGCGGGGGAGTCGTTCACCACACACCGGAATGGAGGTCGTCGTCACGCAAAAACCCCCGAAATGACCGGGTGCCCTGCACTGCGTCGATGACCAGGGTGTTCGTCGCCCGCATGAACGCCGCGAGCGGTGCATGCATCCGGGCGTCGAGGCAGTGGTAGACGAAGTTCCGGAGCGCCGTCTCCGCCCGCAGTTCGGGGATGAGGCGCCGGCGGAGGAGGGCGGTATAGGTCGCGGCGAGCGGTGCTCCGGCGGTAAGGTGGCGGTCGGCGGCGTGGGCGGCGAGTTCCGCCGTCCGGTGGGCGTAGAAGATCCCCTCCCCAAGGAGCGGGCCCGTAAACCCGCCTGCGTCGCCGACGAGAACCGTCCCCTCGTGGGCCGGGGAGGGGATGTAGTTCCCGAGCGGCAGGAGGTATCCAGCCGGTTTCCGGGCAGCGAACGCGGAGAGCCCGACGGACTTGAGGAACGCTTCGAACTTATCGCGGAGATTGCCACCGTTTGCCGATAACAGCCCCCCGATCCCCACGATGATCGCCTCCCTGTTCGGGAAGACCCACCCGTAGCCCCACCGGCAGGCGGCAAGGATCAGGTGGGGCGTGGCGAGGCCGTCATCCAGGCGGATCGGCCCGTCCTCGTTTACGAGCGTCTCCGCCTCCCTGCGGGGGATCGCAAGTTCCAGCGTCCACCCGAGGTTGTTTTGCCACCGCTTCCTGTCGACGACGCTCTGTGGGAGGGTGCGTCTGACCCGGCTGTGAACCCCGTCCGCCCCGATGATGACCCGGGCGGAATACCGGTCGCCGTCCGACGTCGTGACGGTCCGGCGGGCGTGGTCGATCCCTGCCGCTTCCGCGCCCGTGTGGACTTCCGCCCCTGCCCGTGCCGCCATCCCTGCAAGAAAAGCGTCGTAGCGTTCCCTGCCGGTGAAGTAGACCGGCTCCTCCAGGTCTTCGGCGAAGATGCGCCTGCTCCCGATGTAGAGCGCGTACCCCGTCCCGGTGAAGTCGAGCAGCCCTGCCTGCCGGAGCGCGGGAACCGGGAGGGAGAAGACCCGGTCGAGAAACCGGACGGTTTTCTGGCTGAGGCACCCTCCGCAGACCTTGTTCCGCGGATATGTCCGCCGCTCGAGGAGCGCCACGCTGTGTCCGGCCTCCGCGAGCAGGCAGGCGGCGGTGCTCCCGGCGGGTCCGCCGCCGACGACGACCGCATCGTATTCGGGCCGACCCTTCATCTCCTCTCTCCTCGCGATGATAGAGTCCGGTGGAGGTCATATCTCTTTCCCCGGAAGAGGAAACCGCTCCCGGACACTTTCACCCTCCGCGGAACAGGCTCTTTTACTCGCGGGCCGATGCTTCCGGTATGTCCGTTGCGGAGCAGAAACTCACCTATCTCACCGCTGCCGGGCGGTTCGACATCTGCAGCCCGGGTGAGTGCCTTCAACTCCTCCCGGTCGCGGTCGAGACCAGAGAGGTCTCTCCAACGCCGGAAATTCTGCCCGTTCCGCTCGATACCCTTCGTGCATCCCAAGAAACCCCTGACGGTCTCGAAGACCCGAATGCGCGAACCGTGATCGCCCCCTATATCTCCTACAACCGCCGGACGGGCGGGTGCGGGCGGATGCTCAAGATGCTTCTCAACGGCACCTGCTCCTACGACTGCGCCTACTGCCCCGTCCGTCTCCAGCGGGAGCCGGTAAGTTTCTCCCCCCGGGAGTTCGCCGACACCTTCTTCCGCCTCTGGCGGGACGGGCTCGTTGAGGGACTCTTCCTGAGTTCCGGCATCCCCCGGGACGTCGACTATGTGATGCACGATCTCGTGGAGACGGGGGAGATCCTGCGCCGCCGGGGTTACGGCGGCTACCTTCACCTGAAGATCCTTCCCGGCGCAACCCGGGCGGATATCCACGACGCCGCCCGCGTGGCCGACCGGATCAGCATCAATTTGGAGACGACGTCCCCCGACCGCCTCGGGGGCATTGCCGGGGTGAAGGACTACCGGCAGGACATCCTGAAACGCCAGTCGTGGGTGGCGGAGGAGAAGCCCGGCGGCCACACCACGCAATTCGTCGTCGGGGCCGCGGACGAGACCGACGCGGAGATCCTCTCCTGCCTCGCCGACCAGTACCGGCGGGTCCGGCCTTCCCGGGTCTACTTCTCGGCGTTCCGCTCCCTCCCCCGGACTCCCCTTGCATCGCACCCCGATACGCCGGCATGGCGGGCGCGGCGGTGGTACCAGGCCGACTACCTGCTCCGGGACTACGGGATCACGGCCGACGAACTCCGGGCTGCCCTCGACGAAGAGGGGTTCTTCCCGAACCGCGACCCGAAAGTCGTTCTTGCGACCGGGAGCGCACCGGTGGACGTCAACCTCGCCCCGCGCCACGACCTCCTCCGCGTTCCCGGGATCGGGCCGAAGGCCGCGGACCGGATCCTCAGCCTGCGGAGAGTGCGGCCGTTCACCGGCCCGGCCGACCTTGCGCGTGCCGGTATCCGGGGGAAGGCCGCCGCGCGCTATCTCATATTCAGTGAACGGGAGACAATCCAGACGAATCTTTTCCCGTAACTGCCGATCCGGTTTTTGAAAAAAAAGTAGGGCTACCTGGCCTTCCCGAACTCCGTGCTCACGTCGGCGGCAGAATGATATTTCCTGTCCTCGAACCGCTCGAACGCCGCGATCACGGTCTCCGGCGCATCGTTCTTCCGGGCGTGGGTTATGAGGTCCTGCCTGCCCGCCGGGTAGTCTATGCCCTTGAGGTAGGCCTGCAGGTCGGCAGCCGAGAGGTGCGCAAGAGACGGCGCTCCTGTCCCGGTCTCGCGACCCCGCCCGGCAGGCGTCTCGATTCCGGTCGGCTGCCGTGTGCGGGCCTCGCCGCCGAACTCCGCGCTGACATCGGCAGCCGACCGGTACGTCCGGTCGGGAAATCCTTCGAGCGTCGTGAGCACGCTCTGCGGCGCGTCGCGCTGCCGGGCGTGGGTTATAAGATCCTGCCTCCCTGCCGGGTAGTTCATGCCCGCAAGATAGACCTGCAGGCCGGCGGCCGAGAGGTGCCCGGGAGCCGGTCCCGTCGTCGTCGTGGGCCGTTCGGCCTCCGTCGCGGCCGGCGGCTCTCTCCTGACCTCCTCGACGACGGTCTCGCGGGGCGCGGTCCCGGCACCGGACACCGCCGTCTCGACCCTGCCCTTTTCCACGTCCTCGGCCTTCATCGCGGGCTCGAGCGTCGGAGCACGAGCCTCCGTCACCGGCCGGGCTTCCACCTCCTCGGCTCGTATCGCCATCCCTTCCCGGGGTGCTCGCTCCCGCACCTCCACCCGCTCCGTCGTGACGACCTCGCGGGGCGGCGCCTCCGTCCGGGTCACCGCCCGGGCCTCCTCCTGGCTCGGTGGGCCCATGGGGCGTCTTGACTCGATCAAGCTCCAGTTCGCTTCTCTCGGCCAATCGCCCTCCGAGAACCCGGGTTCGTTCTCGAGCCGGTACTTGCTGATGTTCACCACGAAGACATCGTCCCCCGGCCGGTAGACCATGGCCTCGATGGGAATCGCGAAGTGCTTCGCTCCGAGGCCGAACATGCCGCCCGTCCTGAGCACCGCATACGCCACTTTTCCCGTGGGCAGGCCGACCCGCAGGCTCGAGATCTCGCCGAGATCATAGCCTTCCGGGTTCTTCACCCGCTTCCCCACGACATCTTCGGATGAGAAGAAATCGTGCCCCTCCGTCCTCCGCACCCGCTGCTCCAGAATCGTTTCAGCCATTGCAACCACCATACCCCTGGCGTGCATTCGAAGGCGATCTTCACCTTCGCGCAGAGCGGGCGATGCGTGTTGTGACTATTTAACAGTTCCCCGGTTCCGGTACCGGGGTACCGGCGAAGCGTTCTCCGCCGTAAAATGGGCATGCGGGGGAGGCTGGGAGGGGTGTTTCCCGGCTCCCGCCTCCAGCGGGGTTCAGCCCCCGTCACCTGAACTTTCCGAACTCCGAACTCACGTCGGCGGCGGACCGGTATGTCCGATCGGAGAACCCCTCGATCGTCGTGATCACGTCCTGTGGGGCATTGTTCTTCCGTGCCTGGGCGACGATGTCCTGTTTGCCTGCCGGGTAGTCCATGTCCTTGAGGTAGACCTGCAGATCGGCGGCGGAGAGGTGGGTGAGGGAAGGCGCTCTCGTCCGGGTCTCGGGCCGCTCCTCTCTCCCGACACCCTCCGCACTGACCCCGGGTTCCCGCCGCGTCTCCATCCCGGTCGGCTGTTCTCCGCGGACCTCTCTCCCGAACTCCGCGCTTACGTCGGCGGCCGACTGGTATTTCCGGTCGGAGAAGCCCTCGATCGCCGTAATCACGTCTTGTGGGGCGTTGTTCTTTCGGGCGTGGGTCATGAGGTCCTGCCTGCCCGCCGGGTAATCCATGCCCTTGAGATAGACCTGCAGGTCGGCGGCGGAGAGATGGGTGCGGGGCGGCACCGTCTTCCGTGATGCCGGTGCCTCCTCGCGAACCTCCTCCATCCTGGTCTCGCGAATCTCTCTGGCAGGCGTCTCGATTCCGGTCGGCTGCCGGGTGCGGGCTTCGCTGCCGAACTCCGCGCTCACGTCGGCAGCGGACCGGTACGTCCGGTCGTTGAAGTTCTCAAGTGCCGTGATCACGCTCTGCGGCGCATCGCGCTGCCGGGCATGGCTGATCAGGTCCTGTTTGCCTGACGGGTAGTTCATCCCCGCAAGATAGACCTGCAGGCCGGCGGCCGAGAGATGCCCGGCGGAAGGCCCCGGAGTCATAAGCGATCGTTCGGCCTCCGTTACCGGCCGGGTCTCCATCGCGGCCGGCGGTTCTCTCCGAACCTCCTCGACGACGGTCTCGCGGGGCGCGGTTTCGACTATCCGCTCCCTCCTGACCTCTCTGACGCCGGTCCCCGTGGGTGGCGGGCCTTCCGTCATCACCGGCCGCTCCTCGACGGGCTGCTCCGCCGGCTGCTCTCCCCAGCCGCGTGCGACCGTCTGAACGGGCGGAGGCGTCGGAACGACCCTCTCCCTGCCCGGGGGCGTCGGCTCCGCAGGTGCCGTTGCGCCTGTCACTGCTGCGCCGGTGGCCGCTGCTGCAGCCGTACCCGCCTCCCGGGACGGCGGAACTTCCCTCTCCGTTACCGGGGCCGCGGGCTCCGTTGCCGCACGAGCCGGGGATGGTGTCCTGACCAGGCTCCAGTTCGCTTCGTGCGGCATCCTGTCCCGGGAAAACCCGGGAGAACTGTCCAGCGTCTGTTTATCAGCATCCACGATAGCACTCCTCTCCCCCGGGCGGGTGCGAACCGCCTCCCAGGGAATGGCGAAATGTTTCTCGCCGAATCCGAGGATCCCGCCGTAGGAGAGCACGGCGTATGTGATGCAGCCGCTATCGCGGTCTATCGCGATATCGCTGATGTCGCCGAGGTTCTCTCCTTCCGGGTTGCGCACCTTGATGTCCCGGATGTCGTGCGCACGCATCAGGTTCACCGTCTCCTCCCGTCCCGGCCGGGTCTCCAGCACCGATCCCATCTGTTGTTCAGCCATCGTATCTCCCTCCAACTCGTTTTTCTCGAAGAGGTTACCCCCTCAAGGCGGGGGAGTAGATGTTCGAGGATACTTAAGGGTTTCCGGCCCGGGCAAACCGGGCGGTTTCCGGCGGTAAAAAAGAAGAATAGGGGAGAATGCCGGCCCGGACCTTACGGTCGGGCGTAGCGGAGGATGAGCTCGGTCGCCGCCCTGATGTCCTGCCCCTGCTTCCTTGCCTCGGCGAGGTAGGTGTTGTAAACCTCGTCGGTCACGAGCCGCAGTTGCGGACGGAAGAGGTCGGCGTGCATCATCAGGTCAAAGCACCGTGCCTCGCTCTCGGTCAGGTTGAGCGCCCGGTATTCCCCGGTATGCGGCACGAATGCCGGGTTTTTGTCGCGGGGCGTCCTGACCGCGAGGTCGGCAAGCGGTGTCGCCGGGATGGGCTCGGCGCTGCTCACGAAGACGTCGTCGAGGGAGAGCGCGGCGATGAGATCCTTCGTCGCCTCGTAGTCCCGCTCCGTCTCTCCGGGGTAGCCGACGATGAAACTCCCCGCAACCCGGAGACCGTGCTCCCGGCACCGCTCCACCGCCTCCTCGACCTGCCGGACGGTCGCGCCCTTGCCCATCAGCCTGAGCACCCGCTCGCTTCCCGACTCGATCCCGAAGAAGACCCACCCGATGGTGTACTGCCGGACGGCGTCCAGGATCTCGTCGGTGATGCAGTCAACGCGGATATCGGGTGAGGAGATATTCTTTTGTCCCATCACCTCCGCCATCGCGCGAAGGAGCTCGATGAAGGCTTCCGGGTTCATCTCCCCGCCGGTGGAGCCGTAGAGCGACCCGGTCCCCCCGGAGACCGAGAGCCTTGTCGCCCCGTGCGCGGAAAATGCCTTCACCTCCTCGACGATGCTCTCGAGCGGCCGGCTCCGGATCGCCCTCCCGAAGAACCGGGGCACCTGGCAGAAGGTGCATCCCCCGATGCACCCCCGGTGGGTCTCGATGTAGGCGCTCGCTCCCCTGACGCTCTGGCTTCCGATGTCGTCCGGGATCAGGGGGAGCGGACGATCCATCGACGCCGGCGGAGCGGGCGGCGTCACGACCGGCCGGCCCGCGTCGAGGAACGCAATCCCCGAAAGATCGGGGGACACCCCCTCCTCGACGAGGCGGATCACCGTCTCCTCGCCCTCGCCGACGACCACCGCGTCGGGAGCAAGCTCCCCGAGCACCATCTCCGGCGCGGCCGAGACCGGCCCCCCGACGTAGACCTTCCCTCCCTGCTCGCGGTGAGTCCGGGCCAGGTCCCGGAGCGCGGGGTCGAGGAGGTGCTGGGTCGAGAAGAGGCTCATGAGCAGGACCGAGTCGTCGGCCGGCACGGCGGGCGTCCGGGTGAGCGTCACCCGGTGTCCCGCGTCGCGGAGGACGCCGCCGATCAGCATGGCGCCGTAGGTGTAGATGCCGGGGGAGAGGATCGTGATCTCCATGATACAGTATCGCCGGAACAGTATACAAAAGGTGGGGATCTGCCGGTCAGAGCGGCGCGGGCTGCCTGAACCGCCGGGCCTCGGCGACGGTATGGGCGGCCCTGTCCGATGCGGCGATCAACCGCGCCTGGAGCCGCATGATGTCGGCGATGATGGGTTGCGGGTTCTTCTCCAGCGTCTCCGCGACAACGGCGCGGGCCTCCCGGAACCTCCCTGCCCTGCGGAGCAGATCGACGAGGACGGCCTCGTCCGCCCCCTCCAGGGCGGCCAGCCGCTCCCCCTTCTCCCACGCCCGCCGCAGGAGGTCGGCGGCGCGTTTCCGGCAGATCCGGGCGGGCACGTCCTCCCCCTCGTCGTCGCAGACCCAGGCGGCATGGAGGGATGCCCACGCCGCCTGGGCCGGGGCACCGAGATCTTCCTGGATGATCGACCAGCAGAGGAAGGTGTTTGCGATACTCGGAAACTTCCGGGCGTCGAGTTGCCAGCGGTAGCGCGGGAGTTTCACCACGTCGGCCGCCCCCTTCGGGGCCTTGCCCGGGTCGGGTGCGCAGTAGCCGCAGGACGGGCACCGTTTCACCCATGCGTAGATGGTGGACCGCAGGGGTTCGGCGGGACGGGTGTCGAGGTCGCGCGACCCGACGCTACCCGCGGCCTCGGGGATGGTGAACCGGCAGGCCTCGCCGCAGACTGCGCAGGTGGTATTGAGGTGACGGAGGTGGATCATCGATGGGCTGAATGACCTATCCGCCGATATATAGTTTGCCCACGATGGAATGCGGCGAGATGACGGCTACGCTGGAACCCCTTCCCCGACCCGGCGGGCGTAGGCCGTTACCGCCCACCCGAGGAGCGCTGTTGCGCCCGCGACCAGCGCGAGGATCAGCCAGTGGACGGGACCGGCGGTGTCCACCGCGAGCCTGACCATGAGGTTCAAGGGGTTGTAGGGGACGGCCATGACGAGGAGGAAGACCACGACGAGCGCGGTCGAGAAGATGAACTGGGCGCTCGTCCGTTCGCGGTAGTGAAGCGCCACGAGAGCCCCGAGCAGGATGAGGAAGAGCCCGCCCGCCGAGGCGTGGAGGAGGATCGCGGCGGCGTTATCGACCGCGATGCCGTTGAACCCGAGAAGGAGGAGCCAGGCTCCGGCCTGAACCGGGACCAGAACCTCGCAGGCGGCAACCTTCCCCCAGACCATCTCCGCGAACGTGACCGGCGTCGACATGAGCGTCTCGAGCGTCTGGCGCTGGTATTCTTCGGTGATGAGGTCGATGATCAGGCGGCCGAGACGATCGCCGGGAGAAGGACGAGCAGCGGAATGAGGAGGCCGTAGACGAACTCGAAGAAGTTCTCGCCGCCGCCGGACTCGGGGAAGTTCAGCGAGACCGGGAAGGCGGTCATCCGCCCGGCCCGGACCTCCCGCAGTTCCTTCTCGTAGCCCTGGAGCACCTCTTTTACCTTGACGTTGATGACGCTCGACTGCAGGTCGTTCTGGATGAGGTAGAGCGTGACCATGACCGGCCCCTCGGCGTCGGGCGGGGTGTCCGGGACGTAAACCACCGCCGAGACCGCTCGTTCGCGGAGCGCCGCAAGCGCCTGGTCGAGATCCATCCGGTGGAGGATGAGGTCGTCTCTCTTCTCGAACTCGTCGATGAGCGGTGAGTCCGCCCCTGCGTAGCCGACGCCGTAGGTGACCGTCGAGTAGCCCTCGATCGCCTCCGGGTCGTACATGGCGGTGAGCCCCACCATCAGAAACGACGAGAACATCGCGATGAAGACCTGCAGGAGGATCGCAAAGACGATCGTCTTCTCCGACGAGAGTCCCAGGAGTTCTTTCTTCGCGATAAGGCCGATGTTTCGTCTTTTCACAGGAGCGCCCCCATCAGGAAGTAGAGGTTGTAGAGACTGTGCACCATGCACGCCGCGATGAGGCCCGGCCCGTAACCCTGCCGCCCCCAGAGCAGGAGGAAGCCGCCGGTGACGAGCACTCCCGCGATGTGGAGGAGGAGCGGCATCCAGAGCACCTGGAGGGAGAGGAAGAGGACGCTCCCGAAGATCGACTCGGTGATCTGGGCGAGCGTGGCGAAGAGAAGGAGTTTTTCACCGGCCAGGAACCCGAACCCGATCGCGACCGCCCCGAGGAGCAGGTTCTTCGGCGTCAGGAACCCGGGCCGCTCCCGTGCCACCGCGTAAAGCCCGATCGACTTCGCGAACTCCTCGATGAACGCCGCAGAGACGGTCAGGAGGACGAGGGAGAGCGGCATCGGGATGTTGAAGAAGAGGACGAGCGTCAGCATCTGGGCCATGAAGACGAACGGTATCGTGAAGCCGGCGAGCAGGAAGAGCGAGATGTGCGGGTGATCGCGGCCGATACCGCCCGAGACGAAGTCCGCGAGCCTTGAAGCAAGCGGCTTCTGCGAGAAGAGGCGCTCCTCGCGGAAGTTCGTGATGCCGACGTAGAAGAGGATGATGCTCGTTGCAAAGAAGAGCACCGTCGAGTAGACGTATTCCATGGCGGTGAACCCGTCGCCCTGGATATCGAGGACGACCAGGGTGAGGGGCGAGATGATGCTGATGACGTGGGTGTTCGCAAAGACCGTCGGGAAGAAGAGGTACGACGTGGCGAGGGTCGAGAAGAAGATCGAGACGAACGAGAGTTCCTTGAAACTCCGGGAGGCCATCCCGATGATCAGGGCGTTTGCGAGGAAGAAGAGGATGACCGGGACGAGCGGGAGGAGGATCGAGAGCGGCGCTCCGGCAAAGAGGGTTATCGCGGCCGAGATGAGGAGCATGATCGTGAAGTAGGGGAGCGCTTTGCCGACGACGATCACGCCGGCCGGATGGGGGTGGAGAGGAGCGCCTCGCCGGCCCTTCCCACCCGCTCGTTCATCACGCTCATCATGAAGAACTGCGAGGTGAAGTAGAGCGGGAAGATGAAGACGAACACCAGGATGATTGCATCGAAGGGAAGCGGCGCCGAGAGTTCCGAGGGCGTCCTGAACTGCTCCATGGCGGAATCGCCCGAGATGACGCCGGTGTAGCGCTCGATGGGGTGTCCGCTCCCCGTGTCGGCGAGGTGCTCCCGAAGGACGTCCTCGGAGATGGGCATTGCCGACGGTGGCGGTGTCACCGCTTCGACCGGGCCGGAGGGGACGGGCGGTCTTTTGGCGTCCGCCGGGGCACCGACCTGCTGCCCGCTCTGGGTCGCCAGGAAATCGATCTCGCTCTTCACGTATTGTAGGTCGATCCAGAGCGGGTAGGCGGCGAAGAGGTCGGGTTCTCCGGCGGCCACGTGGGATACGTAACCCTCGTAGTCGCGTTCGAGCGTTTTTGCGGCCGCTCGTCCTTTGTCCGTATCGGCGGCGTAGACCTCGCCCTGCAGGACGACGATGTCGTACGCGAACCGGCTCTCCCAGAGGGCCGCCCCGCTATCGAGGTAGGCGGTAAAACGGCTGTCGGGAGCGACGATCCGGGCGATCTCGGGGTCGTCGATGCCGACGCGATACATGCCGTCCTGCATATGGACGCCGCTCTGGGCGGCAAATGCCGTCACCAGCACCAGGAGGACGAGAAGCCCTGCCGCGAGCGGGAGGACGCTTCTCCCCATCGTGGTCATCGACCGGTTCATCTCCCAGGCGGCAATCGTCCGGATGGAGGAGGCGAGACTCATGGTAATCCCTGAAGGCTTCGGAGAACCATATCTCTGTGCAGCAACCTATTAGTAGGCATCGGAGACATAAGGGATACCAGATGATCACGGCCCGCTCTCTCGTCAAGCATTACGGCGACTTCCCGGCGCTGGACGGCGTCACGTTCGATCTCGACGATGCACGGATACTCGGGGTGATCGGGCATAACGGCGCCGGCAAGACGACGCTCTTGAAGATCATGGCCGGCCTTATCTCGCCGACGGCAGGAAGCCTCGTCGTCGACGGGGTTGACGTTGTCAGAAGGCCGCTCGACCCGAAACGGAACCTGGGGTACCTCCCCGAAGAGTCTCGGCTCTACGAGACGATGACCACGGATGCGTATCTCGCGTTCTTCGGCGAGATCTACGGTCTAACAAAAGCGGCAATCCGGGAGCGGCGCGACGAACTCCTCGATTCGCTCGCGCTCGATGCGGACGGGAAAAAGATCGGGGAACTCTCGAAGGGGATGAAGCGGAAGGTCGCGATCGCGCGGTCGCTGATGCACGATCCGGGGCTGCTCATCTACGACGAGCCCACCTCCGGCCTCGACCCCATGACCTCGCGGTCGGTGCTCGATTACGTCAAAAGTCTGCGCGAACGGGGCAAGACGGTGATCTTCTCCGCCCACAACCTCTTCCAGGTGGAGGAAGCCTGCGACCTCGTCCTGATCCTGCGCAGGGGGAAGGTGGTGGCGAAAGGCACCATGCCCGAACTCCGGGAGACTTTCGGGTCGCTCACCTACCAGGTCTTCTTCCGGGTGCCCGACCCGGCGGCGTTCGCGACAGCGGTCGACTATGCGGCCTCCGACGGCCGGTACCTTGCCGAGGCGCGTTCCGTCGAGGATCTGAACCGGACGACCGCGGCGCTTGCGGCCGACGGCGCGACGATCGAGCGGATCGAGTCGCATTACCCGACGCTCGAGGAGATGCTCCTGAAGATCGGGCGGTAAGCCCGGTCCTTTTTCAGGCGGAAAGTTTCGGGAATCCGCTCTTTTTTGACCCTGCCGCCTGACCTGCGGGAGGGGGTATGGAACGGGGTGTCTCCGGGTCTCCCCTCCCCGCGCAACGCTCTTGCGGGTTTTCCACCGGGGCAGAATTTATATAGCAGCGGCATATATGTGCCTTCACGATCCCGTTCCCGTCGCAGCAACCGGGCTCCCGTGAGAAACCCCGGCGCGGGCGGAGGCCGGCGGGGGTTGACCGGACGGCCGGGCGTCCCGTCCGCGATGGAGAAACCGCTCTGCGGATGAAGGATCGCGCGAACCGAACGTAACCGAAGGATCGATGTCGGGTGCAAAGGATGGAAAGAATCGGGTGTTCGACGGGCCTGAAGGGATTTGAACCCTTGGCCTACGGATTAAGAGTCCGTCGCTCTGCCGAACTAAGCTACAGGCCCATGTATCTGACCTAATAGTGTTGCATGGGAAACGGTATAAACTTTATGGAACCTCCCTGAAAATCGCCGATATGGAATCCCTTAATACCATGAGAAGTTACACCATTGTACGCATGCCTGAGGCGGTTCAGAACGTTTCGAAGGAACGTATCAAATACATCATTCTTGGCTGCGGGAGCACCGGCTACAATGTCGCCGAGGAGCTCGAGCAGGAGAACGAAGATCTCATCATCGTCGATAAGGACGAGAAGCGGGTGGAAGATCTTCGCGATCAGAAGTACGAAGCGCTCGTTCGCGACCTCCGTGACCCGAACTTCATGGAAGGGCTGCCCGTGCCGGAGGTCGCGTTCATCCTCGCGAACGACCGGGAGGCCAACCTGACCGCGCTCAAGATTGTCAAGAACCGGTACCCGGCGACATACGTCATCGCACGCGCCACAGACCCGGTCAGCGTCGACCTCCTCCAGCAGGAGGGCGCCGATATCGTCCTCTACCCGCAGGAAGTGGTTGCGAGAACCGCCATCCACCACATCCGGAAACTGCACTCGTCTCGGCTCGCCCTGCGGCTCTACGACATGCTCGCCTCCTGGGAGGGGACGCTCTGCATCGTCACCCACTTAAACCCCGATCCGGACTCGATATCGAGCGCCATGGCGCTCTCGATGATTGCACGGCACGCGAGCCGCAACAAGCTCAACTGCCGCATCGTCTACGAAGGGGACATCGGGCACCAGGAGAACAGGGCGTTCATCAACCTCCTCGATATCAAACTGGAGCGGCTCACCCCCCAGATCCTCGAGGAGTGCAACTACATCGCCCTGGTCGACTCGTCGGGGCCCGGCGTGAACAACGAGCTCCCCAGGTCGACCCGGGTCAACATCATCATCGACCACCACAAGAACGGCGAGCACCCGTCCACGGTCGCCGACTTCATCGACATCAGGCCGGGGGTCGGCGCCACGGCGAGCATCATGACCCAGTACCTGATGGAACTCGATATCCCGGTGAACAAACCGGTGGCCACCGCGCTCCTGTACGGTATCCGGGCCGACACCCGCGACTTCAAGCGCAACGTGACCCCCCAGGACCTCAACTACGCGGCGTTTCTCCTTCCCCTGACCGACTCGGATCTCCTCGATAAGATCACCTCCCCCTCCATGTCGCTCGAGACGGTGGAGATCATCGGGAACGCCATCCGCAACCGCCGGCTCAAGAGCGGCTACCTCTTCTCGAACGTCGGCTACATCAGGAACCGCGACGCTCTCCCGCAGGCGGCCGATATGCTGATCCACCTCGAGGGCGTGAACACGGCGCTGGTCTACGGCATCAGCGACCGGAACATCATCATCTCGGCGCGGAACAAGGATATCCGGCTCCACCTCGGCAACGTGATGGCCGAGGCGTTCGGGCCTATCGGCGAGGCCGGCGGGCACGCCACGATGGCGGCGGCCCTGATACCGCTCAACTACTTCTCCATGGCGAAGGAGAAGGAAGGTCTGCTCGAGCTCATCATCGATCCGATCCTGAAGAGGTTCTCCGGCATCGTCGGGCTTGACGACGAGGACGGACAATGAGGTTTGCAGACTGGGAGCCTCATTACACTGCAATTTTAGCGTATTTCGGGTTCGAGCGCGAGGCGGACGAGGCGGCTGCCCGGGTGCTCGCGGATCTTGCCAGGCGCGACGACGTCGCGCTGCTTGAAACACTCATCCGGGGGAGGCCGGTGACGGTCTGCGGGAACGCCCCATCCCTTCCGGGGGAACTCGACCGGATCGAGGGGACGGTGCTTGCCGCCGATGCGGCGGCGGAGGTGCTCGCGGATCACGGTATCCGGCCGGACGCGGTCTTCACCGACCTCGACGGGGCGACGGACGTCTTCATCGACCTCTCGGAGCAGGGGACGGTGATGGTCGTGCACGCCCACGGCGACAACGTCCCGCTCCTCCGCCACTGGGTTCCGCGTATCACGGGGCCGCTCGTCGCGACCACCCAGGCGGCCCCTCTCGCGCACGTCCACAACTTCGGCGGGTTCACCGACGGCGACCGGGCGGTCTTCGCCGCCGACGAACTCGGGGCGGCGAGCGTCCGGATCGTCGGGTTCGATCTTGCCGACAAAAATGTCGATCCCCTCAAGCGGGGAAAACTCTACTGGGCGGGTGAACTCCTGCGCCTGATCGGGTATGACCTCTAGCGCCCTCATCATCGACGGCTACGTCGACGAGCCCGCGTGCCTCGGCGTCGCGCCCTATATCTCTCCCTACATCCGCGAGGTCGCCGGCGTCCTCGCCGGGCACGGCTACGCTCCCTGCTACGCCACCATCGACCAGGTCCGGGCCGATCCCACCCTCGTCGCCGGACACGGCCGCGGCGATCTCGTGGTGATGATCGCCGGCCTGACGGTGCCGGGGGCCTACATCGGGGGAAAGCCCGCGACCCTGACGGAGATCCAGCAGCTCGGGATCCTGCTCCGGCAGCCGACCACCGCGATCGGCGGGCCGATCGCCTTCGGTTACGCTCCGGGAGGAGGGAGAAAGGCTATCCGGCAGGCGATCGCCGGGTTCGACGTCACGCTCTCGGGGTCGCCCGCGGTCGCGCTGGATTCCTGGCTCTCGGGCGGGGACCCTGCCGGTGCGGGCGACTACGCCCTGACCGACCCCTGGTCGGCGGCGGGCGCCGGGATCGTGGCGCAGCACCCGGCGTTCCCCTACGTGATGTGCGAGCTCGAGACCGCGACCGGGTGCTCGCGGGCGACGGTCGGGGGGTGCTCGTTCTGCACCGAGCCGTTCTACGGGCTCCCGCGCTACCGGAGCATCGGGGGGATCGCGGAGGAGGTGGCGGCGCTCCATGCGGCGGGCGCCCGCCACTTCAGGCTCGGCCGGCAGCCGGACCTCCTCGCCTACAAAAGCAGCGGCGGCGGGGAGTTCCCGGTTCCCCGCCCTGAGGTGCTAAAAGAACTCTTCTCGGCCGTCCGGGAGAGCGCCCCGGGCCTCAAGACCCTGCACATCGACAACATCAACCCGGGCACCATCGCCCGGCACGAGGATGCGGCACGGGCGGCACTCGAGGCGATCGTCGCCGGCCACACCCCCGGCGACACCGCGGCCTTCGGGATGGAGACCGCCGATCCGGCGGTTGTCACGGCAAACAACCTCAAAGCCATGCCGGACGACGTCTTCCGCGCGATCGAGGTCGTGAACGATGTGGGGGCAAGACGAACGGGGGGCGTCCCCGAACTCCTCCCGGGCCTGAACTTCATCGTCGGCCTTGCGGGGGAGACGCCGGCGACGTTCGACGCAAACGAGGCGTTCCTCAAGCGGGTGCTCGATGCCGGTCTTCTCGTCCGGCGGGTGAACATCCGGCAGGTGATGCCGTTCGAGGGAACAAAAGCCTACGAGGAGAACACCCTCGGGAAGCACGACGCCCGGTTCCGCTCCTTCAAGGAGTGGGCGCGGAAGGAGTTCGACGAACCGATGCTCCGCCGGGTCTTCCCGGTCGGCACCGTCCTTCCGGAGGTCGTCGTCGAGGTTCCCGGCAAACCGTCGTTCGGGCGGCAGATGGGCTCGTATCCCATCCTCGTCGGGGTGCCCCTCGAACTCCCGGCAAGGACGGTAATCGACGCTGTCGTGGTCGACTGGGGGATGCGGTCGGTGACGGCCCTCCCCTGTCCGGTGGAGGTCAACACCCTGCCGGTAGCCGCCCTCCGGTGGATTCCCGGCGTCGGAAAGAAGAGGGCGGCGACCATCGCCGCCCGCCGGCCTTTTAGCAGTCTTGAAGAGTTCCGTGAGGTCGCGGGGGAGACGGGGATCGAGGACGTGATGAGGTTTTAGGGGGGATGGCGAGGAACACTTTCCGTCACACTGGCACTCACACCTGTTTGGATTTCAGCTGCTAAATGTCCTGCTTGTCGCGTTTTGGTACATTGTCCTCTCGGTGTGTGAACGCTGTCCTTCCGAGCATTGCATGACTTTACACGGCTTTCCACCGGATATCGCCACACACTGCCCGCCCCCGAAGGGGGCGGAACGACTTCCCCGCAGGGGAAGGAGTTTGAGCACCGAAGGTGCGAGTGAGGAGCGCGAAGCGCGGGCGGTGGGGGGCTATTTGAGGAGAGGCATCTGGTGTGAGATGACAGGGGAGGGGGGATGCTCCCCCCTCCCCACCTGATGGTGGTCGAACTCCGGGCGTTCCGCCCATCGCACTCCCCGTCAGCCCCACCCCCAATGGCGATATCCCCTCGAAATCCGTGCATGGGGTTATGCGATGTTCCAACGGAACGACTTTCCGTAGGATGCAATGGCCCGCTGGGCAGGAATTCGAGGAGTTTGGGCGCATCTCAAACCCCTGCCGTTCTGTCCGTTGCACCTTCCAGAATCGCCTGACTACTCCTCCTCCCGCAGTTCCATCACCCGCAGAACGTCCGTCCGGGTCACGATCCCGACCAGGGTGTCATCCGCGACGACGGGAATCCTCCCGATGTCCTGGCCGGTCATGATCCTCAGCGCGTCGATGAGCGGTGCCGACGGCGGGAGGACGGTCGGGTTCCGGGTCATGATGTCGCGGACCTGCATCGCCTCCCGGTCGATCGGCGAAACCTTGTGGACGTCGGCGAGGGCGACGATCCCGACGAGCGATCCCCGGTCCACCACGGGAAAGCCGAGGTGCTTCGTCTCGTACATCATGTCCACCACACGGGGCAGCGGCGTCGTCGGCTCCACGGTGGCGACCGGGGAGTTCATCGCGTCCGCTACGGTGACGTCCTGCAGCAGGATGTTGTAGCGGAGGTAGGTCGCCTCCTGGTTCGCCCCGATGTAGATGAAGAAGGCGATGATGATCAGGATGGGGTTCAGGAGCAGGAGCCCGACGATCCCGAAGAGGACGGCGAACCCTTTCCCGACGTCGGCGGCGATCCGGGTTGCCCGGGAGAGCGGCATCCGCCGGGCGAGCCATGCCCGCAGCACGCGCCCCCCGTCCATGGGGAACGCCGGGAGAAGGTTGAACCCGAAGAGCAGGACGTTCAGGAGCCCGAGGTAGCCGAAAGTGAAGATCAGGACACCGGCGACTCCCGGATCCATATCGATCGCCGCAACGACATAGACGAGGGCGGCGGAGATGATGCCGACCGCGAGGCTCGTGAGCGGCCCCGCGAGCGCCATGGGTAGTTCGATCTTCGGGTCCGGCATCGTCTCCTCCATCTGGGAGACTCCCCCGAGGATGAGGAGCGTGATGCTGTGGATCTCGATCCCCTTCGCCTTCGCGATGAGCGAGTGGGCCATCTCGTGGATGAAGACGCCGAAGAAGAGGCCGAGCGCGACAACGATCCCGAGGATGTAGGGGTTGAACCCCTCCGTAATCAGCGCCATGTCGATTGGAACACCGAAGAGGGCCTCGATCAACCCGGTCGTGAGCTGGATCTGGCTCCCGATGATCCATGCGAAGAGGGGGATCACCAGGAGGAAACTCCAGTGCAGTTTGACCGGAATTCCGGCCAGGGTTCCGATCTGTAGCGACGCTTCCATGAAAAGGAGTATCTTTTTATCATTTATAGTAATATACCTTCAGAGGATACCGATGAGAACACAGATCACAGAGATGTTCGGATTACGCGTCTATACCGACAGAGCTGTCTTTATCGGGAACGTTGACGATGTCGTGCTTGATGTTGACCAGAAAAAGATCGACGCCCTTGCAGTCGGCGAGCTCAACCCCGAGATCGGAGAGGTAAAAGGCTACACCGGGTTGCAGATCCCCTTCCGCGTCGTAAAGAGCGTCGGAGATATCATCATCGTCCGCCACATCCCCGGGCTCTTCAAATCGCCGACAAAAGACGCCTGAGTGCGATGTCCGCTCTTTCCGGGGCTCCCTGGCGATAGAATATGGATACGAAAGACCGTGAGATATTCTCGACCCTCACGATATTCCCCCCTGTTTTTGTCCGGCTCGACGGCCGTGCCTTCCACCGCCTGGTACGTGCGCTTCATTTCAAAAAGCCGTTCGATCCGGCCTTCAACGAGAGCATGCGGGCGGTCTGCCGCTACTTCCTCTCCGAAAGCGGTCTCTCTCCCGCGTTTGCCTACACCTTCTCCGACGAGATCAGCCTCTACTTCAACGCACTGCCGTTCTCCGGGCGGGTGGAGAAGCTCGACTCCGTGACCGCCGCGGTTGCGGCGAGCAAGCTCACGATCGAACTCGGGTGCACGGAGCCCCTTGCGTTCGACGCCCGGACTATCCCCGCGGCGGGAGAGTTTGCGGTCGAGTATCTCGTCTCGCGCCAGAACGAGGCGTGGCGCAACCACATCAACGCCTACTGCCAGAACGCGCTCGTTGAGGAGGGGATGACCGCCCGGGAAGCCGCCGCGGCGCTCCGGGGGATGCGGTCCGAGGCGATGCACGAGATGATGTTTGAGCGGGGCGTCAACCTGGCGGCGACGCCGGCCTGGCAGCGCCGGGGGACGCTCCTCTACCGGGACGAGTGTATAAAAGAGGGGCATAACCCCCTGACGGGGGAGAACGTCGAGGCCGTGCGAACCTGCATCCGGGAACCGGAGGAGACGCCTCTCTTCTCGACGGAGGAAGGCGCGGCCCTGATCCGGTCACTCACCGGCGCGTGAGATGCCGATCTGCATCTGCACGCCTTCCACGTCCCAGTCCTTCTCGAGGGCAAAGGTCTCCGTGGGCCGCTCTCCGTCGGTGCGGCGGACGGTGAGGGCTGCCGCCCGCACCTCCCCGGCAATCTCCTTCTGCCACTCCTCTTCTGCGATGAGCGAGGCCACCCGATCGTCGGCGACATCCACGGCCGCGACGATGAAGTCGTCGACGTTCAGGTCGAGCTGGCGGCGCATCTCCTGGATCCGCCGGATCACCTCGCGTGCGTATCCCTCGGCCTCCAGCGCCGGGGTGAGGGTGACGTCGACGTAGACCGTCGCGTCCTTCATGGGCGCGGCAAAGACGCCCTCGGGGAGGGCTTCCGCGAAGGTGACGTGGCGTTCGGCGATCTCGTAGCCGCCGAGTTCGGCCTTCCCGTCCCGCTCGATCGCGGCCTTCAGGGCGGTGCCGTCCGCGCTCTCTATCAGCGCCTTGACTTTCGGCCCCTCCTTGCCGAACTCCGGGCCGATCGCCCGCATCACCGGCTCGGCCTGCCAGAGGATCCGGTCCCATCTTCCGGTAACGACCCTGACCGCCCGGGAATTTGCCCGGTTCAGGGCGAGTTCGTTCAGGTTTTCGAGAGCCGTCTTCACCTCGCCGCTCCCGGTGACCACAACGGTCTCGGAGACCGGCCAGCGGAGTTTCCGCCTCCCGTTCTGCCGGGCGGTGGCGACCGCGTCGTCGAACGACCGGACAACCTCCATGGCGCTCTCGAGATCCGGTGCAATCAGCATGTCGTCCGCCTCCGGGCAGTCGAGCATGTGGACGCTCTCCGGGTCGCCCGCAAGGCGGAGGTTGCCGTAGATCTCCTCGGCGATGTGGGGGGTGAACGGCGCAAGGAGCGCGACCAGGCGGCGCATGACGTAGTATACCGTCTCGTAGGCGTACCGCTTCTCCGGCGAATCCTCCTCGAGCCACATCCTCGGCCGGACGAGCTGCACGTACCAGCGGGAGAGGTCCTCAAGGATGAAGGAGGCGAGCGCCCGCGTCACCTTGTGGAGTTGGTACTCCTGCATGTCTCCGGCCGTAGTCCGGGCGAGCGAGTTCACCCGGGAGATTATCCAGCGATCTTCTTTGGGCATATCGTTGATATTGTCCCGGACGAACGATCCGTCCCACCGGCCGCCGTCGCCTGCGGCGGGCTCGAACGAGTCGAGAACCATGTACGGGAGCGGGAACCGGTAGACGTTCCAGAGGATGTTGAGCGTCCGGTGGATGGTCTTGACGCTGTCCCAGTTGAACTTCAGGTCGTCCCAGGGAGCGTTCGCCCAGAGGACGTAGAACCGGAGAACGTCGACGCCGAACTGGTTCACCACCTCTTCGGGCGTCACCACGTTGCCGAAACTCTTGCTCATCTTGCGCCCGTCGGCGTCAAGAGCGAACCCGTGCATCAGGACGCTCTTATACGGAGCGCGGCCGAACGCCACGGTGCTCGCCCCGAGCTGGGAGTAGAACCAGCCCCGGGTCTGATCCTGGCCTTCGGTGATGAAGTCCGCCGGCCAGAGGCGGTCGAAGGCCTCGCGCTTCCTGGGGAACCCGAGGGTCGCCCACGACGCGACCGCCGAGTCGAACCAGACGTCGAAGATGTCGTCGACCCGGTGCATCTCCCCGCCGCATGAGCACGGGATGACGACCTCGTCCACGTAGGGGCGGTGCGGATCGGGAACCTTCACGCCCGACCGCTCCTCGAGTTCGGCGATGGTGCCGATGACGGTTCGCTCGCCGCACTGCTCGCACTGCCAGATGGGGATGGGGATGCCCCAGTAGCGCTGCCGGGAGATGCACCAGTCGCGGGAGTCCCTGACGAAGTCGTGGAACCGGGCGCTCCCCGCCCACTCGGGGTACCACTTCACCTTCGTGATCTCCTGCAGCATCGGTTCGCGGATCTCGGTGGCCTTCAGGAACCACTGTGCGGTCGCGCGGTAGATGATGGGGGTCTTGCACCGCCAGCAGTGACCGTAGCGGTGGGTGATCGTCCGGCGGGCGAGGAGGTAGTCGCCGAGCGCGTCGATGACGAGGTCGTTTGCGTCCCGGACGTACATGTCCGCGAACGCCCCCGCGTCCCGGGTGAAGCACCCGCCGGCGTCGACCGGGCAGAAGGCCTCGAGCCCCTCCTGGATGCCGATCAGGTAGTCGTCCCACCCGTGCCCGGGAGCAATGTGGACGAGACCGGTGTTCTCGAGCGCCACGTAGTCCGCCGCGACGACCCGGTGCCGGATCTCCGCCTGGCGGGGGACCTGGCCGGCGAGCGGCGAGGTATATTCCGTTCCGACGAGATCGCTGCCGCTCGCCCGCTCCAGGACGGCGTAGTCCTGGTAGCGGCCCATCTTCAGGACGGACTCGACGAGTTCGTCGGCGATCCAGAGGATCTCCTCGCGGCCGTCCTTCTTTGCCGCCACCCGCGCGTAGGTGAACGCGGGGTTGACCGCCACCGCGACGTTCGCGGGGAGCGTCCACGGCGTGGTCGTCCAGATCATCAGGTACTCGTTCTCGCGCCCGGTAATCGGGAATTTGACGAAGATGGAAGGATCGGTCTCGTCCCAGTACTCCACCTCCGAGTCGGCGATCGCCGTCTCGCACCGGGGACACCAGTTCACGACCCGGTGGCCGCGCTCGAGGAGGCCGCGCTCTTCCGCCCGCTGGATTGCCCACCAGGCGGACTCGATGTACTCCTCCTTGATCGTCTGGTAGGGGTCGTCGAAGTCGAGCCAGACGCCGAGCTGCCGGAACTGGTCGCTCATGATCTCCATGTGCGTCACCGCAAACGTCCGGCACTGTTCGATGAAGGCGGCGATCCCGTAGTCCTCGATATCCTTCTTGGAGGTGAACCCGAGCTGGTGCTCGACCTTCACCTCGATGGGGAGGCCGTGCATGTCGTAGCCGGCCCGCTCGATGACGTTTCTGCCCTGCATCCGGTGGTAGCGGAGGATGGCGTCTTTTATGATCTTGTTCCAGGCGGTGCCGAGATGGATGTGGCCGGTGGTGTACGGCGGCCCGTCGACGAAAAAGAACGCTTTCCCATCCTTTCGCACCTCCTGGACGCGTGCATAGGTGTTCTCCCGTTTCCAGTAGTCCTGGACTCCCGCCTCAAGTTCGCGCGGGTTATAACTGCCGGTGACTTCTTTCACCTCGTATCCCTCATATTCAGCACTCTGGTGTACCGTTTGTTGTTGGGAGACAAAGCGTTTTGTACTATAGGGAGTGGTGCAGACTCACGCGAAGTGCGACGTTCATTGCACCTTAACCCACCCCTTCTTTTATCTCCCAACCCCCCGACATCTCCCCCATGCAGATTGCAGTCATCGGGCGGGGGGACTGTTCCGTTGAGGAGTACGAAGCGGCGGAGACCATCGGCTACCTCATCGCCGGCAACCATGAGACCGTCTGCTGCGGCGGGCTCGGCGGGGTGATGGAGGCCGCCTGCAGGGGGGCAAAAGAGGCCGGCGGAACGACCGTGGGCATCCTCCCGGACACCGGGGAGGGGAACGCCTTTCTCGATATCGTCATCCGTACCGGGCTGGGCCACGCGAGGAACGTCGTCCTGGTCAACTCGGCCGACGCGGTGATCGCCGTCGGGGGAGGCTACGGCACGCTCTCGGAGATTGCCGTTGCGCTCAAGACGGGAAAGCCGGTCTTCGGTCTTCTGACCTGGAAGATAGAGGGGGTGTTTGTCTGCGCCACGCCCGAGGAGGCGGTCATTCTCGCAGTTCGCGCAGGACGCCTGTCTCGGCCGTCTCGTAGCCCCCGAGGTCCCGGAGAATCTTCCTGAACACCTCCGAGGAGACGGTCTCGATGAGAGCCGCGATCCGCGGGTCGTCGAGCATCTCGCGGTGCATCGCGAGCTCGTAGCGCTCCGTAGCCACCGGGACGAACGCGAGGTCGAGCGCTTTCGCGGCGCTGTAGACCCCCATCCCCGCGTCGACCTCCCCGGTCCGAACCGCAAGCGCCACTGCAAGGTGCGTCGTCACCTCGCGCTCGTAGCCGGGGATGGACGCCGGGTCGATGCCCTGCTGTGCGAGATGGTGATCGAGGAGCACCCTGGTTCCCGACCCCTTCTGCCGGTTGACGAACGTCCGGCCGGGCAGGTCCTCAAACCCGAGGCCGTCGCGGGAGATGACCCCCTGCTGGCGCTGTGCCACGCAGAGGAGGACGAGGTCGGCGTCCGGCATGTAGCGCTCCAGGTAATGGGTATTGTAGGTGCCGTCGGGGGCGAGAAGGTGCATCGGGGCCGCGTGGCACTCCTGCTTTTTTAACGCGATCACCCCGCCCATGCTCCCGACGTGGGTGGAGTGGATCTCGACCCCGTGCGGCCGCACCAGATCGGCCAGGTGGTCGAGGGCGGGGTCGTGGCTGCCGGTAACGAGCACCGCCTCCTCCGCCTCCGCGCGGGGGACGGTGAGCCGGACGTCCACGCCCTCCCCCGCCTCGGCCCCCTCCTTCTGCGACGGGATCTGCATGTAGCCGTTCGCCCGCACCGCGCTCATCTGGACGCCTGCGCCCCGTGATTGTGGGACCGCCACCCAGCGGTCACCAATCCTTCCTGTCGAGAGGAGGACGAACTCGTCGGTCCCGATATCGGAGTGGAGGCTTGTGGTCAGCCGGGCGGCGACGCGTTCGGGCTCGCGGACGGGCATACCGTAGCGGGCGACGAGCGGCATGACGAGCTCGCGCAGCACCGTCGCCGCGGCAAGAGGGTAGCCCGGGAGCCCGATCACCGGTTTTCCCTCGATCCTGCCGATGATCACCGGCTTTCCGGGTTTGATGGCGACCCCGTGCGCCAGCACCTCGCCGAGATCTGCGATGACATCGGCGGTGTAGTCCCGGGTCCCGGCGGACGACCCCGCCGAGACGAACAGGATATCGTTCTCTGCGACGCCGCGCCGGATGGCGTCCCGGATCATCTCGCTGTCGTCCGGGACAATCCCGTAGCGGTGCGCATCCACGCCCGCTTCCGCGAGGACGGACGCGGCCATCAGGGTGTTGCTCTCCACTACCTTCCCGGGCGGGGGCATCTCGCCCGCCGGCACGAGTTCGCTCCCGGTGGGGATCAGGCCGGCGCGGAGGTTCATGACCGCAATCTCCGTGACCCCGTAGTTCGCGAGCGCCCCCAGATCGTGCGGCCGGATCCGGTGCCCCCTCGGGAGGATCATCTCCGACTCGCCGATATCCTCGCCGACCGGGCGGATGTGCTGCCAGGGGCTGACCGGCTTTCGGACGGTGTAGGTCTCGGCGTCGCGACGTTCCACGGGAGCGGAGCGGGCGACGTCGTCAGGCTTCGACCCGACCCAGACGTCCTCGATCATCACCACCGCGTCGTAATCGGGCGGAACGATGTTTCCTGTATTGACCCTCGCCGCATCCGGGAGGGTCACCGGGCGCTGCTCGCTCGCGCCGACGGTGTCGGCACTCCTGACCGCGATCCCGTCCATCGCCGAGAGGTGGATGGCGGGAACCGAGAACCGGGCGAATATGGGCTCCGCGGTGATCTTCCCAACCGCCCCGGGATTCACCGGGATGCGGGCGATTCCCGGAACAGCCGAAAAAGCGGTCTCAACAAGCGCCCGCGCCTCCGCGAGCGATATGACCGAGAGGTAGCGCTTCACCACAGGATCACCTCGACCTCTTCGCCGACCTCGAACCCCTCGCTCGATGCCGGGATCCGCACCAGTCCCTCGCTCTGCACCAGGGTGTTGAGGAGTCCCGATTTCCCGAAGACCGGCGTCGCCTCCCCGCCACTGAGACTGACCCGGACGTAGTCCTCCCGCCCGCGGGTGGAGGGGATGTTCTGGGTCAGCCGTGCACGGACGGTTCGCCGGGAGACGGCGGTCTGCCGCATCGCCGCGAGCAGGTGGTCGACGACGGCGACGAGCACGACGAAAGCCGAGGCCGGGTGTCCGGGGAGCCCGATGACCGGTTTTCCCCGTGCCGTCCCGATGATGGTCGGCTTTCCGGGTGCGATAGCGATCCCGTGCACCAGCACCTCGCCGAGTTCCGCGACGACCGCCGCGGTGTTGTCCCGTTCGTCTTTCGACGAGCCTCCCGAGACCAGAACCGCGTCGCACCGGTCAAGCGCCGAAGAGACCGCCCGCTTCAGCACGGCCCGATCGTCCCTGACGATCCCGAAGTAGACCGGGTGGCAGCCCCGTTCCGTCACGAAAGCACCCGCAAGGTAGGAGTTCGCGTCCCGCACCTCGCCCGGCCCGGGGGTCTCGACGACGGGGACGAGTTCGTTTCCCGTTGAGACGATCCCGATCCGGGGCATCTTCACCACGCTGACCCGGTCGGCGCCGACCGCCGCGGCAACGCCGATCTCGCGGGGAGTCAGCACGCGCCCCCGTTCCAGGGCCACCTTCCCTGCCCCGAAATCCTCGCCGCAAAAGACCACGTTCTCACCGGGGGCCACCGGGCGGTGTACCAGGATGTCGTCTCCTATCTGCTCGGCGTGCTCGATCATCACCACTGCGTCCGCGCCCGTGGGGAGAGCGCCGCCGGTGGGGACGTACCTGCACGATCCGGGGGAGATGCTCCCGGCATCCGCGCTTCCCATCCCGATTCTGCCCCGGCACTGGAGCATCGCCGGGATGGCCTCGGACGCCCCGGTGGTCTCGGCCGCGGCGACCGCGTAGCCGTCGACCGTCGAACGGTCGAACCCCGGGATGTCGATATCGGCAAGGACGTCCCTCGCGAGAACCCGGTACAGGGCGTCTTCGAGCGGGACGTCCTCGCACCCGGGCGGCGGGGCGATCTTTTGCACCGCCTTTACGGCCTCGGTGACGGATACGACCTCGAGGAACAGGCTCATCTGAAGCAGCCCAGCTGACAGCCGCGGATCTTTATTCTCGGTTCGCGCTGGTTGCAGTACCGGGCGATATCCATCTTCGGGATGCTGTATTTCTCCGATATCTCGAAGGCCTGCGGGCAGGTTATTTCGTCTTCTATGCCGTATGCCTCGAAGGCTTTTCGTATCTTATCCTCGTCCATAGTACCCACATGGTTTGCCTGCAGGGAGATAGGATTTACTATCGCGCCAGTCAAGCACTACCCTTTAGCAGCTCCGCGACCCACATTGTACCCGATGCGGATCGCGCTGATCAATTCACAACAGGACGTTGCAGGAGTCAACATCAAAAACCACCTCCAGACCCTGCTCGCGGCGGGCGGGCGGTGGCCGCTTGCGGAACAGCACGAACTGACGTTCTATGAGGTCGCAGGAAGGCTGATCCACCAGGACCTGATCGACGAGAAGGTCGATGCCGATCTCATTCTTTTCATATCCCGGCACGCGAGCGTGCACCAGACGCCCGCCCTGACCGTGCACGTCACCGGCAACTACGAGGGGGCCGACCTCGGCGGGGAGCCGGGAAGACTCGCACCGGCAGCTCCCGCGTGGATGCACGCAATCCTCGGCAACCTCGCCGCCCGCGCTCCAGAGGGCTACCGGGTCTCCTACGAGGTGACGCATCACGGCCCGACGGAACTCTCGACGCCGTCGCTCTTCGTCGAGATCGGGTCGACCGCGACCGAATGGGCCGATCCGGCCGCCGGAAGGGCGGTTGCGGAGAGCATCCTCGCCGCGGAGCCGCAGGAGACGATCAATCTTCTCGGCTTCGGCGGAACTCATTACGCCGTGCGGCAGACCGATATCGCCCTCTCCTCCCGGGGCGCCTTCGGCACATGGTCCCGACGCGGCAGATCGGTGCCGTAGACCCGGTTCTCCTCCGGACGATGCAGGAGGCGAGCGGCGCCGTGGCGGCCTACATCGACAGAAAGTCCCTCTCTAAAGACGATGCCGGGCGGATCGAGCGGATGCTCGCCGCCGCCGCCCTCCCCCTCCTCTCCGAGTCGGAGATCCTGGAGGCGTCCGGCCTTGCCTGGGCCGCCTATCTCCGGGTCAGGACTCTCGCCGAAGAGATCGCTCCCGGCTCACGCATCCGCATCCACGATCTCAGGGGAGACGGGACTCCCGCCGTGGTGCGGATAGCCCCCGGGTTGATTGAAGAAACGATTAAATCAGATAGATCGGGTTTTCTCAACGGTCTCGACGGATTGCCGGTCGCTCATCTCTCGAAAGGCTCGCATGAAGTTTTATCGACGTTCATCTGCTTCGAAAACGAGTCGTCCCGACTCGCAAGTGATATAACTACCCTGTGTGTAAAACTCTTACTTATCTGTGAAAATGCTGTTATCGACGGTGATCACCTCGTCCTCCGGAAGGTGCGGTTCGACCCCGGGAAGGCGCGCAGACACGGGATCCCTGAAGGGCCGCTCTTTGCCATGCTTGCCGGCGGAAAGGCGGTCGATATCGAGGGGAGGAGGGTCACACCCGATGCAGTGCAGACAACCAGCGTGAAGCGGATACATATTCCGGGATTGGAGAGTTACATATGAAATCCATCGTAGAAGAGGCACTTTCACGGGCGCGAGAGGAGCAGCGCTTTGCTGAGCCCACGGAGGTCGAAAAGGATCTTGAAGATCTCCTCATGGAACTCCGGACTGAGATCGCAGTCATCGGGTGCGGCGGCGGCGGTTCGAACACGGTGACCCGGATGGCGGACGAAGGCATCAACGGGGCGCGGCTGATCGCTCTCAACACCGACGCGCAGCACCTTGTCAGAACCCGTTCGGAAACCCGGATCCTCATCGGAAGGCAGAGAACCCGCGGCCTCGGCGCGGGCTCGATCCCCCAGGTCGGCGAGGAAGCGGCCCTCGAGAACGAGGACGACATCAAGCGGGCCGTCCAGGGATGCGACATGGTCTTCATCACCACCGGGCTCGGTGGCGGCACCGGTACCGGCTCCGCACCCGTGGTCGCGAAGGCAGCGAGGGAGGAGGGCGCACTGACCATTGCGGTGGTCACCCTGCCGTTCACGGTGGAAGGCGCTATCCGGGGGCAGAACGCGGAGGCCGGCCTCGAGCGGCTCCGCGAGGTGGCGGATACCGTCATCGTCGTCCCCAACGACCGTCTGCTTGAGGTCGTGCCCCGGCTTCCGCTCCACGCCGCGTTCAAGGTCTCGGACGAGGTGCTGATGCGGGCGGTCAAGGGCATCACCGAGCTCATCACGATGCCCGGTCTCGTCAACCTCGACTTCGCCGATGTCCGGACCGTCATGGAGCGGGGAGCGTCGCGATGATCGGGATGGGAGAAAGCGACAGTGAGGACAAAGCCGCCGACTCGGTCAAGAAGGCGCTGCGCTCCCCGCTGCTCGACGTCGATATCTCCGGGGCGAGCGCGGCGCTCGTCAACGTGGTCGGCGGACCCGATATGACGATGTCCGAGGCCGAAGGCGTCATCCAGGAGGTCTACGACCGCATCGATCCCGATGCCCGCATCATCTGGGGTGCCCAGGTCGACCCCGACATGCAGGGCAAGATGCGTACGCTGCTCGTGGTCACCGGTGTCCGGTCACCACAAATATATGGGAGAAACGAAAAGAGTATGCCACGTATGATGAAACAGTTTGAGATCGACTTCCTGAAGTGAGCCGGTATGATGGATTATAAAGAGACGTTGGAGGAAGTAAAGTCGTTCAAGATCGAGGAGGAACTCTTCAAGAAGTACTGGCGCGTGCTGAAACTGGCACGGACGCGACCCGCGACGAGTTCTCCAAGATCGCCATCGTGGCTGCGGCCGGGATCATGCTCATCGGCCTTGTCGGCTTTATCATATACGAGATCATGCTGGTACTGCCCAAATGATGGATATGGTTGAGAGCGCAAATAGAGTATACGCAATAAAGACGACCGCAAAGCAGGAGCGGACGGTAGCCGACAACATCGAGAAGGTGACCCGGGAGCAGAAAGACATCCACGTGATGGCCGTCATGGTTCCCGAGGAACTGAAAGGCTACGTCCTCGTGGAGAGCCCGGACTCCATCGCCCGGATAGAGCAGCTGGTGGAGCTGATCCCTCATGCGCGCGCGGTGGTGCAGGGCTCGACGGCTCTCTCCGAGGTGGAGCATTTCCTGGTGCCGAAACCGGTGGTCAGCGGCATCACCGAGGGCACCATCGTCGAGATCATCGCCGGCCCGTTCAAGGGTGAGAAAGCGGTTGTCAAGCGTATCGATACCGGAAAGGAAGAGATTACGGTCGAACTCTACGAGAGTATGGTTCCGATCCCGATCACGGTCCGCGGCGACTCCGTTCGCGTCGTGGAACGCTCGGAAGACGCTTCCTGAAGAATACAACGCTAATTTCTTTTTTGTCCTGCCGCGTCCTGCTATACCGACGGCGATCCGATTCCCGACTGCCGGGCATGCGGTTCATGCACCGCTCGTATGCCGCCCGGGTACTGTACTTTAAATCCTCCCACGTTGACCTTAGATAACCCAGGCAACTATTCCCCTGAGGAATAATAAGCTGGTGAACTTGTATGGCAGAAACGGTCGAGGTATTGGTACCCGGTGGCAAGGCAACAGCAGGCCCGCCTCTGGGGCCCGCGCTCGGACCTCTCGGTATCAACGTGAAGGCTGTCGTCGACGAAATCAACCAGAAAACAGCCGAATTCAACGGCATGCAGGTGCCGGTGACGGTAACGGTCGACGATAAGAAGAACTTCACGATTGAGGTGGGCATTCCGCCCACGACGGCGCTCGTCATGAAAGAGGCCGGCATCACGAAGGGGTCTACAGAGCCGGGTGCTTTGGTGGCAGGAGATCTGCCGCTGGAGGCCGCCGTTCGTATTGCCCGTATGAAGTTTGATGGCATGCTCTCGTACGATCTGAAGTCCGCGGTCAAAGAGGTCCTCGGAACGTGCGTGAGCGTCGGTGTCACCGTCGAGGGGAAGAAGCCCCGCGAGATGATCCAGGCTGTCAACGACGGGGAGTACGACGGCGTACTCGTCGCATAGATGTCAGACAACCATAGAAGATCGTGAGGTCGTGTACTATGGAGGCAAAGGATGGTTGATAAAACCA
>NZ_JMIO01000057.1 GCF_000691865.1 Methanoculleus sp. MH98A | reverse complement strand
TTGAAGAACTCCTCAAGAATATCGCAGAAGCCGTACTTTTGTATTTTGAAGATGAACTCGAACCAGAAGAAGAGATCACAATCCTGACGCAGACAGAACTACAGGTGCATTCCGTTGCCAAAGCTTCCGGTTGTTAGTAGTTCGGATATTGTCAGGGTTCTCGAAAAACTCGGTTATACTTTTGTTCATCAGCGCGGAAGTCACATCAAAATGGTCAAAGAGACCGACAACAAAAGACACATGATCATCATTCCCCTTCGAAAAGAACAAACGCGACCAACGTTGAACAATATTCTGAACGATATAGCAAGTCATAACGATATCACAAAGGAAGACCTCATCGCTCTATTTCGTTAACCGTTAGATTCTCTCCCGTAACGTGAGATTGTGGGTCAGCGACCCCGCTTACGTGAGCCGCCCCTCCCAACTTATCGTCTTCACAGCGGCACGGCCTCACGGAGAGATGCGGTCCCTGATGTACCAGTGCAGTCCTCCCTCGGTCACCACGTCGACCTCGCGGCCGAGCAGGTCTTTTTAGTCCTGAGCGAGAGCGATCTGGTCGAGGAGACTCCTTCCCGGCTCGAACTCGACGAGGAGGTCGAGGTCGCTCTCCGGGGTTTCCTCGTCCCGGGCCACCGACCAAAAGACCCTGACCCTGCGGGCGCCGTGTCCGGCTGCGACTCTAAGGATCTCTTCCCGCCGCTCAAGCAGATCGGCAAAGAGGCTCAAGCCATCCCTCTCCTGTATCGATCGTATGGACCGGGGGATATAAGAGTTCTCCCGGAACCCGGTTGGACGGGAGGACCGCCCCTACTCCCGCCACCGCGGCAGCGTCGAGAGGTACCGGGCGACCATCTCCCTCGCCTTCTCTACAGGCATCCCGAGGTTCGCGGCCATCATCGGCGCGTACCGCTCGACCGCCTGCTCCCGCGTCAGATCGGGCTCCGTGAACCTCCCGTCCCGGTAGCAGTAGGTGCAGTACCGCGTGCTCCGCGACCCGTCCGCCTCCGTCCCGGCGTCCTCGTCGCGTGCAAGGGGCATCCCGCAGCTCTCGCAGAGGGGGATCTCCCTCCCCGCCCACCGCTTCAGGCACGAGAGTTGCTCCTTCGTGAACGCCTCCGCCTTTTCGAGGGGAATCGCATACATCTGCGACATCATCCCTCCGCCAAGCTTCGCCATCTCATCGATGGTGGCCCCGGGGTTCGTGAAGGCCCCGTCCCGGTAGCAGTAGGTGCAGTAGTCCTTCGAGGGTGCGCCGTCCGCTTCCGTCCCGAACTGCTCCTTCTCGCTCATCGGCATCCCGCAGCTCTGGCACGCACGTATCCCTTCCGTCTTCATACAATCTCCTTGTAGCAGTGAAATGCTGTAAATAGGCAAACCGACCGCTCAGGATATAACTATTTGCAAAAAAGACCGTTAAAAGATGCGGCTGCACCCGCCGGCTCCCCGGCCGAAGAACGAGCCGCCGCCTACTCGCCGCGGGGCGGGAACCGGATCGTCATCCTGCCGCCTGCGCCGTGCTCGAGCACCGCGTCGCGCTGGAGCGCCCGGGCGTAGCCGGCGAGGTAGGGTTCGGCCACCCGGACGTCCGCGAAAGCTTCCCGGACCGCCGTTGCCGCGCCGTCGACGGCGATGGCCACGCCCTCTTCGCCGGCTTCCGTGGACTCGCAGGGGATCCCCCACGTCAGGAGGAGCCCCTCCATCAGGGTCGGAGGATCGAGCCGTTCCTCAGCGTGGGTGACGAGTTCCGTTCCGTTCTCTTCGCCGAGCCGCCTGGCGATGGCGGCGATCCGCTCCGTGAGCCCGGCCGGAGCGTCCGCAAGGAGCTTCTGCACGAGCGATCCGGTGACGTCGTGCCGCTGCAGCGACCGTGCCACCTTGATCAGCTGCCAGTCCCGGGCAAACGAAGTACCGGTACGCATATTACCCTCTCATGATACCGTACGCCATCACGCCGAGGCCGAGGATCACCACGATGTGTGAGAAGATCGTCGACCAGACGATGATGAATTCATCGGGCGTGAAGACGCTCACGAGATCGGCGAACGTGATCCCCACGACCAGCGTAAACAGCCCGTAGATGAAGAGGAGCAGGGTCGGCTGCTTCACAATCCGGTAGGCGTTGAAGATGATGCCGATGACGAGCACTCCGAGAAGGAGCGTCACGATCGCAAGCATCTGCTGTATGGTTTCTATCTGCAATCCGTTCATGTCTGTTCCTTGACCTTCCTCACCGAGATGATCGTCTGGATATCCCTCACCCCCGGAAGGCCGGAGAGGGGGACGAGCACGCTCCGTTTCAACTCGGATATGTTCTGCACCCGGACCTTGATGAAGAAGTCCCCGGGTTCGAGCACCTCGTAGAGTTCAAGGATGCTCGGGAGACCCTGCATGAACTCTTCGACCTCTGATTTCCCGTCGGGGTGAACCCTGACGTTCAGAAAAGCGACCAGAGTATGCTCGAAACACTTCTGGTTGATGACGATCGTGAACCGCTCGAGGATGCCGGCGTTCTTCAGTTTCTCGATCCGTTTAAAGACCGTCGACGGTGCTATACCCAGCATTGAGCCGAGTTCTGCCATAGACATTCGCCCGTCTCTCTGCAGTTCCCGAAGGATCGCATCGTCGATCTCGTCCATTCAATACAGTAGTTACAAGTTTTTATTTATAAAAATTCCGCATTTGTATTTATAATATGAGTGGATTATTTTTCGTTTCTGTCGGATAATGAGGGGGATAAGGGGGTTTTGCCGGAGTTCCGCCCGGTGATGAAATGTGAGTTTCAAAAGGTTTTTGGAAAAATCACGTAAAAATACTGCGGATTGAGGAAATATTATTTCAAAGTCTGCGAAAGATCGTTCCTCCGGGGTTGACTGCCCGAACCGGCCCGGGCCCTCCCGCTGCTTCCCGGATGGCCGTGTCGATGAACTTCCTTGCCGCGCGGAACCCCTCCCGCATGGGCATCCCCCGGGCAAGGCATGCCGTGAGCGCCGCCGAGAAGCAGCATCCCGACCCGTGCACCGGGTAGGGATAGCGCTCCCCGGAGAGCCGCATCTCCCCCTCCCGGTCGACCAGAAGGTCGATCGCCGCACCGCCCGCGAGGTGCCCGCCCTTCACCACCACGGCACGGGCGCCGAGATCGAGGATCCGCCGGCCGGCCTCGGCCATCTCCTCGACGGTCGTGACCCGCATCCCGCTGAGCACCTCGGCCTCCGGGATGTTCGGGGTGACGACCGCCGCCCGCGGGATGAGCAGGTCCGCGAGATCCCTGACGGCATCCTCCGCAAGCAGCCGGTGGCCCGACGTCGAGACCATCACCGGGTCGATGACGAGCGCTGCCCCCTCCGGCAGGGCCCCCGCGACCGCCCGGATGATCGGGGCGTTCCCGAGCATCCCGGTCTTCCACGCCCCGATGAAGAAGTCGTCGGCGACCGCTTCCATCTGCGCCCGCACCGCGTCGGGAGGGAGCATCCAGGTCCCCCGCACCTCGCGGGTGTTCTGGGCGGTCACCGCCGTAACGACCGTCAACCCCCAGATCCCGAGCGCTACAAAAGTCTTCAGGTCCGCCTGGATGCCCGCCCCTCCCCCCGAATCGGAACCGGCGACGGAGCAGGCGGCGATCATCTCTCCATCCCTCATCCATCAGGTGTCGCCCGGGATCCGCTTGAATCTTTGCTTCTCCCCCGCCATTCCCTTTATCACGTTCTGCACCGACCACTCTTACAATGGATGTAGAAGAGATCAGCCGCCGGCACCTCGCCGCCGGCACCCCTGACGACGAGATCGTGCGCCTTCTCTCCCGGGATATCCTCTCGATCAAGCACCACCGCGTAACCCCCGCCTACGCCGAAGCATTCGCCCGGGCGGTCCTCACTGAAGCGAAGAACTCGACCGGGCTGTCCGGCGACCTCTTCACGTTCGAGCCCTCCGGTTCGACCATGGGCGAGTTCGGCGTCGGCTCAAGGGGTTCGGGCGACTTCTTCGCCCACCGGCAGCTCGCCCGGATCATCGGCCGGACAGAAGCCGCGGTCGGCGTCGACGAGATGGACGACGCCGGCGCCGTCCGTGCCGGCGGGGACTACATCATCACCACCGTCGACGGGATGCACTCGCGCCTCTCGGACTTCCCCTTCCTCGCCGGGTTCCACGTCACCCGGGCGACGCTCCGTGACGTCTACGTCATGGGGGCAAAACCCGTCGCGCTTCTCTCCGATATCCACGTCGCCGACGACGGCGACGTCGCCAAGATCTTCGACTACACGGCGGGCGTCTCCGCCGTCGGCGAGGCCATGGACATCCCGCTCGTTACCGGCTCCACCCTCCGCATCGGCGGGGACATGGTGCTCGGTTCCCGGATGACCGGGTGCGTCGGCGCCGTCGGGGTCGCCCGGCACCTCACCGCCAGGAAATCGATCAGCCCCGGCGACGTCCTCCTCATGACCGAGGGGGCAGGCGGCGGGACGATCGCCACCGCCGCGATCTACTCCGGGTTCCCTAGGGTCGTCGAGGAGACGATCAACCTCCACTTCCTCAAGGCCTGCGAGGCGCTCCTCGCAAGCGACGTCCTCGACGGCATCCACGCCATGACCGACGTCACGAACGGCGGGCTCAGAGGCGACGCCTACGAGATGGCCGAGACCGCCGGCTGCCGGATCGTCGTCGTCGAGGACGACCTCCGCACCCTCGTCCAGCCGAACGTGCTCGAGATGCTCGACGCTCTCCAGATCGACTACCTCGGCGTATCCCTCGACGCGCTTCTCGTCGTCGCGCCGCCCGAGGCTGCGCCCGAGATCCGGCGGGTCGTGGAGTCCGCGGGCGTCGCGATGAAAGAGGTCGGCTATGTCGAGGAAGGAGCGCCCGAGTCGGTACTCTCCGTCAACGGCGAGATCCGCGATTTCACCCCCCGGTTCCGGGAGTCGGCATACACCCCGGTCAAGAAGGTCGTTGACGAGGATAAGAGGGACTTCGAGGAGATGAAGGCCGGGGTCGAGCGGGCGGCGGAGGCGGCGCTTGCAAAGAAGCTCCGGATCCTCTCCCGGCTCCGGTCCTCGTGAGGAGAATGGTGTATTCTCTAACACAGCATCTTTGCGACTCTTGTCAGCGGCCTTTGCCCCACCCCGCCCATGCTCTGGTTTCCTGCAGGGGCATGCCGGTCGGTTGAGAGGGTGTCTGCCCCACGCCATCGGGGAGGGCAGGACCGCCGTTCCCATAGGGAGGCCCTGGCCTGCCGGTGGTCTCGTGACGATGCGGTCATCGGGGGCAAATTTATATCGCCAGCTCCCGATAGGAGATATTGAACAGCCATGCCCGTCACACAGGATCTGATCCGGAAGAAGCGGTCCAGGATTCTCACAATAGCCAGGCGGCACGGTGCCAGGAATCTGCGGGTCTTCGGGTCGGTCGCCCGGGACGAGGCGGGCCCGGAGAGCGATCTCGACCTTCTGGTGGAGTTGGAGCAGGGCAGGAGCCTCCTCGACCATATCGCGCTCATCCAGGACCTGGAGGAGGCCCTTGGGTGCCGGGTGGACGTGGTGACGGAAACGGCGCTCAAGGAGCGGTACAAAAAGCGGATCCTCAAAGAGGCAGTACCGTTATGAGGGACGGGATCGACCGGCTCCTCGACATCCTGGAAGCAATCGAGGGGATTGAGCGGTATACGGTCCGGGGTAGAGATGCTTTTTTGCAAGATGAACTGGTGCAGGTCTGGATGGTGCATCACCTCCAGATCATCGGGGAAGCAGCCTCCCGCACTCGAAGACCGGAGGTCTTCTCACGCTCCGCTCCTTGAGGGAGCGTCGCGTCTTCCTCCTGATCTTCGAAGCGCTTCTCCCGGCGTTCCCTAGGAGCAGGTAATCGGTCTTCGAAATATCCTGGTTCACGCATACTTCCGCGTGGACCCTGAGGAGGTCTGGGCGGTCGTGGATCACGATATCCCCGCACTCAGGGCGGAAGTCGTGGCGCTCCTCTCTTTGCTTGGCGGCACAGGAGGCGCCGGGTAGAACGCCGCCCCTCCTCCGATATCCGTTGACAACGGAGGGGAACAGCCCCTTCCCGTCCCCCCCTTCACGTGCCTTCGGGGTTGACGATCCTCCCCATGAAGAGGATCGCGCCTGAATCCTTCTCAGTGATGAGGAAGATAAACGGGTGGTCCGCACGGAAGACGGGCGCGGCACCTCCCCCCACCACAACGCCGGTCGCCGCCGCGGCCTCGGTACCCTCTTCGTTCACGTCGACGAATGCCTTGTGGAAGACCCCGGTGACGAAGAGGTCTCTCGTGCCGTCCATCCCCGAGAGGTCGGCATCGTCGGTAAACGCCGTGGGCATCCCCATCGCCGCAAGAGTCGAGGGGAGGTTGTATTCCGCATCAAGCGTGAACTTCGGGAAGAAGACCCTGACGTTCTGCGAGACCAGGGACTCCCGCAGGCCGGCAAGCCTCTCCGCGTCCAGGGCCTCTTCCGCAGCCGTCAGGGTGTCTTCTTTGGGGAGAAGGACGAGCATCGCGAGTTCGGTCTCGTTCCCGTGCGCGTACGGCATCTCGAGCACCCGGAGGGTATCGGTCTCCATGTACGGGTAGACGGCGTTCCCGTGCATCATCGGGACAGTCACCGTCTCGTCCGGTCCGACCCGGAACTCCTCTTTTGTCGTCTCGTTCGCGTCGAACTGTCCGGTCCAGGTGCCCTTGAAGTAGATCGCGTTCGTGATCACGAGCCGGGTGAGGTCGTCGATCGAGCCGGGCGGCAGGAGGTCGCGGATCTTCTCTTCGGTCTCTCCCTCCACCCACCGGTTGATCGTCTCCCGCGACCCCCCGGGGTCATTGATGAAGTCGAGGTTCGTGACGTTCGCCCCGTACCAGCGGGTGGCCGTGTCGATGTACTCCGGGAGGAACGGGTAGGTTTCCTCCGCCCAGAGGGCGTTTGCGGTGCGGAGGGTGTAGTTGGCGCTCCCCCGATTGAGGCCGGCATCCAGCCAGGCAAACCCGGCTCTCCGGAGGGTCTTGTTCTCCGGAAGGTGCAGCACCGATTCGATCTCGTCGGCGGTCGTGCCTCTGGCGCCCTCGCAGGTGATCGCGAGGGCCGAGGAGATGCTGTAGGGCGAGAAGAAGAGGTTGTCTCCCGCATGCGCCGGCTCGGCCGCGAGGCGCCGGTAGAGGTCGAACGCAAACCGGTTGTTCCCGGCCGCCACGCTATCGTCGGCTACGGATTCACCGGAGACTGAAGTCGTGCTCAGAGGTACGGTCCCGCAGACAGCCAGTCCTGCAACAATGAGCGCCAGAACCAGGATGCCTATTCCGGAGATCAATAGTCTTTTCATCGTTCTCTCCCGTGGATGGCTTCGAGGTGGCCGGTGATCCGCGAACCGGGTAGCTTCCGGACATCCACACGGAGTCTTTCTGCAGGAAGACGATAATACCGGCGAAAGCGTTCGATCCCGGTCGAACGGGTTCAAAAACTATATCAGTCACGTAACTTCCCCACTTGCAGGACCGGGGGGCTGCGTCGCCGCACGCCTCTTCCGCCACCGGGCGCAGGCATACGCCACCAGGACTCCCCCGATTGCCGCGAGCGCGATCCCGGCAACGAGCAGTTCCACGGGAGCCCCCTCCGGGACCGGGAGACCGCCCCCTCCCGCAAGCGGGGGCACCGGTTCTTCCCGGACCGGAGCGGTCAGGAAGGCCGCGAGGGCACAGACCCCTCCGGCGAGGCTCGCCAATCCCGCAGCCAGGAGGATCCGGATCCGGGTGCTGCCGTGCGGCTGCAGGAGGGCCTGCCCCTCCGGCGTGAGCGCGTAGTACACCCAAGCATGCCCGTCCTCCCCGGCTGCGACAAAACCGGCTTCGGTTAGTTTCTGCAGGTGGTGATGGACCGTGGATTTTGCCAGGTTGAGGTTATCCGCGAGCTCCGTAATCGTCATCCTGCGTATATGCAGAGCCTTTAACATATCAAGCCGGGTCCCTGACGCGAGCACCTCGAACGTATCCTTCGTCAGGACGATATCGACCGGCTCCATGGGGAGTGATTCAGGGAGGCGGGATATAATTATTCCGTTATCGTCCACATCGCAAAAAAGAAGCCTCCTCATGCGGCCGGGTCGAGTGAGAGCAGGGGACGGCCCGTGCGTCCCCCTTACAGAGGTTTACCTAGTACTTGTTGTCATCTAAACCTAAAATCCGACATCACCTTCGCAGCTTCGCGTGAGACTGTACCGCCTCTATACCAAAACCTCACGCGAAGTGCGAGCGTAGCGAGCTTGAGCACCGCTAGGTGCGAGCCGCGACTGTCCACAGGACGGGAGCGTGAGAAGCCGTAGGCTTCGAGCCGCGAAGGACGCGAATACTGAGCGATACCTGCCGGCAACTTCACTTCGCGGCTTCGCGCTCTTCGCGTGAGACCATGGTTGCCGTCCTGGTACATGCAAGAAATTTCTATAATAAGATGACACGGTGCACTAGTGCAATGATTCCAAACTAACCGGCCAACCCGACCTTCATCGTATCTCCCACGGGACGCTCCTATCCACCCCCACCCAGAGGGCGGGGGCAGTCGTGGCGATACCCTACGGGAAGCCGTGCCAGGGCATACTCCGAACTATAACCTTCCGAAGAGTGCGAAATCTAGTCGGCACCCCTCTGATTGTACTGCTGATTGAGAATCGATGCACTAGTCTTCCGGTTTCTTCCCCGCCGCACAGACGTTGTAGGCGAGATAGGGGAGGTTCTCCTCGACGAACGGCTCCACCTTCCGTGCGAGGTTGAAGACCGGGTCGGCGAGGTTTAAGTGTGCAAACGAGCAGCGGCCGACCGTTATATCCTCAAATCCTGCCTCGCGGAAGAGCCCCGTGATCTCGGTGTTGGTGTAGTAATGTTCGTCGAAGTACCCGACGCCCACCTTTTTCAAGCCGACCTTCTCCCCCATCTGGTAGACAAGCGGCACGATGCTCGTAAAGACCGTCCTTGATAAGGTGCAGACCGCGATCCTGCCGCCGGGCTTTAAGACCCGGTAGCACTCCCGGAGCATCCCCTCCGGGTCGGGAACGTAACTGAAGGCGAGCAGGCTCGCGAGGGCGTCGAAGGTGCCGTCCTTGAACGGAAGGACGTCGGCAGTACCGACGCAGAACCCGCTCTCCGGGCACCGCCGCCGCCCGTGCCGGACCATTCCCGGGCTGATATCGAGCCCGAAGGCCCGGCCCCCTTCCTCGACGTAGCGCTGCACGAAAAGCCCGGTCCCGCACCCGACGTCGAGAAGGAACCCGCCCTTCGGGAGTTCGCTCATCACGTGCTCGGAGATGTGCCCGTGGTAATACTTCCCGCGGCTGCCGTCGTAGCGCTCGTCGTAGATATCCGCGACCTCGTCATAATGCTGCTGTACTTTCTTCACTGAACACCTCCCGGGCTATCCGGGCAAGAAGTGCATTGATCTGCACAAAATCGTTTGCGTTGTGGGAGAGCCGGAGATCCGCGTCGGCGAGCGCGACGGCAAGGGCCGGATGGTTGTACTCGCGCCGGGCCACCTCCCGGAGTTCGCCGACGACCTCCCGCGCCGAGAGCCCGTACTCGATCATCAGCGACTCGGCGATCCGGCGGGCGGCATCGAAGTTGCCGTCCCGGAGGGCGACGAACGCGGACGTAGCGACGTTTGCGGTCTCTGAACGCGAGATCTCCGCGAGGTCGAAGTCCTTCTCCGAGGTTGCGGCGATCTGCAGGTACATGATCGCACGCCGCAGGTCTCCCTGCGCGGCATACACGATCAGGTCGAGATCGTCGGCCGGAACCGCGTCACCTTCCGCGGCAAGAATCTCCTCGAGCCGGGCGCGGACGAGCCCGCTCTCGATCGGGGCGAAAAAGAGCGGCAGGCAGCGCGACGCGATGGCCGGAATGATGGCCGAGGGCCGGACGGTGACAAAGATGAACCGGCAGGTGGCGCTGTATCGCTCCATCGTCCGGCGCAGGGCCTGCTGCGCCTCGAACGTCAGGCCGTGCGCGTCCTCAAAGACCATCAGCTTGAAGTCGGCATCGAGCGGCCGCATCGAGGCGTACCACTTCACGATCTGCTTGAAGTTGACGATCAGGCTCCGGTCCTTGCGGTAGATCATGCTGAACCGCTCGTCCGTCTCGAGCGCGCTCCTTCCCCTCCCGAGAAGGTCGGTCGCGCTGAAGACGGTCGTGTTCGGCTTCCAGTTCTCACCGTAGAGCCGTTTTGCCAGGCACTCGACGGCCGCGGTCTTCCCGGTGCCGTGCGGGCCGGAGATAAGCATGTGGGGCACGCTCCCGGAATCCGCGAACGCCGTTACGTGGCGAACGACCTCGTCCTGTCCGATGATATCGTCGCACCGCCTCGGGCGGTAGACCTCACTCCAGAGCATGGGCCAGTCTCTCTCTCATCTCATCTATTGCCGCCCGGAGCAGATAGGTATTGTCAAGCGACGCTATCAGGCGTTCACCCTCACCGGCTTCAAGGGAGGCGCACGCCGCGGCGATCGCCGGGATGGCACGCGTCACCTCGTCGACGATCGTCAGCGTCGCCGTGCGGGCGGTCCGGGAGAGCGGGTTTAGGTCGACGGTGATGACCGTCTTGCCCATCTCCCGGAGCGCGGCGCAGCGGTCCCCGTCCTCGAGCGGCACCAGCACCACGTCGGCGTCCCCGATACCTGCGGGAGGCAGAGCGCCCGGTCGTGGGAGAGCGGGACGAGCCGCTCCGGCGTTCCCGTAAGAACCCTGACCCCGTGCTCCGTAAGAAGCCGGATGATCCGCCCGATCCGCTCCTCCGTCCGGTGGAAGAGATTCACCTCGACGTCGGCGCCGCTCGCCTGCTGGAGCGCCGCGATCTCCGCCGCCGCAAGCGCCGCCGTGTTGCCGTTCACCGATATCACCGCGTGCCGTGCGGCGAGAAGCATCGCCGCGGCCGTCCGCTCGGCGATGGCGGCGCTCCCGGTCGTCCTCTCGCCGATCAGGTAGTCGAACGCCTCCCCGCGCCCGTGGGCGGCGAGCCCCTCCGGTGCGACGATACCCTCGCGGGCGCACCGGGCCAGCCGTTCGCGGGCGACGAGGGAGCGGTAGCGTGGATGGTCTTTCGGGATCATGGTTTCACCTCGATCAGGTATGCGCCGCGGCGTGCGACCCGGAGGGCATAAACCTCCCCGAACCCCGAGAGCACCTGCTCCGCAGCCCCGCCTGTGGCAAAGACGCCGTTTCCAAGCATCGTCATGCTGGCGGGAACCCCTGCGGCGTCGCAGGCCTCGAGGACCCGCCGCACCTCCGGCGCGATGAGTCCGCTCTTCTCGGCGAACCCCCGCGAGAGCCGGCAGAAGTCGGCGAGGTCGCGGGGGCAGCGGTCGGGGTAGGCGGCGGTTATCCGCGCCATCGCCGCCGGGGACGAGAGGACCGAAGCGGTCGGGAGAGGGCCGAGGCTCACGGCGTAGAGGGCCTCCTCCGAATAGATACGGGTGATATCCCCGTGGATACCCGCCCCCGTCCGGCAGACGACCCCGCCGGACATGCTCGCGGCGACGTCTCCGAGCCCGGTGCGGTGGAGAACCTCGGCCTCGTGCGCCCGTGCGCCCACCTCGTCCGGGGAGAGGCCGAGGTCGAAGAGGTGGTTTATCGCCGTGAGCGTCGCAAGAAGCGCCGCCGCCGAGAGGCCGAACCCGGCGCCGATGGGGAGCCGACACTCCGTCGTGACGCGGGCGGTGACTCCCAGCCGTTCGAGGGCGTACTCGACCGGCGGCGACCCGGCGCTCGCGTGACCCTGCCGGACCACCCGGACGCTCGTCTCATGGGCCTCCTCAACCGTCGAGCGCACCCCTTCATCGATGACGACGCCGGCCCCGACGCTCCCGGTATCCTCCGGGCCGATTCCTTCGATGCGCCTGAAGTAGCCGGATATGTGTCCGGGGGAGAAGGCTACGGCAGTTCGGACCATATCGCCCCGGCGACCTCCTCTTTGCTCCCGGAGACGTCCCGCGTCCCGCCGGTGGTCATGATACGAAACGATCCCTCCGTTGCGCCCATCGTCGGGGGAGCGTTCACGACGACCATCCGCACGCCCGCATCAAGCATCGCTCTCGCCCGCTCCTCCTCGTCCCAGCCCAGTTTGAACGCCACCGTCACGGGGCTGCATGCCGCCGCCACCTCGTCGATGACCTTCGGGAGGGGGTCGAGCCGGACAACCTGGGGCGAACCGCTCGGGATCTTCCCCTCGTGCCGTTCGGGGGCATAGTCCGATATCGCGGCCGCGCTGACGTAGATGTCTACCCCGGCGTCACGGCAGACCGAAACGACCGCGTCCCGCATTTCGGCAGCGGTCGTGGCACGGATGTTTCGGACGCAGGAAAACGACCCCGCATGCACCACCGTCACGTCCGCCCCGAGCCGGAAGGCCTCGAGCGCGAGCGCTCTCCCCATCCGCCCGGTCGACCGGGTGGTGAGGACCCGGACATCGTCGAGGGGTTCCGCGCACGCCCCGCTCGTGATCAGGACTTTTTTACCCGCAAGCGGCCGGCCCGAGACCGCACGCTCCGCGTGGAGGACGATCGTATCGGTATCGGCGATCTTCGCCTTCTCCTCCTCGATCCGGGGATCGACGACGTCGATATCCCAGGAGCGGAGCCGCCGGAGATTCTCCGCGACCCCCGGGTGGCGGTACATGCTCTCGTGCATCGCCGGAACGACCACCACCGGCATCCCCCGGCCGAGCGCCGTCGTGGCGAAGGTCGTGACCGGGGTGTCGTCGATCCCGCAGGCGATCTTACCGATGGTGTTCGCCGTAGCGGGCGCGACGAGGAGGAGGTCGGCCTCGCCTCCCTCCCCGCAGTAGAGGACGTGCTCCACCAGGCCGGTGATCCGGGTGATCGCCGGCCGCCCCGTCGCGTAGGTCAGGGCGTCGGGGTGAACGATCCCGGCCGCTGCCGCAGTCATCACCGCCTGCACCGTCGCGCCCCTGCGGCGCAGGGCGTGCGCGAGTTTCACCGTCTCCACGGCCGCGATGCTCCCCGTCACGGCAAGCACCACCGTCTTTCCCGAAAGCGTCTTCACGATATCGTCACATCCTGCACCATATGCCACGCGTGCGGGCCGTACTTCTTCACCCGGCGGGAGGCTACCGCCGCCGAAAACCCGGCGCCCGCAACCTCTTTCTGGATCGTCTCGTTCACGTCCCCGATGCTGTGGACGTGGAGCACGCTCCCCTCCCGGACGTGGGCGAGGGCGTCGGCGAGCATCGATGGTGCGTCGAAGTGGCCCATCAGGACCCGGTCGTAGACCCCGGCAAGGAGGTCACGGCAGTCTCCCGACTCCGCCGTGACCCGATCTGCAACGCGGTTTGCCATAATGTTTCGTTTCAGGTATTCAAAGGCTATTGGGTTTATCTCCATCGCGTGGACCCGTGCACCGCTCATGGCCGCCGGTATGGTGAAGTAACCGATCCCGGCGAACATATCGGCGACCCGCTCGCCGGGCCGGACGAGGGCGGCAATCCTCGCCTTCTCGTTGCGGTTGCCCTGCGAAAACATCACCCTTGTCGGGTCGAGGAAGAAGGTGCAGCCCTGTTCGCGGTGCCGCACCTCGCCCGCGGTGCCGTAGAGGATCTCGACCTCCGGGATGCGCATCTCGCTCAAAAACCCCTTCACCTGGACGACGCCCCGGGGACGGCAGTGCTCCACGATTGCGGTAAGTTCCTCCTTCGTCGGCGCGTCGCCGTGGACGACCGCAACGTCGCCGAGGAGGTGGTAGCCGCGGCCCCGGTAGGTCTCCCGCTCGGGGAGGTCCGTATCGGCAGAATAGCCCTCCCTGACCGGAACCCAGGCGACGCCGCCCTCGACATACGGCCGGCGGGAGGGATCCACCCACTCCGCGTCCGCGATATCGGCGAGAGCAGCCGCCGGCACCTTCCGCGCACGCACGGCACTCACCCGACGATGACCAGCCGGTCCTGTTCTTCGTCGCGGAGCACCCGGATCGGCTGCCCCTCTACCGGAAACGTCCACGAGACCATATTGAGTTCCCGCGTCCGGTAGGTCTTCGGGTCCATCAGCCCCACCAGGTTCGGCTGCGTGAAGACGACGAGCGCGGACTCGGCCTCGCGGACGTTCCCGATGAGGCGTTCGACCTCGCCCTCGGGAAGCGTCCGGGCAACGCCGGCCGTGAGATCGAAGACCCGGAGGCGCTGCCCGTCGATGTCGCGCACCTCGAAGTAGTTGCCATGAGAGACCACCACGTCGCCTTTCTGGTAGAACGGCAGCCGGAGAGAGTAGGTGATCCGGTAGAGTGCTTTTCCGTCCTTCTCGCCGACCAGCTTCGGGTGGGTCGTGAACCGCCCGCCGAGCGCCCCGGTGATCGCCCTCGCGATCTCCTGGCCGAGGTGCTGCGTCCCGACGGTGATATCGACGCCGTCCTTCGTGTCATCGAGATCCGATATGAACGAGAACCGGTCGCCCGACTGCTGGAGCGACTCTTCGGCCTGTTGTGCAAGGTTCACGGCGACCTCGCGCTCGTAGGCGTTGATCTTTCTATTGGTCGCCCGCACCTGGACGATCCCCTCGTAGTAACCCCCGGATATGCGGCTGCACCGGTCGCAGGACTCTCTCTGCCAGCGGATCTCAGTCTTGCAGGTCTCCTGGACAGGGACACCGTACAGGCTCGCCTCCACCTCGACGGTGCAGGCCGTCCTGTTCGACGCGACTTCTTCGGCGCGGACGGTGACCCGGATATCCTTCGCATCCTCGTGAATGCTGACCGCCGATACCGCCATCTCGGCGATCAGGTCTTCGCGCGGCATCTGCAGGTCGGACCAGGTCTTGCCGCGTTTCTGCGACTCGCAGACCGGACAGTAGATGGTGGTCACGTACGGTTCGCAGGTCAGCAGCCGCACGTCCGCGGCCCGGCACTCCGGCAGAGTCCCTCCTCGCTTGGCTTCCCGCAACGGGGGCAGATGCTCGTCTGGATGGTCATGGGTCAGATCCTGAATATCTGGGCGTGGGGGACGTCGCCGATCATGATACACTCGTTCTCGGCGACGAGTCCCATGGCGACGGCGAGGGCTACGACGCGCCTGCCGATGATATTGGCGTTCTCCGCGCCCGCGAGCGCTCCCCGGACGTCCTCTTCGCCGGCACGCTCGGTGCCGTAAAAACCCCCGGTGATGCAGATCTCGACGTCTCCGTGTATCAGGGTGGCGTCCATGAGCTCGGCGTCGCAGGCAGCCACCACTTCACCGGCGCCCGGTATGCGGTGCACTTTCAGGTACATCACATACCGTTTGACGGGAGTCGTCAAAAAGGTGCGCAGTTCCGTTAAGGAAGCGCGATATCCACGCCGTAGGTGCGCGACGGCGTCTCTTGATGGATGCGCCAGGCGTCCTCTTCGGTGATGAGTCCCTCCTCGAAGTACCGGCGCGTGAACCGCGGCACCGACTTCGGCCCGATGACCGCGCCGGGCCGGGAGTTCTCGTCCATGTAGTCGCTCTCCATCGTGAACCGCCGGCCCGACCGGGCGAGCGCAGGGATCTCCTCGTGCCGCGCGATGAACGAGGGCATGAGGGGCGTATCGGGCGTCGCGAAGTGTTTGACGACCTTCTCGACCGGGATACCGGCCCGCCGTGCCATATCGACGACGTCGGTGCACGGTCCGCTCTCGGCGTGGAGCTGGACGGCGCAGCCGCAGTCGGCCCCGAGTTCGAGCGAATGAAGGAGAACCGCGTTCGAGGCGCTGAGCACCTCCGGCGCGACCTCGTAGTGGGGCCGCCCGCTCTTGAGGCCGACGGCCCGCCCTTCCTCGACGTAGCGGGCGGCGAGATCGAGCCCGGCCATCATCACGGCGGCGGCCTCGTCCAGAGTCATCCGTTCCGCGAGCCGGCCTATCTCCGCGGGGTGGACGCCGAGGACCGGATAGACGACGACCCCGGTCTCACGGACCATCTCCGCCACCCGGAGCGTGGCGTCGAAGACCTCGCGGTAGTCCGCGCCCGACGAGGGTTCGACTCCAAGCGACCAGGAGGGCTTTGAGACCAGGAAGATGTGCGTCCCTCCGCTGCGGCGAAAGTCCTTCGCGGCCTCTACCCCCCGGCCGTTTCCCGGGTCGATGTGGATATGGTCGTCAGTGATCGGTATCGCGGGGAGTTTCATGGAACTCGACGATCTCCATCATGGGGTAGTCGTCCTCGAGGCGCAGCCGGGCGCGGCAGACAATCGCCCCGACCTGTGTCGTGATCGCGGCATCGAACATCTTCCCGGCAAGTTCCGAGTAGCCGAACCGGTTCGAGACCATCATGTCGCGATTCAGCCGGACGGTGATGCCGGTCACGTAGGGCTGCAGCCCGACGGCCTGCTCGATGGCGGCCTCGACGGTCGCCGCGGTCTCGCGGGCGATCGGCGTCCCGACGAACTGGTGGTAGAGGGCGCCGAGTTTGATCCCGGCTTCGAAGGCCGCTCTCTCGCGGTCGGTGATCATGGTAGTTAGGTTTGTGGGTACGGGAGTAAGAAGGTGCGCCCCGGAGGTGAAAGAAGGGGTTCTGTTTTACACGCGCTCATAAACACGCAAGAACTCTTCTCGAGAGATACCTGCCTGCGTGCAGATGGTTCGGAGGGTCGGGCCTTTGATTTTGGGGTGATTCGGCATCGTGAGCGGCGTCGTTGTGCCGTCCGGATTGCTGCGGATAAGCGCGATATGGTTGCCCGTCCTGACGATCTGAAAACCGAGCGCCTCCAGCGTTTTCAGCACCTTCCGCTGGGGCGCATCGTGCGGGAACTTCATCTATACAGCGACTTCGGCGACGAAGGTCTCCATGATGTCGTTGTTCTCGAACGCATCGTTCCCGAAGGTCTCTATGTGAAACTGTATGGCGGATTTCACCTCGGCAAGCGCCTCTTCGTAGGTATCCCCCTCTGCAACGACGACACCCTTCAGACCCAGGGGGTAGGCGACATAGCCGTCAGGATGCTTCTCGACGATGATTTTCAAGGTTTTCATGGACACTTATCTCTCCTGCATGTAATCAGAGTAGAGGCGATCAGTGTGATATTCAACTCGTTTGGCGATATACTTTAGCCCGGCTTCTCCACCGGCGAAGGTTGTTGATTCATCTTTCGTTTTCGGTATTGATGGTGCTTCTTCCTGTTGCCGGGTTCACGCTCCCCGGCTCCAGGTTTTCCAGAAGAACACTCCGAGAATCAGCATGACGACGTAGCCCCCGGCGACGTAATAGGGATACGCCACGGCAACCCCGGAAACCTCCAGAGCCGCCAGCACGAGGAGCCACAGGAGGAAACCCGAGGCCGAGGCCGCAAGCCCTGCCCTGCCCAAAAGGCGTTCCGCTTCAGGCATCGTATCGCGGGCAAACAGGTGGTAGCCGAGGATGATGAAGACCGGCAGCATTCCGGCGTTGAGCCAGATCTGCACCATCTGCGGGAATTTGACTATGAATGCTCCCATGGCGTTCGGTTCCGCGAAGAACGTGAAGAGGATCGCCATGAGCACGGCGACCCAGACGTAATACAGGAACACGCCGAAGAGCGCGCCCAGAACGCCCGCGGTCCTGTCCGGCTTTTTCTCTGTTTCTGTGGTCATTCCATGTTACCCTCTTCTCCGGTGTTCGGGCGGCGCGATTTGTTTCCTCTCTGTGATATCCGCCGATTAACAGGCGATCGACCGCGCCACCCGGATCAATTCGTCGCGGTCAAGCGACCCGCGCACGTAGTATGTAGCGTTCCCGGCCGCCGTCCAGGCGATCAGCCGTTCCTCTTCGGTCTCGTAGATCCGCCCCCCATACCCATTGATGTCAACGGGTTTTGGTTCTCTGTTAACGATCTGATCTGTTGCGTAGGGGTTGTACCCGTATCTGCTCCAGGTAACGTCGAGCAGCGTCATATCGGTAGTCCACGATGCGTTCTGCATTGTGTCGTTACGTGCGTAGCGCAGGGTCTCGCCGATCGTCGTGTAGTGGCCGTAGGACTCGTTCCAGACAGTGGCTATCAGGAGGCCGTAGAGAGTATACTCCCCGGGGATGTATGACGGCGGGGAGAAACCCGTGTATTCGGCGGGGTCCTCCCATTCCTCGATCCTGATGAAGGCTGAATCCCGGAGTGATGGTGCATTATCGGGGGGGAGTTCGGTTATGAGTGACGGCGTAACCCCTGCGGGATCGGTGGCCGCGGGCTCGATGCACCCCGCGGTGAGGAGAATAAACGAGAGTATTACCATGATATAGTGAGGCTTCACGTGATTTTTCCTCCTGTAACCTCCCCGGAGGCAAACGAGGTTCAACCTTAAGCACATGGAATGCGAACCTCGCTTTCGCCTGAGAGCAGTGGGGGTTCATCTGGCCGTGGAGGGATGGGGTGAGCCTCCGCCGTTTTGCGAGCGCGTTCCGGGCATCCGCACAAGGAGATAGACCCGGGTCTATATAGCATTTCTCTCACAATCATCTACGCGTCCGGGGGCTGATTGCAATAATGGGTTTTTTAATCCTGCTCTGGGGGGCCGGGGACAGGAGAGAGAGACCGTTCTCACGGCGAAGCAGATCATGCGGGGTACGCTATTCTCCGTCAACCAGGCACTCGTACGGCACCGCTGACCCGCCATTGGCGGCGATGTGACCGTGAGTGCCCCAATGGCTTTGATTCTGCGAAGAACCTGACCAGGATCGTCGTAAGCACGGCGAACCAGAGGTAGTTTGATCAGATCCGGCGGATTCAATCAATGCCGCGGAATGTCGTACGGTATTACAATTAAGTATACGCCTGCTGGATAGGTTAAGATATGAGACTGCGTGTAGTGCTCGAACCCAGTGAGGAAGGGGGATATACGGTCTATGTACCAAGCCTGCCCGGCTGTATCAGCGAAGGCGATACGAGGGACGAAGCATTGGAAAACATCAGGGAAGCCATTGAGCTGTACCTTGAAACCGTTGAGGATGATCTCGTTTGTAGCGAAACAGCCGAACAGGTTGAGATTGCCGTATGAGCAAGGTGCCTGTTCTTGATTACGACAGGATCGTCATCGCTCTTCAAAGAGACGGGTGGGTTGTCGTCCGCACGCGCGGCAGCCACATTCGACTGCATAAGCATCTGCCGGCTAAAACACTGAAACTGACAGTCCCTATGCACAAACCGCTTAAGCGCTCAACACTTTCGCACATTTTAAAACAGGCCGATATGACGGTAGAAGATCTAAACGATCTCCTCTGAGCCGGTGCATGTGAGCGACAACTCCGGCGGGCTACGTTGACCGACATTCGATCTCCATGAGACCAGGTCTCCCTCCTGGGGAATCTGGGCTGCCCTTCGCGAAAAAGGGTACCTCCTCCCCCTACCCGATCAACTTCACCAGCCCGTGCCGGGGTTCGAGCACCTCGCCGCCCCGCTTCAGCTGCTCGAGGGTGTGCTCGACCTTGTCGCGGGAGAAGCCCTGCTGCACCAGGATCTCGATAACCTCGTCGACCCTCGCCTGGCCGCCGGAGTCGCCCGAGACGTTCCGGATCGCCTCCTTCACCGACCGGATGATGTCGCGCTGCGACTTCGTGACCCCGGTCACGAGTTTGTCGATGTCGAAACTCCCGCTCTCTGCGTCGTAGGCGACCTGCCGGAGACAGGAGTCCACGATCTTTAAGATCCGGTCGGTATCCTCCGTATCGACGGTGCTCGAGAGCCGCATCCGTGCGCTCGCCTCCGCAAGCCGGACCAGCGCCTCGAGCTGCCGGGCGGTGACCGGGACGGGCTTGTTCCCGCTCGCGAGGTTTCGCAGACGCATATAGTAGGCGATCAGCGCCTCCTTTGCCCCGTCGGAGAGGATGGGGAAGCACGTCCGTTTCGCGTAGGCGATGTACTTCCGCAGAAGCGTCGGGTCGATGTCGGGGATGACCGGCGCAAGCGCCCGCTCGATGTATTTGTCGTCGACGTCGGGCAGCGGTTCATACTCGTGCTGCTTGATCAGCTCGCCCACGCTGTGGGTCTTGATGATGTGCTCGGCGATCGCCCCGTCCCGCTGGGCCTCCGGCTGATCGGTCATCACGAAGATGAGGTCGAACCGGGAGAGGAGCGACGGCGGCATGTTGATCTGCTCGCCGATCGGGACGAACTGGTCGAATCGCCCGAGTTTCGGGTTCGCCGCGCCGAGGAGGGCGCACCGGGACTTCAGGGTCGCGGTGATGCCGGCTTTTGCGACCGAGATCGAGTTGCCGCACCAGACCGGGATGCCGTTTCGCCGGACATAGAGGGTGTGGTTTTGGACCTCGAGGCAGTAGATCGTGCCCTTATACAGCCGCTTCTCGATATGCTGCTTTCCGTTTGTGTTGATGTTCGGCTCGTTCTGGCCGTCGCGGATGAAGGTCACCTGGAAGATGTCGTGGGTCACGGTTGATGTCCCGCCCCGGGGGTTGGATATGACCTCCCCGGCCTCCCGCAATCGATAGGTGTTCCCCGACCAGCCCTTCTTCAGCAGGAGCTCGGTGACGTCGTCGGCCAGTCTCCTCGACGAGGTGGTGTATATCGAGACCCCGGTCGTCTTGTTGACGTAACTGTCCCCGAGCATGAGCGCGTCGAGGAGTATCCCGATCTGCTCCGGGGGGAGGCTCTTCGCGTAGTCGGGGACGTACTTCTCGTGACATTTGCCGAACGGTGCGAGGTGTTCGGCAAGCTGCTTTGCGTTGATCGAGAAGTTCTTGCCGTCATAGGAGAAGCGGAACGGCAGTCGTTCGAGGCACTGCCGGATCGTTTCGGCAGACTCCGGGTTCGTCTGCGATATGATCACGCGATAAGGAACCCCGGTCTGGTGGTGCCGCTGAACCGACCCCTCGGAGAGGAAGTAGCCCAGGAACTCAAGCCAGTCGTCCATCCCGACCGTGATGGGGTCGGTGAGTTTCCCTTCGGCGTTCTGGTTCGCGAACTTGACGACGGGCGGTATCCAATGGGTCTCGTGTCGCTCCCCTGTCCATGCGGCGTTCTTCTTGAACCGCATCCGCTTGTGGATGGGGAGTTCGTCCATGCGGATGAGCCGGAACCCTTCCCACTCGTCGGCACGCCGATTCAGGTTGACGTACATCCGGTGGTTCGGCGTGACCGCGAGGTCGACCTGCCGCGACTTGACGTAGTACATCTCTCCGTCATACTCCGATGCCACGAAGTTGGACGGGGGTGCGTACTCGAGCCTGCCATCGGCAGAGAGTGTCGCGACACGGTCATCCGCGGTCACGTCGCGGAAGAGCTTCCACCCGCTCTCTGTGAGGACCTCGGTCTCGTCGTCGTAGCACTGCTGCTCCATCGCCTCGTGCAGCGCGCTCCGGTCTTCCTTCGCCATCTTGTCCATCTCTCGACGGCGGCGATCCCCATATCCGCGAGGACCAGCGCACCGGCCTCGAGCGTCCAGCGCCCGTCGCCGAACTCGTCCTTGACCGCCGTCGCCGTCAGCCCGGCGGAGGTCGACGACTTGCCGCTCGTGTAGATCCCGCGGGGCGAGAGTTTCACGACGTACCGCAGGATCTGACTCTTTGCGATACCCGGGTCGCCGACCAGGAGAACGTGGACATCGCCGCGGAGGCGGGAACCGTCCGGCATATCCTTCGCGATCCCGCCGAAGAGCTGGAGCGCGATCGCCTCCTTCACATCGTCGGTGCCATAGATCGTCGGCGCGATCGACCGGGCGATCTTCTTGTAGACCAGCGGGTCGCGGGCGAGCGCCATGATCTTCGCCTCGTCCTCCTCGCTGATCGAGACCTCCTCGAACTCCTTCTCGGCAACCTCGATCGAGTTGCACTCGAGATAGATGTCAAAGAGCGTGCTCTTCTGGCCGTAGTTGATCCTCTGCACCGACCGGAGGATGCCGTTCAGCACCACCCGGTCGCCCGGCGATACCATCCCGGTCAGGTCGTCGGTGACGTCGATATCGAGCGTCTGGGGCTGCTCGCCGCCCCGGAGGCCTTCCGGCGACTCCTGGATCCGGAGTTTCTGGGCATCGACGAACCGGCACCGGTTCATGACGAGATCGAGCCGGGTCTTCCTCTCACAGTTCGGGCAGAAATCGGGCTCGTCGAACCGCCCGTAGCCCTGCGGAACCGGGTCGGTGTTCTTGCCGCAGGTGCGGCAACGGAAGACCGCGGTGACGATCCGGGGACGGACCTCCGTGGTCTTTCGGAGGATCCCCTCGAGGGCGACGAAGGTGTTGATCTGGTCCGCCCGGATGTCGCGGACGTTCGTCTTCTGCGGCAGGTTCGTGAACCGGACGTTGATCAGGTCGGGGTCCTGGCCGTCCTTCAGTTTGAGGAGTTTGTTCTGGATGATCGCGTCCCGGATATCCCCGATGACCTTGCCCGGGCTCCGCAGGAGCTCGAACGCCAGTTTGTTGTTCAGGATCTTGCGGTAATCGATGATGAGCGAACGGTTGTGCGGGTACTCGCGGGAGAGTTCGGCAAGTTCCCGCCTGTACTGCTTCTTCAGGAACTTCGTCCACTCACCGACGTTGTCGGTGACCTCGACGGTAATCTCTTCGGTCAAGACAGAATCCTCAGCGGTGCTGCTCTGCGGCGAGGACGAACCGTGCGAGCAGCGCCTCCATCTGGATGTCGCTGCTCGCCCCTTCCGAGAGGCGGAAATCGGTCTCGCCGAGAGCGTCGATCAGTCTCACTTTGAGCGTCCGGTCGATATCGCGCTGGACCAGGGCCCGGTAGCACTGGTTGATCAGCTCGTTCGGGGCGATGCCCCGGACACGGGTCAGTTCGATGAGTGCCTGCTCCGCCTCGTCGAACCTCCCCCCTATCGAGAGGTCGAGGAGTTCGTCGATCTCTTCGGGGCGGGCGGTCGCGGTGATCTCGAAGATAGTCTCCTCGTCGATATCCGTCCTGAGGATGGCGGCACCCTGCAGGGCGTTGATCGCCTTCCTCATGTCTCCCGAGGCGACGTAGACGATGGCATCGAGCGCACCCTCCGTGACCGTGAGCCCTTCGGCCGCGGCGATCCTCCGGGTCTCCTCGATGACCGCCTCTCTATCAAGCGGCCTGAACCGGTAGATGGCGCACCGGCTCTGGATGGGGTCGATGATCTTCGAGGAGTAGTTGCACGAGAGGATGAACCGGCAGGTGCGGGCGTAGGTCTCCATCGTCCGCCGGAGAGCCGCCTGCGCGTCCGTCGTGAGCGCGTCCGCTTCGTCGAGGAAGAGGATCTTGAACGTCGCCCCGGCAAGCGGCGACGTCCGGGCGAACTCCTTGATCTGGTTACGGACGACATCGATACCCCGCTCGTCGGAGGCGTTCATCTCCCGGAAGTTCGTCTGCCAGGAGTCGCCGAAGAACTCCCGGGCGAGCGCCACTGCGGCAGTGGTCTTCCCTATCCCCGCGCTGCCCGTAAAGAGGAGGTGCGGCAGGTTGCCGGTCTTCACGTAGGACTGGAGGCGCACCACGATATCCTTCTGTCCGACCATCTCGTCGAGTCTTCTGGGCCGATACTTCTCTATCCAGATGGTGTGGTTGCCGTCCATTTGCATAGGTGTTGGTGCTCGTCCATCGTAAAAGGATCGTCATCCGTTCCGGTGATCCTTTTTAGAGGGGTCAACCACCCCGCCCTGAAGGGCGGGGCTTGAGACTCTATCTTGTCGATAGTTCTCGTCCGGGTGGTTGACTGCACCCCTGCACCTCCAAGGTATACCTGTAGGTGCGTGCTCTGGACTCGATGTTCCGAGCACCGATAAGATCGGCATGGAGGGAGTGCCCGCAGCATTCGCAGACAAACGACCTTCCATTCCGATTATTCTTGCTGATATGGTTGCATCGAGGGCAGGTCTGGGAGGTATAGGCAGGATCGACATAGACCGTCGATATACCCTTCTCCCGCGCCTTATACTCGATGAAGGACTGAAGTTCAAAGAACGCCCAGGAATGATGGGTGTATCGCCGCTTCCTGGGGGTATCTGGCCGATCCCTGATCCCGGACAGATCCTCCAACCCGATCACATCGACCCTGTTCTGAACAGCAAAAGAAACGATCTCCTTCGAGACGCGGTGGTTCATATCAGTCATCAACCGTCTCTCCCGGCCGGAGAGGTGCTTCAGCATTTTCTTTGCCGACCGGGTGCCCTTTGACTGCAACCGTTTCCGCATAGTAGAATAGATGTTGCGGAGATCCTTGGCTTTCCCGCCACAGAAGAACCGACACTTTTTGTCGGTCGTCGAGGCAACCGCAAGGAAGTTCTGCCCCACATCCACTCCCATAAAGGTCGAAGACTCCGCGACCTCACGGGTCTCTGTCTCCCTCTCGCAACAGAGGTGGAAGTAGTATGTCCCGTCCTTGTGTTTCACCAGTTTCGACGCGCCAAACTTCCAGGTTCCGTCGAGATACCGCTCCATGTGGGGGTACCGGAAGAACCGGTACTTCTTTCTCCCTTCGAGGGTCGTAAGACCGATCTTGTCTCCATCAAGGGAGAAGTCTCGCCCAAAGGAGAAGGTCATGGAGGTGGGGGCGTAGGTGATCTGCTGCCACCCGGTCTTTTTCGCCCGAACCTGTGCCTGGAGTGTCCGGTAGGTTCCCGTGACCTGCCGGACGACATTGCAGGACATCTGGGACTTGAGACCGATCTGTCCCCGAAGAGCGGGATAGACAATCTTCTGGAGGGCAGCAGAACCCTTGGGTTTCCCGAAGTTGTACACGATCGCAGAGACGTAGTTCATCCCCTCGGTGTAGGTCCGTACCGTCCGGTCGAGAAGATCGGGGTCGGAACAGTCCATCTTGAGGATGACGGTCTTTGTGGTGAGCACAGGTATCTATTTCACTCAAAAGTGTATAAAGTTAGATCAGTGAATCGCAATTCCCGCTCGGCCTGAAGATCGGGAACTCCTTGCGGAATCAGCTGAAGACGAAAAGATAGGTACAGGGTTTCACGTAAATGCCGGGCCGGGAGATCCGGCAGGTTCTCCCGCCCCGGCATATCCGCACCCCCTTCCTCGAACGGACGGATTTATGGAACCTGCAGAACGGGTATTTGCGCAGGACTTTGCCGCCGCGCGGCACACGGCGGACGCCGGCGACGGCCGGAACGGCTCGTACGTGGTGACGCCGGGGGCCGCCTGGTGCCGCCGCCTCTTCATCGTCGGCGCCCTTACCGAGAAGAGGGGGAGCGGCGACGTCATGCAGGCCCGGCTTGCCGATCCCACCGGCGCGTTCCAGGTCTCGGTCGACTGGCAGAGCCCGGACGCGGTCGAGACGCTGGGCTACATCGAACCGCCCGCGTTCGTCGCCGTCACCGGCCGGGCGGTGCTGACCGGATCCGGGGAGCGGGCGTGCGCGACGGTGGAGGCCGAGGCGCTCTCTGTGGTGAACCGCACCGCCCGCGACCTCTGGGTGCTCTCGACCGCCGGCGCGACCCTCGACCGGCTCGAAGCGCTCCGGGACGGGGGCGACGAACGGATCGAAGCCGCCCGTCGCCTCTACGGGACCACGGACGAGGATATCCGCGGGATGGCCGCGATGGTGGGTACAGCCCTTGCAACCGTCCGCACGGATAGCGCCGTCGGCGGGATCGCGCCCCTCGTCGCCCGCGACCTCCTCCTCGATGCCCTTGAGGGAGAAAGCGGCGCCCGGGGCACCGGGGTTGAAGACGCCGTCGCCATCGGGGTGCGCTCGGGCCTCTCCGCCCGGGAGGCACGCGCCGCGCTCGAGGAACTCCTCGCCGCAGGGGAATGCTACCAGCCCGCATCGGGCATGATAAAACCGATCTGACACGATAATGCACCTTCACTTCATCGAGAACGGCCCCGCCCTCCTGGTCGAGAGCGACCGACGGGTGCTGGTCGTCGCCGACCTGCACATGGGCATCGAATCGGGCCTCGAACGTCACGGCGTCCACATCGCGAGCCGGAGCGCCGTCCGGGCCGACCGGGTGATCGCCTGCATCGAGGAGACGCAGCCCGACCTCCTCCTCCTCCTCGGGGACGTCAAGCACAACGTCCCGGTAACGAGCAGGCAGGAGTACCGGGAACTCCCCGGCGTACTCCGGTCGTTTAGGGACCGGGTGCCGATAGCCGTCGCCCCGGGCAACCACGACGGCGGCATCGGGCGGTTCCTTGAGCCCGGCGAACTCCTCCCCGCCGAGGGCACGCTCATCGACGGCGTCGGCTACCTGCACGGCCACACGCATCCCGCCCCCGAACTCCCCGGCCACCTCGTCGTCGTCGGCCACCACCATCCGGTCGTCTCGCTCGTCGACTCCGTCGGGTGCGCCGCACGTGCCCGGCCGGCTTACCTCTACTCGGTGATCGAGGAGCTGTCGGGGGAGCGCACCCGGCTCCTCTTCGTCCCGGCTTTCAACGAGTTCGCGGGCGGGATCGACGTCGGGCGGCTGCAACAGAGCGGGCTCGGCCCCCTCTCCCGGCGCATAGACAAAAATTCCGCGGAGGTGTACCTCGCAGATGGCACGTACGTCGGCTCCCCGGCCACGCTCTGCCCCGCAGACGACCGCTGATCTCCTCGACCCGCGGGTGCGGGAGGTCGTCGGGAGGCGCGGGTTCACCGGGTTCTCGGAGGCGCAGGAGCAGGCCATCCCGCGGCTCCTTGCCGGTGAGAACCTTGTCCTGGTGGCGCCGACCGGCACGGGGAAGACCGAGAGCGCGATGCTCCCGGTCTTCGACCGGCTTCTTGAGACCGTCGGCGCAGGGTTCAAGGCGCTCTACATCACGCCCCTCCGGTCCCTGAACCGGGATATTCTCGCGCGGATGGAGTGGTGGTGCCGCGAACTCGGCCTCTCGGTCGGCGTCCGGCACGGGGACACCCCGCAGAACGAGCGGCGGAAGCAGGCGCTCAACCCCCCCGACCTCCTCATCACCACCCCGGAGTCGCTGCAGGCGCTCTTCATGGGCAAACGCCTCCGCGAGCACCTGAAGAATGTCCGGTACGTCGTCGTCGACGAGATCCACGAGCTCGCCGACAGCAAACGGGGAGCGCAGCTCGCGGTGGCACTCGAACGCCTGGCCGAATACGCGGGAGAGTTCCAGCGGATCGGCCTCTCGGCGACCGTCGGGAACCCCGACGATATCGGCCGGTTCCTCACCGGACCCCGCCCGTTCTCGCTCGTCGAGGTGCCGGTCGCGAGCAGCCTCGATATCGGCGTCCGGTTCGCCGGGGAAGACTTCGGCGCCCAGGCGCGCGCCGTCGGGAAATGCCTGGACGCGCCGGGCTCCACCCTCGTCTTCGTTAACACCCGGGTGACCGCCGAGGCGCTCGGCCACCGGCTCTACTCTCGCGGGGACGTCGAGGTCCACCACGGCTCGCTCTCGCGGGACGTCAGGGTCGATGCCGAGGAGCGGTTCCGGAAAGGCGAAGTTCGGACGCTGATCGCCACCTCCTCGATGGAACTCGGTATCGACATCGGCCACATCGAGCACGTCGTCCAGTTCGGCTCCCCCCGGCAGGTCTCGCGCCTGGTGCAGCGGGTCGGCCGGGCCGGCCACCGTCTCGACGCCGTCTCGCGCGGAACCGTTCTCACGACGGGGTTTGACGACCTGTTAGAGTCGCTCGTGATCGCACGGAGGGCAAAGGCGAACGAGTGCGAGCGGATCGTCCCGCCCGCCGGCGCCGCCGACGTCCTTGCGAACCAGGTTGCCGCGATCGCGGTCGAGTACGGCGAGATCGAGGTCTCCCGCGTCCGGGAGATGATCGAGCGGTCGAACGTCTTTGACGGATGCGGGCCGCTCCTCGACGACGTCTGCCGCCAGATGGCGGAGCACCGGCTGATCCGGCTTGACGGAACCCGGATCGTCCGGACGGGCCGGGCGCGGCGCTACCTCATCGAGAACCTCTCGATGATCCACGACGAGAAGAAGATGGAGATCTTCGACATGGTCTCGCGCCGCACGGTCGGGACGCTCGACGAGTCGTTCGTCCTCGGGTGGATGCACACCGGCGCGGTCTTCATCACCAAGGGCCAGCTCTGGCGGGTGCTCGAGATCGAGGGCACGCGGATCACGGTCGAGCCGGCCACGAAGGCGAAAGGAGAGGTTCCGTCGTGGGAAGGAGAGCAGATCCCGGTGCCGTTCGCCGTCGCCCGGGAGGTCGGGGCGCTCCGGCGGACCCGGAAGTTCGACCGCTACTCAAACGTCCCCGGTGCGATCGCCTACGCGGAGCGGTTCATCTCCGGGATGGACAGGGGGAACTACCCGGTCCCCTCGGACACCCTCGTCACCCTCGAGAATGCGGACGAGGGCGTGGTCTGCAACGTCTGCGGCGGGCACAAGGCGAACGAAGCGCTGGCCCGGGCGCTCTCGGTCCTCCTCTCCGCCCGCTACGGGACGAGCGTCGGGATCGAGGTCGGGGCCTACCGGTTCCTCCTCCGCCTGCCCGACAACGTCCGCTCACTCGAGGTGCAGGAGACCCTCGCGGCGCTCGAACCCGACCACCTCCCCGGGATCCTGAAGCTCGCCCTGAAACGAACGGCGCTTTTCAAGTGGAAACTCGTGCAGGTGGCGAAGAAGTTCGGCGCCATCGACGCGGACGCCGACTACGAGCGGTTCAGCATCCACCGGCTCATCGACCTCTTCGACGGAACGGTCATCGCGGCCGAGGCCTACCGCGAGCTCTTCAGCATCTCCATGGACACAGACGCGGCGCAGGAGATCCTCGCTGCCGTCCATGACGGCCGCATCGCCGTCGCCACGGGACGGTTGAGCCCGCTCGGGAGCGACGTGCTCTCCTCCTCGCGGGACATGATCCCGCCGCCGATGGTCGACCAGGCGGTGATCGGGACGCTCGCGCGCCGCCTCGAGAAGGAGGACGTCGTCCTCTTCTGCATGCACTGCCGGAAGTGGAAGAGCCGGACGGTCGTCGAGCGCGTCCCCGATAAGCCGCAGTGCCCCCTCTGCAGCGCCCGCCTCATCGCGGCGTTGAAACCCTGGGACGAAGAACTCATACCGGCGGTAAAGAAGAAGAACAAGTCCGAGGAGGAGCGGGCGATCGAGGTCCGGTTCCTCAGGAACGCAAACATCGTTCTCTCCAGCGGAAAGAAAGCGGTGACCGCCCTCGCCGCAAAGGGCGTCGGCCCGGAGGTCGCCTCAAGGATCCTCGCGACCCTCTCCGAAGGGGACGCCTTCTACAAGGAGATTTTGAAGGCCGAGCGGAACTACGTGAAGACGCATCGGTATTGGTAAGCGACGTTCCGTTAGGAACGGAGCTCGAGAAAACGCGACGCGTTTTCGAAGGGCGACGGGCCGAAGGGCCGGAGCTGGAGCGCCGCAGGTGCGATGGCGACGGGCCGAAGGGCCGGAGCTGGAGCGCCGCAGGTGCGATGGCGACGGGCCGWAGGGCCGGAGCTGGAGCGCCGCAGGTGCGATGGCGACGKKCCGHCAGGRMCGGAGTTTGCGGGCCGCAGGTGC
>NZ_JMIO01000056.1 GCF_000691865.1 Methanoculleus sp. MH98A | reverse complement strand
CTGCGCTGGTCATTGCACCGGCTGCGGCACGGACGATTGAGGACACTGGCAGCACCATCTATGTAGGTGAAGAAAACCTGAACCTAAATGCGCTATTTGGTTACCCGGCTGAGGATGACGATCTGGTGGGATACCTGGCTCACTTCAGCGGCAATATTAACGACAGGAATGTCGTGGGAACGCCCATTAAGGTTTCCAACGCACGTAACTTCGCGTTGACTGAAGAGGCAGTTGGAGGCTCTACCGGGATCTGGTATGCTTTTACAAACCTCGCGAACATTACTGATCACAATGGGGATTGGAATGGAACCGTCTTCGTTCAGGAGCCCGCGGCAAACCTTCGCGTCCTGCTGGGTGACAGCGGCACCACGTCCGTGGACGGCCAGTCCGTAACCCGGGCGAACAGTATCCGGTTCCAGATTGACCACAACCTCGCAGGCCTCAATGGCAGCGAATACGGCACCATGCAGGTCCGTGTTACCCTGCCCGGCGGCGGTACGGTGAGCGCTCTCGGTGACAGCGGCGAACTCAATCTTGAGCTCACCGGTCAGCGGGTCAACACGACTCCGATCTCCCTGGCCGGTCTCGGACTTGGCACCTACACCGCCCGTGCGGTCTGGCCCAGCAACTCTGCCGACCTGACGGACAGCAACGCCGTGACCTTCGAGATTGTCTCGGGAACAGTCGCTATCACGTCCAACAAGGACACGGTTGTTCGCGGCAACAGTTTTACCGTGACCATCACCGGCGAGTCGGAGACGGACTACTGGCTGAACGTTACAACTGCCGGTGACGATCTCCCGACGATCAAGCCGAACCAGATCGGTGTAGAGGTAGATGAGAACGACAACTCCAGCGCGACCGTTAAGACCACTGCCGGCGGCACCCGGTCCGTCGAGTTCAGCACTGGCACCAGCACTGAGGCCCGGACCTACACCATCGAAGTCGAGGGTCCCATCGAGGACGGTGTGAAGGCCGACAACAGCAAGACCGACAGCGTCAAGGTGAGAGTTGAAGAAGGTACGGTCACTGTCGTGGCGTCCGGCACCGGCACCTACTACGTCGGTGAAGAGATTACACTCTCTGGTACCTGCACTGACAACGAGACCGTTTTCCTCTACATGACCGGCCCGAACCTTGGCGCTGGTGGTGTCAATCTTGAAGACCTTGACCCAGTGGAAAACAACCTTCCTGGCACTTTCACTGAGGTAGATGTCGAGGCAGACGACACCTGGTCCTATGACTGGACTACTGGCAACCTCGGCGCCCTTGAGTCCGGTGGCTACACAATCTACGCCGTTGCGGAGCCCAAGGACAGGAACAGCCTCTCCGGTGTCAAGTACGCCACGACTTCGGTCCAGCTCCGGCCCGGGTTTGTTACCGCGACCGTGAGCGGTGCCACTGTTGCGGCCGGTGACGACGTTGTGATCACTGGAACTGCACAGGGCAGCGCAGATGATGTTCGCATCTGGATCTTCGGCAAGAACTTCTATGGTGAAGTTGGCAGCAGCACTGTAGTTGTCAACGAGCCTAGCGTTGAGGATGACGGTACGTTCGAGCACACAATCGACAACACCGATAGTCTCTCCTCCGGCCAGTACTTTGTCATCGTCCAGCACCCGATGACCGGTGGCTATGGAGTTGGAACTGATGGGACGTACCTCACAGGAAGCGGCATACCTGACGATAATGTGAACCTGAAGAACATGCCGGCTTCCGAGGCGGCAAACGCGGTGATCAATGCCCTTGATTCGGCGTATGTCGACGACAGGTACACAAAGCTGACTTTCTACATCGAGGATGCCTGGATCTTCATCGACGCGATCGGTGACAAGGCTGCAGGCAGCACCTTCACGATCACCGGCACCACGAACCTCGCAACCGGCGACCAGCTGATGGTCGAGGTGACCTCCGCTGCGTTCCAGCCGACTGCAGCAGGTGAAACCTCTGCATTCTCCAGCGATTCCGGAACCGTGGAAGTCCAGGAGGGTGACGGTGTGAACACCTGGTCGTTCGAAGTTGACGCAAGCAGCTTCAAGCCCGACCAGTACATGGTCACCGTCGAGTCCATCGAGACTCAGACCTCTACGTCCGCGAACTTCAACGTAGTCGAGGCAGTCCCGACAACTCAGACCACCCCGGTCGAGACCACCCCGGTCGAGACCACCCCGGTCGAGACCGCGACCACCGAAGCCACCCCCACCCAGTCCCCCGGATTCGGAGCACTCCTTGCTCTTGCCGGCCTTGGTGCGGTTGCCTTCCTGGTCCTCCGGCGGGACTAAACCCTAACTAACCCTATTTTTTATTCAAGTCGGTTTTATTGAGCGTCATTTCGGGTATGGGACAGGATGTCAGGCTGTTCGTCCTGGGCCCAAGGTCCTTTTGAATCCCCCGGGCTTCACCCTGAAAAGCACCGAAGAGAGACCCGATTGTCATGGGCTTAACCTGTGTTTTGCCGCCTTCCGGTCAGGATTTGCGGGAGCTAACTCATCCGGATGAATGATGGGGCTGAGGATCAGCATACTCCCCTCGCTGCCTGATGGGCATTTCACCGTATCTGTGTGGATCCGTGCAGAGCGCCACCTCACGCGAAGCCGCGAAAAACGCGAAGGACGGAACGTCCGGAACTTGAGGTGCCACCAGCCGCGTGAGCTGATGGGGTGCTACGTGAAACATTGGATGAAAAATAATCCACCCGGGAAAATCCTTATATCCCCTGCTCCATAAGATCGATGCAGGAGAGGGTTTGAATGAGTCTGCATGCGGAACTGCTCAAAAGAAGGGATGAGATCCTCGAGATCGCAGCCAGACATGGTGCCCGCACCCTCAGAGTCTTTGGATCGGTGGCCCGGGGTGAGGAGACCCCGGCAAGCGACCTCGACCTCCTCGTCGAGTTCGAGCCCGGAAGGAGCCTCCTTGACCACATTGCCCTCGCCCAGGATCTGCAAGACCTGCTTGGCCGTGATGTCGACGTGGTGACCGAGAAAGGACTGCACTGGTATATCAGGGATCGCGTCTGCCGGGAGGCCGTGCCGCTGTGAGTGACGACTGCCTCTATCTCATCCATATCCTCGAGTCGATAGAGCGGATTGAGGATTATACGCGAGAAGGGCGAGACGTGTTCATGAACTCCCCGATGGCACAGGACGCGGTGATACGGAACTTTGAGATTATCGGCGAGGCGGTGAAACAGATTCCGGTATTTCTGAAGGAGGAACATCCAGATATCCCGTGGCGCCGGATTGCGGGTCTTCGTGACGTCCTGATCCACCAGTACATGAGTGTGGACCTGGAGGCCGTTTGGGCTATCACCGGAGAAGATCTCCCTGAGTTCAAGCGGGCAGTTGCGGAGATCCTTGCTGGACTGCAGGGCCGCTGAGCAGCCCGCCCGACCCCTCTCACTATAACCTCACCCAAGCGCCGTCTCGCCTGGATGAGGCGTAGCTCCCGGTCCGGTGCTTCGCCGGGATCTGTATCCACACCAAACGCCGCGAGAGAAGTCCGGGGAATGTTGGGCTCCGGGTAGATGCCGTCTGCCCGCTCCCCCGATCAGCCGTCCTTAAGTAGTACAACACCTCAATCTCAACCAGGATGAGGTTGCTCACATGAAACTGACCGTGAAACTGCTCGACATCGAAAACCGGGGGGTTCTCCTCCACTGCACCGACGCGCAGAGCATGCGGGTCCGCGACGGCGACCGCGTCCAGATCGTCGACGAGGCGACCGGAAAGACCGCCCAGGCTCACGTCGATACCACCGGGTCGCTCATCGAGCCGGGCGTCATCGCCGTCTACCGGCCGGTGAACGCCACGCTCGCCGTCGACGAGGGAACTCCCGTCGAGGTCCGCGGTGCCGAGCGGCCGGCATCCCTTGAGCACATCAAGAAGAAGATGGACGGCGGCCGGTTCACCAAAGACGATACCGTGGATATCGTCAGGGACATCGTCGACGACGTCCTCTCGCCCGGCGAGATCACCGCTTACGTCACCGCTTCCTACATCAACGGCCTCGACATGGACGAGGTGGAGTACCTGACGAGGGCCACGGTCGAGACCGGAGAACGCCTCCGTTTCACCCGGCACCCCGTCGTCGACAAACACTCCATCGGGGGCGTGCCCGGGAACAAGATCACTCTCTTGATCGCGCCGATCATCGCCGCGAGCGGTCTTTTGATCCCCAAGACCAGCTCCCGCGCCATCACCGGCGCAGGGGGAACCGCCGACCTCATGGAAGTCCTCGCGCCCGTCTCGTTCCCGGCGCTCGAGGTGCAGCAGATGACCGAGAAGGTCGGCGGCGCCATCGTCTGGGGCGGTGCCACGAACATCGCCCCCGCCGACGACAAGATCATCACTTATGAATACCCACTCCGGATCGACGCCCGTGGCCAGATGATCGCGAGCGTCATGGCAAAGAAGTTCGCCGTCGGCGCGGATCTTGTGGTCATCGACATCCCGGTCGGCCGGAACACGAAGATTCCGAACCCCCAGGAAGGGCGGAAACTCGCCCGGGAGTTCATCGATCTCGGAGAACGGCTCGGGATGCGGGTCGAGTGCGCGTTAAGCTACGGGGAGTCGCTCGTCGGCCACACCATCGGCCCGAACCTCGAGGTGCGTGAGGCGCTCGCCGTCCTCGAGGGGGCGACCGAGCCGAGCTCCCTGATCCAGAAGAGTATCTCGCTTGCCGGGATCGCGCTCGAGATGGCCGGGAAGGCCGGGCCGGGGCAGGGTGCCCAGGCGGCTGCCGATATCCTCCGGAGCGGGAAGGCGCTCGAAAAGATGCGGCAGATCATCGAGATCCAGGGTGGCGATCCGGGCGTAAAGGCCGACGATATCGTTCCCGGGGAGTACTGTTTCGACGTGCGGGCCCCTCAGGACGGCTACGTCATCGAACTGAACAACAGCGCTCTCGTCACGCTCGCCCGGCTCGCCGGTTCGCCCTATGATCACGGCGCGGGGCTGCTCGTCCACGCAAAGAAAGGGACCCGGGTCAGGAAAGGCGACCCCATCTTCACCATCTACGCCGAGCGGGAATGGCGGCTCGAGCGTGCGATTGAGGTCGGCCGGACGCTGATGCCGGTGCTTGTGGAAGGTATGGTACTTGAACGTATCCCCCATGAACGCTGGGTGTAAACCGAAGCACTCAAATTTTCAAGCGCAGTATACTCCAGCATGAAGAAACGTCGTTTCATCATAGCTCTGCTTATCTCCTGCATCCTTATCTGCTGTACGGCGCAGGCGGTCACCCTGCGCATCAGCGTGGTCGACAAGCAGACCGATGACGCGCTCGCCGATGCCTCCATATACGTCGACGGCGATTACGTGGGAAGGACCGCATCGGACGGCACGTATTCCTACGTCCATTCCGGGAAGAAGGACCTGAACCTGAAAGTCGTGCGGAAAGGCTACCGGAACTGGGTAGACTACGTCAATTACGACGAGTACCGTATGGAGGTTGAAATGGTCCGGGAAGATGTGACCCTCACGTTCGAGCTCTACGATGCAGCGACCCTGAAACCGGTTGTCGGTGCCGTGGTGCGCGCCGAGGGCACGGACTACTCCGATTCGGAGGTCACCGGCAGCAGCGGGAGCGTGAAATTCCCGGTGAAGGCGGGTGAGCTCTATAACGCCGAGATCCGTGCGTCGGGTTATTACGACTTATCGAAGACCGTGCAGGTGGAGAACAGCGACAGGGTCGTCCAGTACTGGCTCTTTTCTAATGACCTCCTGGCGATCCAGGTCCGGGACGCCGAGACCCTTGCTCCCCTCAAAGGCGCGGAGGTGTACATCGACAACGCGCGCGCCGGGGAGACCGATGCCGACGGCAGGCTGCCGCTCCACCTGGAGCGGGCGAAGAGGTATTCCTTCAGGGTCACGGCGCCCGACTATCAGCCCTACCAGGAAAGCCGCTATCTCGAGGTGGACAACGTCCTCTTCACGGCGGACCTCTCGAAATCGGCATACCAGGTGTCGCTGACGGCCTTCGACGAGGCGACGAAGCCTATCGAAGGTGCGGAGATCTACCTCAACGGGACGCTCAAGGGTAAGACCAGCCAGTACGGTCGGTTTGCTCTCTCCGACATCCATGCAGGCACCTACGAGATCCTGGTGCGGGCATCCGGCTACCAGGACTGGGCCGAAACGCGCCAGATCTCCGGCCAGGGAGAGGATATCGTCGCCGAACTCGGTTATGACCGGGCGAGCGTGACCATCCGCGCGAAAGATCCCGACCAGAAAGCGGTGACAAACGCGGTCATTGTCATTGACGGCCAGGTTATCGGGGTGACCGACAGCCAGGGATGCCTCAATACGGCGCTCGTTACGAACAAGGCGTATGCCGTCACCGCTGCCTGTGACGGCTACCGGAACATCTCGGTTAACGCCGATATCCCGCTCGGCACGGCCGAGTTCACCGTCCCGCTCGTCATGGAGCAGGATTTCAACGTCTGGGTGCTCGTGGCCGGCGTCGGGGTTGTTGCCGCGGTCCTCCTCGGTGCGGTCATGTTCGTGCGGCACAGGCGTGCCGGGCAGAATCGGGGCAAGTCACGCGGTCGGGACAGTCTGTAGGCCTCCCCGCCCTCTTCTTCTCCGGTTCGGGTACCGGGACGGTATTTTTCCCGGACCCGATGATTGGATTCGTCCCTGGAGGAAAGATCGTTGTGCGTTCCGGAGACCTGACATATATTCTTTCGTGCCGGCGGGGTTGTGTGGAAAACTTGTTCATTTCGAGCATATATTATTGTTTGATTCGACAAAGGGCTTTTCTGAGCCGTCTATCATACTCACAACGTTTATATGGTATGGTGTGTCAGGAAGACATACGGTGACGTATGAAGGGATGGACGTATGTATGCCTGGCGGTAGGGCTGCTCTTTCTCGCGGCCCCTGCCGGTGCGCTGATACCTGACGATATTACCCTTAACACCAATAAACCGTGGCTGACGGCAGGGAGCACCGAGACTGCGACCGTTACGGTAGAGGTCACGAACAGCAGCAACCCGGTCTCCGGTGTATTTGTGGATTTTGCGGTTGACGACGACGAGTACGGGAGCATCTCGCCCGTGCGTGTGGAGACCGATAGTGCCGGAAGAGCGGCGGCGGCCTTTACGCCCGGGACGCTGAGCGGGACGGCGACGATCACGGCGACGGTGTCGGAGGGGGTGGATGCGCCCCTGACCGGAAGCGTTGAGCAGCAGATCGACCACGCGGCGCCGGATGCTGTCGCCAACCTCTGGTACCAGCCCGAGGTGACCGCCGGGGAGACGACGGAGATTGTTGTCCGGATGGTGGATGAGTATGGGAACGTGGTGGACGGCCGGAATGTGGCCGAGGAAGTGTTCTTCATGGTGGGTTCGCCCACGGGAGGTGCGACGTTCGTTAACGGTACGGACGAGATCACGGTGCCGGTGGACGCGGCGGGGAACGTCACTGCAACGCTCCGGGTCGATACGGTGGCCGGGGAAAATATGGTCTATGTAACATTTCCTGGAAATATCGGGCCACGCTCACTGACTATCACCGGGCTTGCGAACGGAGAGCCGTCGGAGATCTACCAGTCTGTCTCTCCAAAGGTAGAGGATCCGAATCCCGATTACTACCCCGAACTGCCGCTTGGCGAACAGTTCACCATCACCTATGCCCTCTATGACGAGTATGGCAACCCCGCAGGTGACCGGGAGATAAGGGTAAACGTCCAGCCGATATCCGGTTTTCTGAACCCGGAGGAGTTGTTCACCAGAACAAACAGTATGGGTAAGGCGCAGATCACGTACAGATCGCTTGACCGGGTCGGCGTCGCAGAGATAACCGCGACCGCCGTCGACAACAGCAGTGTTTCATGCACACAGAAGGTGGGCTTCTACAGCGCTGACCCGACCGGTGTGGTTCTTACCGCCATCCCCCAGACCATCGCAAGCAGGGATGTGAAAGAGGATATTGTTGCTTCGATCAAAGCGAAGGTAATGGACTCAAAGGGCAACCCTGTTCGAAACGAGAGTGTTTCGTTCAGGATCACCGGGGTCGATGACGAGGGGAATTCGATGACTGACGAGCCCTGGATATCG
>NZ_JMIO01000055.1 GCF_000691865.1 Methanoculleus sp. MH98A | reverse complement strand
AAGACGTATGCCTTTTGCCCGCTAGCAAATTCGATAAGAACAAGCTGTGTGTAGACGCTATCTAGATATACAGCATCAGGTACCGTACCCCGAATAAAAGTTGGAAATTTGAGTTTTTCCTTCAACTCATCCATCATGTTAGTTCATCCTCAAGGGGTGTGCCGTTACAATATAGCCATTACTTCCAATAATCAACAACAATATTTCCCCAGAATTCGGCTCCACGTAGTGGTAGACTCCGTTATCATTAATCTTTTGCCCATTCTTCGCCCCATCCAGGATAAGATTCTTTATTGCATCCTGATCCTCATACACAGGGCCGAAGACATCTCTAAACTGGTTGGTACCATGATAGTAGATGTGATTATTCTGGATATGAACCCATCCGGATCCACCATTGTCATATACGGTTCCCAGAACCTCACCACCAGCCGAGTCAAGTGTACCTTCCTCCAGCCAGACAGCAGTTCCGTCCCCACGTTTGGTCACTCGCAGCATCTCGGTTGGCGTGAGTTTCTTTGTCTCATCGCCAACGAGATCAAGCACGTCATCGGCAGTAACACCATCCGCTGCTCTGACAACTCTTGTCCCCAGCCCCAGGAACGCTTCGTCGAGCAAGGCGACTTTCTCCACCTCACCCGCACCGCTCTTCTGGATGGCCTCAACGGCCGTGCGCCGGAACTCAATCTTCGCGGACACTTTGGCAGCATTTTCCGCCGAGTATTCGGCCATTTCTTTCCCGATCTTCGAGATGTACCGTGCTCCGTCACCGCCCGTGGGAACCAGCCCGACGAGGCAGACGAGCGCCATCTGCCTGTCCCCCTGGGAGATGTACACCCCGGCGTCCCGGATGTCGCCGACGAGGACGATGCCGCTCAGCGATGAGCCGATCAGGTAGTAGACGTTGTCGTGGTTCTCCTCGGCGTAGGCACCCAGGGTGAACCCGAGGACCAGTTCGGCCGCTGCGCGCCCGGCGCTGTACTCGTGCGTGTCGGCATCGCCAGGTTCGCCGTCTTTGCCGTCGACCCAGCCGTCGCCGTCGGAATCGGGATTATTGGGATTGGTACCGTTGTCCAGCTCGTAGGCATCGGTCAGGCCGTCGTGATCCGAGTCGCGCGCCAGCGGGTCGGTACCGAACTCGTCCAGTTCGAGTGCGTCGCTGATCCCGTCCCCATCCCCGTCGACGCTGTTCGGGTCGCTCACGAGGATGAAGTAGATCTTCCCGTTGACCAGGACCATCTGCCCGGCCTCCTCGCCGTCGGTCAGGCCGTCGCCGTCGGAATCAGCGCTGTACGGGTCGGTGAAGTACCGGTTCCCGAAGCCGTCCCACCAGCCGGCCACTTCGAGCCAGTCGGGGATGCCGTCGCCGTCGGTATCGATATCCTGGTAGAACCGCAGGGTATAGGTCACATCGCCGTCGTTGTCGCTCAGGATACCCGAATCATGGTTCCACATCCCGATCTGGCCGCCCGCGTGAGTGAACTGAAGGACCGGGGCGGAGACCACCAGATCGCTGACCATGGAGTCGCAAGAGCCGCCCGAGTCGTAGTAGCGAACGGTCATGCCGAGGTTGCCGTAGTCGTCCCAGGCGGATTTCGCCCCGGTGCGCCGGTGACAGGCGTCAAATTCGCATAAGGTCTACTTAACCTGCTTGAATATATCAGAAAGTATATGTAACATTAAATAGCATTTCGAACAACCAGAAACGGCCGCTCTTGATTCAGGGGGCCAGTGGACCTCAAATGCTCTGAAGGCACCTCAAGAAGACCGTTTCGCAGCCGACATGCCTATTCGCGGACGAGAAGGGGCATGGAGGCCTGAACGGGGCGTCGAGATGAGAGGAATACGAGAAACCATCACCCGCTGGACAAGAAACTACCTCAGGGAACAGCCGCCGCACCCGGCGGCGATCGCCGGACTCTACCTGCTCTGCATATCGCTCATCTGGTTCCTTCCAGGCTTTCTCGCGCCGGAACTCTTCGGCGGGGGCAACACCTACCCGTTCATCATCTTCGAATACGGCGGCGTATACCTGCTCGCGGCCGTTCTCTTCGGGTGCTCCGCGGCACTTCTCTTCGCACTGGCGAGGAAGATGAGCGGACCGGGCGTGCGGGCATTCGCCCTGCCCGCCCTGGCCGTCGCGCTCCTCCTGCTCTACCCGGTCCCCGCCTACCTCGGGGGATCGATGCAGATGATACTGCCGTTTTACGTCCCCGGGTGGAATTACTTCGGCCTATCGCACGCCGCCGACGTCCTGATGAGCGCCGTCATCTCCTTCTCGGGCATCGGCCTCCTCTCTCTCGCGACGATCGCGCCCATCCTCCTCATCGACCGGTACGTCCCGATGAAGCGGCCGTACGCCGCCGCGGCAGCGCTCGGCACCCTCCTCTTTCCCATTCTGATGGCGGCAATCTTCAGGATCGATCCCGTTCCGTCCCTCATCCCCTGGCTCTCCCTCTCCCTCTCAACCCTCTCCGTCCTCTGCCTCGGGGTCGCCGGGGCGGCGGTGCTCTCTGTTCCTCTGGTCGTCCGCCGTCTCCTGAAGGGGGGCGGCAACCCGCCGCGGCAGGCCCGGGTCTTCGGGTTGCTTCTCCTCTGCCTCCTCCTCGTCTGGTTCGTCCCGGGATACCTCGAACCCGGATTTTTTCTTACGGGCTACGATCACTCCAGCCCCAATCCCTGGTTGAAGCGGTGCTGGTTTGTTCCCCAGGGGCCAGGGGATCTCGAACACCCGTGGTCCACCGTCCCCACGATCGAAGGCAACTATCTCATCGACGAACCCTGTCTTGGAGGTAGCCCTCTTTCGCTCTCCTCTCTCTCCGGAAAGGTATACCGTACAGTATACACCCGGGAACACACGGAGGAGAGATACATCGTCGAACAGTGGTGGTACGAGAACGAACGGACGTTCAGAAGCGATAAAAAAACGGCATTCGAATCTTTGAAAAGTTTCGGAGGAATTTCGGAGACGACGCTCGATCTCGGCGACCACCTCCTTGCCACCGGGTTCGAGCGCTCCGACGCGGAGCGGAAATACCCCGCCTGGCTCTTTGTCAACGAGACCACGAGGGGCTACATCCTCACCTACGAGAGGCCGTTCGACGACGGAAGGAGCAACGACTTCTTCATCGTCTACTACGGGACATACAACACCATGGGCCCCGATCCGGACAGGTCTCTCAAAGCGCTGATCGCACAGCGGCTCTCCCCGTCGGCAATCAGGGCTCCCGGCGAGGGGCTCTACGAGGAAGAACACCTGATCCGGATGCCGGAGGCGGAACCGTTCCTCTACATCTCAGAGATGATCCGGTATGCCGGCATCCTCCTCCTGACGCCCTTCCTCTTCGGGTGCTCCGTCGCGCTCCTCTTTGCGGGTGCGCTGACCGAACTGAAGACCAGGAAAAGGCGACTCATGGTTGCGATTCCGCTCCTCGCCGCCGTCCTCCTGTTCCTCTCCCTCATCTCCGCCTACCTGACCGGTTCGACATGGATGCCAATCCCCCCGTTTTACCTCCCCACAAGCGAGCCTCTCGGCGTATCGACTCTTCTCGATGCCCTGCTGAACCTCATGGTATTCCTGTCGGCCCTCACGCTCATCGGTCTCGGGGTGATCGCGCCGTACCTTCTCCTCAGGCGCTACCTCCCCCTGAAGCGGCCTTTCCGGGCGGTTCTCGTCTCGGGCACCCTTGTCTTCGGCATCCTCATCTACCCGCTCATGATGATGCTTGCCGTCTGGGACGGATTGCATCCCGCCCCCTGGCTCTCCCCTCTTGCCTGGATGGCCCTCGGGTTCTGCCTTGCCGCCGCGTTGGCGGTGGTGATCTACGCAGTCCAGGCAGCGGCGGGGCGGGGGGGTGAATCGCCGTGAACGTCACCCACCCTGCAGGTGAATCTCGGAAAGGTAAGTTCGGTGTGAATCCATGACACCCGACCGCCAGACGACCCTGCAAGACCTCAGACGCCTCCTCCCCGCCGCGCTCTTCGCCGGCCTGGTCGGCGGCGGACTGCTGGTGGTGCTCCAGACCTACGTCCATACATGGTGCCGGGGCGGTATCGCCTGCTACAACCACGGACTCTTCGACGGCATCGACACGTTCCAGGGCCTGGTGCTCGGTATCCTCGCCCTCCTCCTTGCCGGGATGCTCCCGGCCGCCCTGCAGCGCGAGGGCGGGATGAAGAGGGACTTTGCAGTCCTTGCGGGCGGGACCGCCGGGTTCACGGCATTTCTCGTCCTCGAGATGTATTCAATGGTAACATCGGTCTTCGGGCACGGATACGCCGCAGGACTCTCCGACGTCCTCTCTCTGGCCCATGAAACCCTCGCGAATCTCTTCCTTCCCCTCCTCGCCATCGGCCTCGCTATGGCGGCCCTCGCCGCCCTCGGGGCCTTCGTCGTCTCGTTCATCCGGGAGAGAGCAGCCGGGCCGAGCGAGGGTGCCGCGGCATCCCGGCTCCTCCTCTGCTCCACGGCCGCCATCATCCTCGTCATCGTGGTTCTCCCCCCGCTCGCCGCCCATGCAATGCTCGGTGCCGGGATGATCGACGTAAACCCCGGAACGGCGATGGTCATGACAACCGTCTCCGCAGAACGCACCGCGCCCGACGCAATCGTCCTCACCGTCGAGGACGCGCCTCCCGCCTCCGTGCTCGACCCCGGTGCGCCGTTCTCGGTCCTGATGAACGGAGTCGACGTCTCCGATGCTTCCGCGTGTGCCGCGAGCGGTTTTGCCGCGACGGTCGATCCGCCCGGGGGACTTGAGGCCGCCAGAGGATCGGAGGCCGCCTGGACCGGGGTCGGGGCCTCAAACAACGGCACGCCGGTGGACGTCGTGGTCACGGCCCACGGAGCCGACGGCTCGGAGATCATCGTCCTGAGCCTCATTATCTAAAGCAGGTTGGCTCCACGCTCCGCCGGCACCTTGCGGAGAGAAACGCCCGCGGGAGAGTCCTTGCGGGTAAAAAGAGATCCGGGGATACCGGGGCCCTACGACCCTTCGGTCCGGGTATCGTAGTCCTCGTTCAAGACGTGCTCTTTGACGACCGTCCCCTCCGGGATGATCACCTCCGGCCAGAGCCGGGTCCCGGAGTGGACGACCACGCCGCCTTTCAGCACCGCACGCGGCCCGATGACCGTGTCGTGCTCGATGTTGCACCCGCTGCCGACGAGCGTATCGTTGTCGATGATGCTCCCGCTGACAGTGCTGTCGCTCCCGATCACCACCCGGTTGTAGATGGACGAGGAGAAGATCTTTGCGCTGTTCTTGATGATGCAGCCCTCTCCGATGCTCGTGTACGGCCCGATGACGACGTTCTCCTCGATGATCGTCCCGGCGCCGATCGAGACCGGCCCGATCACCCGGGAGTTCGCCGCAACCGAGACCGAACTCCCTATCTGCACCGGGCCGAGGATCCGGGCGCCTTTGATGTAGAGGTCGCCGGAGATGTTCGTAAACCCGATATCCTGCAGTTTCCACCGCTCCGCTTCGCGGAGAGACCTCGGGCTCCCCACGTCCGACCAGTTGCCGCGGGCAAGCCAGGCTTTGAGAGGGTAACCCTGCTCCATCAGTTCGGGGAAGAGGTTGCGGGCGAAGTCGAACTTCTCGCCGCTCGGGATGTGGTCGAAGACCTCCGGGTCGCAGACATACATACCGGTGCTCGCGAGGTTCGAGAAGATCTCCCCCGGGCTCGGCTTCTCCTTGAACCGTTTGATCTGGTAATCCGCGTCGATCTCGGCGATCCCGTACTCGGTCGGGTCGTCGATGCTGATGAGCCCTATCGTGGTGATCGAGTCGTTTGCGAGGTGCTCGCGGTAGAACTCGAGCAGGTTTAAGCCCACCACGTGATCGCCGCCGACGACCAGGAACGGCTGCTCTTCAAGGTATTTCTGGGCGTTCTTAACGCTCCCCGCCGTCCCGAGTTTCGTCTTCTCGTGGACGTAGGTGACGTTGACCCCGAAGAGGGAGCCGTCCCCGAGGGCCGCCTCGATGGACTCGCTCATGTAGCCGAGCGTAATCACCACATCGTTAAACCCGAGGTTCGCGAGGTGTGAGACCAGGTGCTGGATCGAGGGTTTGTTGACTATCGGGATGCACGGTTTAGGACGCCCAAATGTGAGGGGGCGGAGCCGTGTGCCCTCCCCTCCGCACATTATGCACACCTTCATGCCACTCCATTGTATGCGTATCGATTTAACCCTTGGGGCAGCACGGGGCACCCGTTCCCAACCTTTATCCTCAGGCATGCAAAGAATCTACAGAAATGACGGCATTCGAATGTACACTCTGCGGGAAGTGCTGCATGCACGCAGGAGACGCGCTCATCGAGATCGAAAAGCGGCTCACCAGCCGCGACTTCCTCTGCCGGCAGAAGGTCGTCGGCGGCACGTTCCGCGCCCGGGTCGAGGAGCGGTTCCTCGACGCCTTCAGAGATACCGCCGAAAACGACAGACACCCCTCCTGGTGCCCGTTCCTCCGGGGCCTTCCCGGGGAAGAGGGGAAATACATCTGCACCATCCATAACAGCCGTCCGCTGATCTGCCGTTCCTACGTCTGCTGCACCATGCGGATCTTCGATTCCGGCGGAGAGGAGGTCGGGAAGGTGAAGGGGAGGAGAAGCCTCGTCACCGGGGATGCCGACCTCGTCCGGTGCTGGGATGAGGGGGTCGCACCGCTCGCGACCGACGACGACATCGCCTGGAAGAGCGAGGTTGCCGCGATCCTCGGGCGTTCCGGCTACCGGGTCGAGGCCTATGAGTGAACCCCGGCGTCTTCCCGTTATCCGGGGCCGGGTTCAGTGTACGGAAAAAGAGAGCGTTCCCGTCGCCCAATGCCGGCTCTGCGTCCATTCCGCCAGCGTCGTGATCGGGGGGAGAGAACTGCCGTCGCCGGCACGGGCCTACTGCAGCCGGTGCCGCGACGCACCCGATATCGATATGGCGAAGGTCGAGGCGATTCTCTGCGATGATAAGCAGGAAGAAGGGTTTCGGAGCATCGCAAACATCATCAGCTAACCGGGCTTACTTCCGCCAGAATTCCCAGGGATGTTTCGTCTGGAACGGAACGCCCTTCGCCTCGTTGTTCCAGTCGGTCTCGATCGTGTGATGGACCAGCCGGACTTCGTTGCGGAGTTCGGTAAGGACTTCTTTGACATCCTCAAGCTCCTGCTGGAGCCGGCTCAACTCCTCGAACGTTCGCGGCTGCCGGGCCGTCGGCGTCCCCGCCTCCTTGCAGGCAAGGCCGGCCTCGATCAACTCGAGAATCGCCTCGTTTCTGTCGAGCGCGTGATCTCTGGCGAACTGATCGATCTGCTCCATCAGGTCGGGATCGAGCGCAAACGAACATCTCATTACCATAGGTCGTCCACTCCCATCATTGCATCTCTCTGCTGATTATACTGTCTGCCGTTCGGGGATAGGTCCGGCTTCCGGGTGCAGCGTCTTCGCAAAAAAAAGTGTCCGGGTCCTCGGTGGAGGACTACCCGGTCAACTGATATTTTCCATGTTATATCCTTTCTGGGCGAGCAGATCTTTCACCCGCTCGCGATGGTTGCCCTGCAGCTCGATCGAGGAGTCCTTGACCGTGCCGCCACAGGCCAGCTTCGCTTTCAGGAACTTGGAGAGGTCTTCGAGATCGATGTCATAAGGGTCGAGGCCCTCGATGACCGTGACTTCTTTTCCATACCGACGCCTGTTGATCTTTACGCTGATTCTCTGCTGTTCCTTGGCTACTTCTTCACAGATACACAGTTCTTTTGGCAGTCCGCAGGTCGGACATATCCCACCGTTCATTGCATGTACCTTTCAGCTCTCGTTATATATTATTTGGCATGGTCATCCGTCAATCAGGCAGACATCGCACCCTAACGAGAATATCTGGTCGGGTCTGCTCCGGTAGCGGTAGACGGTCGTGCCCTTGCATCCGAGATCGTGGGCAAGGGAGAAGACACGGGCGATCTCGTCGACGGTTGCGCTCTGTGGCAGGTTCACGGTCTTGGAGACGGCGTTGTCCACGTGCTTCTGGAACGCTGCCTGCATCCGGACATGGTGCTCCGGTGCGATCTCGACGGCCGTCCTGAAGAGGTCCCGGGCATGGTCGTCGAGGGGAAGACCGGCAACCGTGCCGTGGCGGCGGACGTGATCCGCGACATCCTTCCCGCCGGCGGTCCGGGGCAGGAACCCGGCGACGAGATCGCTTACGATACTGACCGGCCGGCCGTCGATCGTCCGGTCGTAGGCTAACGAGAAGACCGGCTCGATGCCGCTTGTGGTCCCGGCGATGAGGTGGATCGAGCCCGTGGGGGCGATGGTGGTGACGGTGGCGTTGCGCATCTCTCCCGAAAAGACCGAGCCCTCGATCGCCGGGAACGAGCCCTTCTGTGCCCCGAGTTCCTCCGATCGCTCCCGGGCCGTCTCCTGAATACGCTCCATCAGGCTCCCGGCGAACCGGAGCGCTTCCTCCGACTCGTAGGGAATCCCGAGGCGTATGAGCGCCTCGCTAAACCCCATGACCCCGAGGCCGATCTTGCGGGTCGACAGGGTCTTTTCCCGGATCTCGGGCAGGGGGAAGCGGTTCGCGTCGATGACCGCATCGAGGAAGTCGACGCCGCACCGGACGACCTTCGCGAGCAGGTCCTCGTCGATGTCGTGCAGTCTGACGCACCGGGCAAGGTTGACGCTTCCGAGGTTGCAGCTCTCGTAGGGGTAGAGCGGCTGCTCGCCGCAGGGGTTGGTCGCCTCGATGGGGCCGAGGTGGGGAGTGGTGCTTCGGCGGTTGATCTCGTCGAGGAAGAGCACCCCGGGTTCGCCGGAGGCCCGGGCGGACGCGGCGATGAGACGCCAGAGCGATCGGGCGTCGATGCTTTTCCAGATTGTGCCGTCGCGGGGATTGACGAGGTCGTACTCCTTCCCCGTCGCGACGCACGAAAAGAACTTCTCGTCGACGCCGACCGAGATGTTGAAGTTCGAGAGCCCCCCTTCCTGCTTTGCGGTGACGAACTCCTTGATGTCGGGGTGGGAGGCCGCGAGCACCCCCATGTTCGCCCCCCGGCGCCGGCCGCCCTGCCTGACCGCCCCGGTCGCCGCGTCGAAGACCCGCATGAACGAGACCGGCCCGGTTGCGGCGCCCGTGACCCCGTTGACGGCGTCGCCGCGAGGCCGGAGGCGCGAGAACGAGAACCCGGTTCCTCCCCCGGATTGGTGGATGAGCGCCATGTGGCCGAGGGTTCCGAATATCCCTTCGAGCGTGTCCTCCATCGGAAGGACGAAGCAGGCCGAGAGCTGCCCGGAGGGGGTGCCCGCGTTCATCAGGGTCGGGGAGTTCGGGAGGAAAAGAAGGCTCGATACGAGCGAGAAAAACTCGCGGGACCGTGCCGTCCCGCCCACGGCGTCGGCGACCCGGGAGAAGAGGCCGGCCGGCGTCTCGCCCGGGAGGAGGTAGCGGCTCTCCAGGAGGAGGCGGGCGGCAGGGGAGAACTCCATATGATCCCTGATGGAACCCCGCACTTAATAACCCGTCGTGCCCAATTCTTCTGCCGGCAATGTCTCTCATCGTGCTCGGAACAGCATCCCACGTGGGCAAGAGCCTGACCGTTGCGGCGCTCTGCCGTGCGCTCTACCGGCGTGGAATCCCGGTTGCGCCGTTCAAATCTCAGAACATGAGCCTCAACTCCTACGTCACGGCCGACGGGAGCGAGATCGGGATCGCCCAGGCCGTCCAGGCCTTCGCGGCCGGGGTCGAGCCGGAGGCCGACATGAACCCGGTCCTCCTCAAACCCAAGGGCGATTCGGTCTCGCAGGTGGTGCTGCTCGGCCGCCCCTATAAGGATGTGCAGATCCGGGACTACTACAGGGAGACCGATACGCTTCTTGCCGAGGCCGTCGCTGCATTCGAGCGGCTTCGGAGCCGGTTCGGGAACGTGGTGGCGGAAGGTGCCGGGGGAGCGGCGGAGGTGAACCTCTACGACCGCGACATCGCGAATATACGGCTCGCCCGCTCGCTCCGCCTCCCCATCGTCCTGGTCGCCGATATCGAGCGGGGCGGGGTCTTCGCCCAGGTCTACGGGACGCTCGCCCTCCTCCCGGAGGATATCCGCCCCCTCGTCGCCGGGGTCATCGTCAACAAGTTCCGGGGAGATCCCGGGCTCTTCGCCTCGGGCGTCGAAAAACTCGAAGAACTCACGGGCGTCCCGGTGCTCGGGGTGGTGCCTTTCGCCGACATCCCCCTCCCGAGCGAGGACTCGCTCTCGATCGCCGATAAAGGGGAACGGGCGGGCGCCTGCCCGGTCAGGATCGCCGTCCTCCGCCTCCCCCGGATCTCGAACTTCACCGACTTCGAGCTCCTCGAGCGGCACGCCACGGTGGATTACGTCCCCCCCGGCGGATCGCTTTCCGGCTACGACTGCATCATCCTGCCCGGAACGAAGAACACCGTCGAGGACCTCGCCGTGCTGAACCGACACGGCGTGGGGGAGGAACTCCGGGCCGCCCGGGCACGGGGCGTCCCGATCATCGGGATCTGCGGCGGCTACCAGATGCTCGGGAGCCGGATCCATGACGCCGCCATCGAGTCGGAGAACCCGGCGGAGCACCCGGGGTTCGGGCTCCTCGGCGTCGTGACAGCCTTTACCGGCTACCGCAAGACGACGGTGCAGGTCCGGCGCCGGGCGACCGGCCCCGGCCCCATCCTCCCGGCGATGGGGGAGGTGGAAGGCTACGAGATCCACATGGGCGAGACGGAGCGGGGCGACCTCTCCGAAGCGTTCGCCGGGGAAGGAGCCTCAACTCCCGACGGCCTGGTCTTCGGGACCTACATGCACGGCCTCTTCCAGAACCCCGGCGCCGTAAACGCCCTCCTCACCTACCTCGCAGAGCAGCGGGGCGTAGCCTTCGAACCGGTGACGGCGGAGAGCGGCACCCTCGGGGCCGCGGCATCCTACGACGACCTGGCACGGCACTTCGAGGAGCACGTGGATATGGGGGCTATTCTGAAATGGTTTATTGTTCCCGACTCACGTGATAGAGGATGAGTGGAAGAGAGATCTCTCCATCGGACGCAGCCGCCCTCGATTACATACACGTACGCGTCGTCGATTACAACCCCGCCTGGCCGGACCTCTTTCGCACGGAAGCCCGCCGGATAGAAGATATCCTGAAAGAGAATCTGGTGCAGATCTTTCATATCGGCAGCACGTCGGTGCCGGGCCTCCGGGCAAAACCCATCATCGATATCATGCCGGCTGTCCTTGACATCGAGCAGGTTGACGAGAGATCCGGGCAATTCGAGGCTATCGGCTATGAAGCCATGGGCGAACTCGGCATACCCGGAAGACGCTACTTCCGCAAGGGCGGGGAGAACCGCACCCACCAGATACACGCCTTCCAGTACGATAATGTCCAGAACATTACAAGGCATCTGGCCTTTCGCGATTATCTGAGATCCCATCCCGAGATCAGCCGTGCGTATGCCGCTCTCAAGTCGAAACTTGCCATGCGGTATCCACGGGATATAGGGCAATACTGCAACGGCAAAGACAGTTTTGTGAAACGCGTGGAACGTGACGCGTTACGATGGTACTGGAAAAAATACAATATCGGTCGGTGTTAGGCCCTGGAGGCCCAACACCCGACTTCACTCCGGGCCGGGTTAGCCCGAAGATCCATGCTCCTTAAATGCCCTTTCAGATAATGAACCGGAACGCCATCCAGGCGATAAACACCATCAGCGCCGAGTACTTCAGCCCACCGACCACCCGGCCTTCGCCCATGATGCCCGCCGCGAGCCCCGAGAAGAATCCCTGGATCAGCGCGGCGTGGCAGAAGAGCCGGTTGTAGAGGAAGAGGTCCACGTTGCCCATGAACGACTGGGCCGAACTTGAACCCGACGCAGCAACCGCCTCCCCCGCCTCCGCCATCGTGGTGAGGAAGGTACCCGAGAGCACCCCGATGACGAAGAGGAAGACGAAGAACGACATCAGGATGATGACCATGTAAATCATCATCCCGTTTTTGCGCTCCGACTGCAGGTTGAAGAACTCGTACGCGTCGTGCGCCGCCGCCCGTAGCACCTCGCTCACGTCGCCGCCGGCGGAGCTCGCGTGGGCGATCAGGTCGACACTCCGCTCCGTAAGCGGGGTGTTCACGACCTTCCCGAACCGGCGGATGGCCTCCACGAACGGGACCCCCCAGGACATCTCGGTGTCGAGTTTGCGGATGTGCGGCGTGAGCGCCCCGTATTCACCCTCCGAGACGATATGGATGGCGTGCGGGAGCGTCATGCCCGAATCGTTCATTCCGGCCACATCCCGGAAGAAGTTCGGGAGCGACGCCTCGACGCTCGAGATGCGCCACGCCTCCTTGAAATCAAGGAGGGCAAGCGGCACGATGGCGATGAGGAGCGCGAAGACGAAGACGTCGTCGATCATCGTCGTCGTGAAGAGGGCGCCGATGCCGTAGGACGTCACCATGCTCACGAACCCGCCAATGAAGAGGAGGAGCGCGACCGGAACGGATACGAAGAGGACGGTGTAGGGCTCCTCCATCATCACCCTGACCGGGTGTTTGAGGAACCGGTAAAACCCTTCCTGGTACTTCCGCCAGTTCTCAATCCTGCCGAAGATCTCCTGATCCTGCTCCACGAACCGCTCGGGCTCCAGGGCGTCATCCGGAACAATCTCCTGATCCGAAGGCCTCCTGTTCAAGAAATCGTTGAAAATATCTTTGAATCCCATATCACACCTCCGGAGTCATGGAACTGATCAGGACGACGAACATCATACTCCCGAACGGCACAATCATGTAGATGATGATGCAGAGGAAAAGCGGATCCGAGTCGCCCGAGAGGATCGTCATCACCGACTGCAGGATGATCAGAAAGAGCATGCCGGCGACCATCGCGGTGACATAGGACTCCGCGATCAGCCCGAGCGTCTCTAAAAACGACTTCTGCTGCTGGTTGTTCTCGAGCGTGTACTGGTGAGCCTTGTTGCGGAAGTACTCCGTGAGGTTGCTCCCGCTGGAGATGCTCGCAACGGCTCCCTGCAGGAACTCCCGCATCCGTTCGCTCGGCGTCGCCTGCGAGACCGTTCGCAGGGCATCGAGAAGATCCTTCCCGAAGAAATCGGTTTCCCGGGAGATGTAGCGCGCTTCGACGGCGCTTTCGCCGTATATCGTGCTCTGGCCGAGCAGCCGGAAGACCTCGTCGGGGGTGATCCCGGCCGAAGACATGGCGGTGACGTAGTTAATGGCATACGGAAGGGTGGCATCGATATTCCGGCGACGTTCTCCCGCCTTTATACCGGGATAGAGGAGGTAGATCAGGTAGGTAATCCCCCCGAACACCAGGAGAGAGATGACCGTGATGGCGACGGTGCCGAGCAGCATCTTGTAGTCGTTCAACGCATACAGGACTTCCGGAACCGCTCCGCGATAGACGATCATATCGGGAATCCGCAGGAGGTAGGCCAGGAGCCCGAGGAGCGCGGCGGCGGCCAGCCCCACGGCGACCGAGGAAACGTAAGCGGTCGCAAGATACGCCTCGAACGGCGTATTCATCCGGGCTCCCATCAGGTCGTTTCGGAGGCTGATGTAGTCTCCCCGCTTCTTTTTCAGGCCGTGCCCGATCAGGTTGAAGCAGAACCGCTCGTAACTGTTCATGCGGAACCACCCTCCCCGTAGAGGTCGGCACGCACCCGCTGGACGACCGTCTCCGGATCGCGGAAGTAGGAGACCAGGATCTTGCTCACGTCCTTGAAATGGCGAATCTTCTTGATACGCATCCATTCAAGGACTTCCTGCCGGCGTTTCAGCTCTTCGCGCATCCGCTCCTCGCTCCAGCCCCGGTCTTCCATGATCTGTTCGAGGATGTAGGATTTGCCGGAATACCGGATCTCGTCGGTTGCCGGATGCCACCGGAAGACCTCATTCGTGATCAGTTCGTTCGTCCGGGGATCGATATCCAGGATCTCGATGAGCTGCTTGTTCCGCCGGATCCGCTGACCGCCTATACGGGCCTGCACCTGGATGGACATCAGGTTCAGTGCAGAGAGCATGTTCCTCGGTACGTCAATCGGCGGGTTCTCCAGACGGTGGACGGCGCTTGCCACCGAGTCGGCGTGCATCGTCGCGTAGGTGACGTGACCGGTGCTCATTGCCTGGAAGAGGGTCAGGGCCTCCTTGCCACGGACCTCACCGACCAGGATGTACTCCGGACGCTGCCGGAGGGCGGCACGCAGGAGTTCGTACATATCGATCTCGCCCCGCCCGTCCTGCGAGAACGAGTCCCGGGTGATGCTCGGGATCCAGTTTGGGTGAGGCAGTTTCAGCTCCCGGGTATCCTCGAGGGTGACAATCTTTGCCAGCGGCGGGATGAAGAGCGATACGGCGTTCAGGGTCGTCGTCTTTCCGGACGCCGTCCCGCCGGCAAAGATGCAGGACTTGGCGTTCTCGACCGCGAGCCAGATGAAGGCGATCCCGAGCGGCGAGAAAGTGTGCCACTCGATAAGGTCCGTCGGCGTGATCGGCTCCTCCCGGAACTTACGGATCGTGAACGTCGAACCGTGAGCGGTCACTTCCGCCCCGAGCGTCATCTGGATACGCGATCCGTCGCTCATCGTGGCGTCCAGCATCGGATCGGCAATGGAGATGTATTTCCCGGCCCGCTGCGCAAGTTTCGTGACGAACGAGTCGAGCGCCACGTGATCGCGATAGACGAGGCTCGTCTTCATCGATTCGTAGGTCGTATGATAGACGAATATGGCACTGTTCACGCCGTCACAGGAGATATCCTCGATATACTTGTCGTGCATCACCGGGTCGATCAGCCCGTCGCCGAGGAACTCTTTCTCCACGTGATAGAGGATCTTCTCGCGCCCGAGAGGCTCGAGGCGGATCCCGTAGTCGGCGATGATCATGTTCGCCGCATCGCGGAGCGCCGTCCGTGCTTCGTCGCGGGTGAGGTCACGGGAAGTGATGTTGAGCGTCTCAAAGAGCCGCTCTTTGATCTCCAGGAAGAGTTCCTGCTCCCCGGGCGTGAGCACGGGCTCGATGACGTTATAGGTGTACTCGTGCGTCGCGCTGTCGTAGGTCACCCGGACATAGGCATACGGTTCGTTCACCGGATAGAGTTCGATCTCCTCCACCCCCGGCGACGGTCGCATCGCGAGATCGACGAGCGGGCCGTGGAACGCAGGGTTGTACTCCTCGACCACGGCACCGACTTTCGGCACCTGGATCTTTTTGAGGAACCCGAACCGGGGCTGCGGAACTTCTTCGGCGGGGGTCACCACCTGTGCGGCAGCCGCAGCAAGTGAAGTGGAGGAGAGGGACTGGGAGAAGATATCGTCGAACTCCGACACGACCCTGGCATTGTCGACGAAATCAAAATGGTGCTCGTTGCGGTTGATGCTCAGTTCATCGATCGTGAACGTCGCGCTCTTCGGGAGGATCAGATCCGCCAGGTTCCCGAGCTCCTCTACCGTTACCACGCCGTCGGATGGATCTCCTCCGATTCCGGGATCATCGACGTCTCCCACAACGCGGGGTTTCGGCCCGGTGGTGCCGGATTCATCGCCCTCGCGCCATCCTTTCACCCGATCGAGGATTCCCGCAGGGATGTGGTCCCCGGGGGAAGAAGCCGGCACATCCTGCTCCGCCCCGAAATCCTCAACCGCCGCCGGCGGATCAGCCGGCACATCCTGCTCCGCATGGACACCGTGCGTCTCTACCGTCGGGGGGGGCACGGCCTCTCCACCGCCGTCCGCCTTGCTCCCTCCGATCCGGTCGAGGAGTGCCCTGACGGGGTCCTTGCCGGAAGGTACACGCGGTTCGGCGGTGGTTCCCGACCTTGCCACCGTGTCGATGAGCGAGCGGATCCCCGTACTCTTTTGCGGGATCTCCGCGCTCTTCTGCTCCTGCACTGGCGAAGGCTCCGGCTGCTCGTCAATTTCATCGGTAACGGGCTCTGCAACCTCCGGAACCGTCTCTTCCCGCACATCCTCTTCCGGGGATTGGAGCGGCAAACCCGTATCGACGCTCTCCGCCGTGGTTTCTCCGTCGCCGGTCTCCTGTTTCCCGGGCTGTGCAAGAAGGTTCCTGACTGCTGCTATCAATTCACGTTCTTCATCTTCACCTGAACTCATCCTCTGTGCCCCCAATATCAACGTACGCTTCTACCTGAGGTTCATGGAACTCGATGATGCGCCGTGTCCGCTCTCCGATCCGATCCGAGACCACACACATGTAGCGCCCATTGAGCAGCCGAAAACTGACCTTTCCCTCGGAATCCGTCACATCGCTCGTCATGACGACCTTTCCTTTCCGGATCGCGACGTGGGCTCCGGCAAGAGGCGTCCGGCCGTCGCGCACGATCAGGCAGAGCACTCCTATCCGCTGCCGGGCAGGCGTGCCGACGGTCGGGATGTCGAGGCGACCGTTTTTCTTCAGGTGGCTTTTGTCAAAGACCCTGCACCGTGAAACCAGCGCGTCGACAATCGGCGGCGTCACCGGGAAGAGTTCGAACTCTTCCCGCCCGGTCAGGCGCAGGACGGCCGAATCTCCAAAGAGTGTCCCCATCGTATCGACGAACATGGCACCGTCCGGTTCGCCCCCGGAGAAAATCAGGAAGAACGTGTGTTCCTTCTCTTTCGAAACCCCTATTCCGGTCGGGGAATGGCCGCTACTGTAGTGCAGCAACTCGTCAAGAGTGAAGCGTCCCTCGCTCGTCGACTGTCGCAGGATCTCGTCCATAAGGTCGTTTATGTCCATGCAGATCTTCAGGTACGGTATTTTGCAGTTTGTATGCCGGAAAGGGGATTTTTACCCCCTATCACAATATATCACATCAGTATGCTATTATTA